>JAWWBN010000139.1:0-10015 GCA_033720955.1 Thermoanaerobaculia bacterium | reverse complement strand
TGGGATCGAATGCCAGCATGAGGCCGCCTTCGATGTTGATGATAAGGTAGTTTTCGGTCGCGAGGATCCAGGTCTCGCGGAGGTTGCTGGAGCGAGAGCCTCCGTAAAAGATCTCGGTCAGGCTGGCGTCGGTCGGGTTGATGGCATAGATGGAGAAGGTGTCGCTTTGGGCACCATTGTCGTTTTGGGTGCCGGTGTCGATGTTGGTCAGGTAGAGTCGGCCGTTTTGCTCGATCAACTGCACCGAAGTGGTGATAAATTCCTCGTAGGAGCGTTCCCACCGGAGGGAGCCGTCGGGGTTGAAGTAGAGTAGGCGGCGATCGGCCGTATCGGCATGGGCCAGGAGAATGCTTCCGTCGGAGAGGCCGAGAATGTCGCCCATGGCGGTCAGGCCACGAGGGAGGGCGTATTGGAGATCGGCGGTGTGGGTCTCCCTCTCGACCACCGGGGTCAGGTCGATTCCGAGGTCCCGCTCCAGGGCCCGCCGGGCCCGCCAGATCAGGCCGCCGCCGCAGGTCTTGTACCGGGGCGGCGCATTCCGGTCCACCAGGGCCACCCGGGCGCCGCCGCGGGCCAGCTCGAGGGCGCAGACCGCACCGCCGGGGCCGGCGCCGACCACCACCACGTCCCAGGCCGGCGGGCCGCCGGCGGCGGCGTCAGCGCCGAAGGCGGCCTCCCGGGAGCCGGCTGGAGCGGCGCCGGCGATGCGCCGTGTCGCGGCCCGGCTCTTCCACTCTCTGCTGCACCTGCTCGAGGGGTCGGTGCTGTCGTTTCTCATCGCCGAGCTGGCGCCGGGCGAGGTGCCCGACGAGCCGGCGCTCGATCCTCGCATCTCGGCCGAGGGCCTGCAACCGAGCCGCGGCCGGCTGGGCCCGGACCGGTGCTGGCCTGGCAGCTTGTCGCCGACGCGCTGCAGGGGGCGGTGCCGAGGTCCCACTGGCGGCGTCCTCCCGGCCCGCCGCCGCGGATGCCAGAATAGACGCCATGCCGCCCGGGAAGGCCGCCCTCCTCGCCCTCGCGACGCTGGTCGCTCTCTGGACCCTGCTCTGGCTGGTGAGCCTGGCCCGGCGCGACGCCAGCATCGCCGATCCGGCGTGGGGCCCCGGCTTCGTCGTCGTGGCCTGGCTCTACCACCTCTCCGTCGGCGGCGGCGGGCTGCGAGGAGCGCTGCTGGCGCTCCTGGTCACCGCCTGGGGGCTGCGGCTCGCCCTCCACCTTCTGGCGCGCAGCCACGGCAAGGGGGAGGACCGGCGGTACACGGCGATGCGCGAGGCGCAGAGCCCCGGGTTCGCCTGGAAAAGCCTCTTCACCGTGTTCTGGCTCCAGGCGGCCTTGATCTGGGTGGTCTCGGCGCCCCTTCTCGCCGCGCAGCGGGCCGCCCCCGAGCTGGGCTGGCTCGATCTGGCGGGCGGCGCGCTCTGGCTGGTGGGGGTTCTCTTCGAGACGGTCGGCGACGCCCAGCTCGCGCGGTTCAGGTCGGACCCCGGGAACCGCGGCCGTGTCCTCGACACCGGGCTCTGGCGCTACACCCGACACCCGAACTACTTCGGCGACGCCTGCGTCTGGTGGGGGATCTTCCTGATCGCGGTCTCGGTGCCGGGCGCCGGCTGGACCTTCTTCGGGCCGCTGCTGATGACCTTCCTGCTGCTCGAGGTGTCCGGCGTCAGCCTGCTGGAGAGCGACCTGTCGAAGACCAAGCCGGCCTACCGCGACTATCAGCGGCGCACCAGCGCCTTCTTCCCGTGGCCGCCCAAGCCGGAGGGGAGCGGCTAGGGTGCGGCCCAGAGACGCCAGCGGCGCTTCCGTCGAGCGCCGGCGGGCCGAGCGCCGGCTGGTGCGCCGCGTCAACCTGGTGTCGCCGGTGCGCGGCGAGGTGCTCGACATCGGCCGCGGCGGCATGCGGATCGAGACCGATCGGGCTCTGACGGTGGGGGCGCGAACCTACTTCGTGATCGGACAGCCGCCGGAGCTGCTGGTCCGGATCTCGGGACTCGTGCGCTGGTGCCGGTTCGACGGCAGCCGCCCCACCGCAGGCGACGGGGAGGCGCGGGCCGTCTTCCGGGCCGGGGTCGTCTTCCTCGGCATCGCCGGCGAGCTTCCGGAAGGGCGCGGATGAGCGCCGCCCGGTTCGAGCCGGGGCGGGTGCGGCGCTTCCGGTTCCTGGGCTACGGCTTCGACTTCGAGACGGCGACGGCGCGGCTCGAGTACGGCTTCGACGACACCCACCGCTTTCGCGAGGAGCTCGTCTTCCCCGGGCCTCCCGGGCCGTTCGACGCCGCCGGCCGGGCGGCTCTCGACCGCTGTCTGCGCTACCTGCACCTGGCGGCCGGGGTCAGCTACTTCAAGGCGGCGGCGCCGCCCGAGATCTCGGTGGAGACGGGGGCCGTCGCGGCGGCGGAGGCAGAGTTCTTCGGCGAGCTCTACCGGCGCGGCCTGGCCGAGTTCGCCTACCGCAACCGGCTGCCCGCGCTGCTCGACGGCATCGTCTTTCCGTCGTCGTCCGCCGCGGAGCCGCCGCCGCCGCCACCGGTGGAGCTGCCCCGCGTCACCGCGGTGCCGATCGGGGGCGGCAAGGACTCGGTGGTGACGCTCGAGGCGCTGGCGGGCGCCGGCGAGCCGCTGGTGGCGGTGGCGGTCGGTGGCTACCGGCCCATCCGGCGCACGGCGGAGACGGCGGGCCGCGAGCTCCGGGTGGTGGAGCGGAGGATCTGTCCACGGCTGTTGGAGCTGAACCGGCGCGGTGCGCTCAACGGCCACGTTCCGGTGTCGGCGGTCATCGCCTTCACCCTGGCTGCCGCGGCGCCGCTTCTGGGCTTCGACGCCGCGGCGCTCTCCAACGAGCGCTCCGCCGACGCGCCCGACCTGGTCTTCGCCGGTCACCCGGTCAACCACGAGTTCAGCAAGAGCCTGCGCTTCGAGGCGGCAGCCGACCGTCTGATCTCCGCGGGAGCGCTGCCGGGGTTCTCCTACTTCTCGCTCCTGCGCCCCTTCTCGGAGCTCTCCATCGCCGGTCTCTTCGCCCGCCACCGCGCCTACCACGCCGTCTTCCGGAGCTGCAACGCCGCCTACCGGCTGGCGCCCAGGGAGCGCGCCGGCGCCTGGTGCGGCGACTGCCCCAAGTGCCGTTTCGTCTTTCTCGCCCTGACGCCCTTTCTCGGTCCGGCCGAGCTCACGGCGATCTTCGGCGCCCGCCTGCTCGACGACGAGGCGCAGCTCCCCGGCTACCGCCGGCTGGCCGGGCTCGAGGGGCACCGGCCGCTCGAGTGCGTGGGCGACGAGGAGGAGTCGTCGGCGGCCCTGCTGCTGGCGGCGGCACGGCCCGAGTGGCGGGACGACCTCGTCGTGCGGCGTCTGGCGCCGCCCGTGCGCGAGCGCAGCGGCGACCCGCAGGACCTGGTGCGGCGGGTGCTCACACCCTCCTCCGAGCACCGGATCCCGCGCCGGCACGCCGAGGTCGTGGGGCGGCTCCTCTCGACGGCGCTCGACGACAGGGACCGCCTCCTGGCGCTTCTCGAGCGGCGGGTCGGAGCCTGAGGCGTCGGCCGTGGCGCCCCTCTCTCCCCAGCGGCTGGCGGGCCTGGCCGGCGGCCGGATCGGCATCTGGGGGCTGGGCCGGGAGGGGCGGGCCGCCCTCGACCATCTCCGCCGGTGGGTGCCGGGGGCGCGCTTCGAGGTCCTCCTGGACGACGCCGGCGAGGAGGCCGCGGCGCGCCGGCTCCTGGCTGGGTGGGACGACGTCCGGGTGCTCGCCGGCGCCGCGCGACCCGCGTCGCTCGGCGGCTACGATCTGATCGTCAAGTCCCCCGGCGTAAGCCTCTATCGCCCCGAGATCGTGGCGGCTCGCTCCGCCGGGCTGACGGTGACCTCGGCGACCCAGCTCTGGTTCGACCTGCCGCCCCGCGGCCGGGTGGCCTTCGTCACCGGGACCAAGGGCAAGTCCACCACCGTCTCGATGCTCGCGGCGATGCTCGTCCGCGCGGGGATCCCCGCCGCCGCGGTCGGCAACATCGGGCGCCCGCCCCTCGCCGCCGACGACCTCGAGCCGCGGCCCGAGGTCTGGGTGCTCGAGCTGTCGAGCTACCAGGCCGCCGACCTCGACGCCACCGCCGACCTGGGGGTGCTGCTGAACCTCTACCCCGAGCACCTGACCTGGCACGGCGGGGAGGAGAGGTACTTCGCCGACAAGCTGCGCCCCTTTGGCGGCCTGCCGCCGGGGGCCGCGGTGATCAACCGCGCCGACCGGCGGATCCGGGAGCGGCTGGACCTCTTCCACGATCCGGTCTTTTTCAACGATCCGGCCGGCCTTCACTCCTGCGACGGCGCCCTCTGGGACGGCGGGCGGCGGCTGGCGTCGCTCGGCGAGCTGCCGCTGTCGGGGGAGCACGACCTGGTCAACGCCTGCGCCGCGCTGGCCGCCGCCCGGGCCCTCGGAGCGGCCACGGACCCCTGTCTGGAGGCGCTGGGCGAGCACCGCCCCCTCCCGCACCGGCTGCAGCGGCTGGGGGAGCGCGACGGGCTGCTCTGGGTGGACGACAGCCTCTCGACCATCCCCGAGGCCACTGTGGCGGCGGTGGCCGCCTTCGCCGGCCGGCCCGTCACCGTGCTGGTGGGCGGACACGACCGCGGGGTGGAGTACGGCGGCCTCGCCGCCCGCCTGGTGGCCGCGCCCGTGCAGGCGGTGATCTGTCTGCCGGAGAGCGGGGCCCGGGTCGCGGCGGCGCTGCGCGCCGAGCTCCAACGGGTGGACTCCCCGGCGCGCCCGGCGCTCTTCGAGGCCGCCGGCCTCGAGGAGGCGGTGGAGATCGCCCGCCGCGAGACCCCGAAGGGCGGGGTGGTGCTCCTGTCGCCCGCCGCCGCCAGCTTCGGGCGCTTCCGCGACTACCGCGAGCGCGGCGCGGCCTTCGCCGCGGCCGCCGGGCTCTAGCCGCCGTCCAGCCGGCGCCCCCAGAGGGTGGCCAGCATGGGCCAGAAGCGCTCCGGCTCAGCGCCCCGGGCGCGGTTCGCCCGGCCGATCTCGAAGGCCAGCCGCCACTGCCGGAAGAGCACCCGGTAGGCGTGGATCAAGGAGTGCTTCGGGTCGTAGATGTGGGTGGCCTCGCTCGAGACGCCGTTCAGCTCCAGCACCACGAGACCCCGGCCTTCGGTCAGCGCCTCTTCGGAGGGCGCCCGGAGGTCGTAGCGACCGAAGTGGAAGCCCTCGAACGGACGGCTGATCTCGTCCAGCCGTCGCGCCAGGGCCGGAGTGGCCAGGTGGGAGCCGTCGAGGAAGATGGCGCCGCGGCAGTGGGTGCCGAGCTCGGTGATGCGCACCCGCTCGCCCGGCGCCGGCACCCGGAGGGCGCGATCGCCCAGCCCGGCGAGATAGCTGCGCGCCAGCGCGACCGCCCGCGGGTCCGCCAAAATGAGCTCCTCCAAGGTGCGCCGGCCGTCGCCCGTCACCTCCGGCAGCAGCTTGCGGGTGATGGAGAAGACGGTGCCGCTCTCCCGCTCCGGGGGGCGCACGTAGAACACTCCGAACTCCGCTCCCGCGACGTACTCCTGGACCAGCAGGTCGGCGTCGCAGCTCTCGAGGACCTCGTGCGCCTTCTCCAGCGTGCGCACCACGTGGACGCCCGCGCCGCGTTGACCCACGTCCGGCTTGAGCACCACCGGCAGCCGCCCGTCGCGCTCGGCCAGGAAGGCGGCGAGCTCGGCGGCGCGGTCGCCTTCGGCGGGCAGCAGGCGGTAGGGGGCCACCGCGTCGGCGGGGAGCCGGTCGAGGATGGCGCTCTTGGACTCGCCGAGAAAGCCCCCTCCCGGCAGGGCGGGGTTGGCCGCGGTGAAGAGGGTCAGGCTGCGGTGGCGGAGCGCGAGGAGCAGGTAGTAGACGACCAGCGGCGGGTAGAACACCCAGGGAGACCAGAACTCCCACTCCCGTTTCCGTTTCCACCAGCCGGCCAGCCGCCGCCGGCCCCGCGGCGTGGCCAGCGCCTCGGCCAGCTCCACGAGGCCCCAGATCGCGACGGCCAGGAGCAGAAAGCCGGGCAGCGCCCAGACCTGGAACTCGCGCAGGGTCCGGAAGGCCGGAGCGCCCACCATCCGGGCGATCCACACCAGCGCGGGCGTCCAGATGACCACCGCCGCCCCGAAGTAGGCGAGAAAACGCCAGAACGAGGTGTGCAGCAGGCCGGCGGCGAAGTAGGTGCCCACCCGGGTGCCGGGGAGGAACCGGGAGAGGATGATCACCACCGGGCCGCGGCGGCGGAACCAGGCGGAGCTGCGTTGCACCTGGTCCGGCTTGATCAGCCACCGCAGCGGGCGCCGGTGGAGCACCCGCCGGCCCAGCAGACGCCCGGTCCAGAAGATGGCCAGGTCGCCGACGAGGATGCCGGCGCAGCAGGCCAGCGCCGCGGGCCAGAAGTGGATCCGGCCGCTGGCCACCAGGAGCCCGGCGGCGACGCAGGTCAGGTCCTCGGAGAGCAGGGTCGAGAGGGCCAGCAGCGCCATCAGCACCACCAGGGCGAGGGCCGTGGCCGGCGGCACGCTCGCCGGATCGAAAGGCTGCTCCGCCGCCGCCAGCCGCTCGGGGTCGGCGTTCTCGCGGCGGCGGGCGACGCCGGCCTCGACCCGGTCCACGAAGTCGAGGACGGGAGGCGCCAGCCGCTCGCCGCCGCCGAAGACGACGAAGTGGTTCGCGTCGAGCGACACGAGCTCGCTCTGGGGCACCAGCCGGTGATGCTCACGCGCCGCCGCGACTGGAACGAGGATGTCCCGCTCCCCGTGCAGGAGGAGGGTGGGCGCGGAGAGACGGGCGAGCGCCGGGCGTAGGGGTCGCTGGTCGGTGTCGAAGAAGTTGCGAGCGTAGGCGCGGCTCAGGAGGGCCCCGTCGAGCCACCCGAAGTGGGGCACCGCCTCGTGCGCGAGCCAGAGCGTCGCGAGCTGCGCGCCGTGCACGGCGTGGTTCAGCGAGTAGCGGCCCAGCAGCTCCAGCTCCTGCACCCCGATGGCGGAGAGCAGGACCAGCGACGCCACCCGCTCCGGCTCGCGGTCGGCGATCTCGATCGCCACGCCGCCCCCCATGCTGAAGCCCAGCAGGTGGACGCGCTCCACGCCCAGGTGATCGAGGAGCTGACGGGCGTAGAGGGCGTGGGCGCGTACCGAGTAGGAGGGCACCGGCGCCGTCGAGGCGCCGAAGCCGGGGAGGTCCGGCGCCACCACCCGCAGCCGCCGCCCGAGAGCCGGCCCGAGGGTGGCGAAGTCCGAGCTGCTCCCGGGGCTTCCGTGCAGGAGCAGCATCACCGGGGTCGCTTCGCCGGCGCCCTCCGGCTCCCAGCGGCGGAAGTAGAGGGGCAGCCGGCGCTCGCCGAGCCGCCCGCCGGAGGCGACCCGGACCTCGACCCGCTCGAGATCCGCCGGCGGTGGCGGCTCGGGGGTGAGGCCACGGACCAGGTGCGAAGCCGCCAGCAGGAGCAGATAGACGGCGAGCCCCCAGCGGAGGCATCCCCGGCGCTTGGTCATGGGGGGGCGGGCTGTCGCTCCGGGCTCGCGCCCCGGGCTAGCCCGCGGCGTCCTGCTCGGACCAGAAGGCGAGGGTGGAGGGGGCGACGCCGAACGACGCGCCGGGGTCGAATCCGCCGGCGCGCAGACGCTGGGCGATCAGGGCGTAGTGGTGCACCGTGTGGCTGACGAGGAAGCGCAGCTCGCGCGACAGGGAGGAGCCGCTCCAGGCGGTCTCCGGATCCTCGTCGGGGGCCGTGTCCACCCGCACGTCGAGCCTCCGGTCGTCGGGTGTCACCTCCCCGAGCGCGGCCTCGATGGCCGCGATGGCGGCCCGGGCGGCCTCGGTGCGGCGCTCGAGGTCCAACTCCCGCTCTCGCCGGTCGTAGTCGATCCGGCCCCGCGGGAGGTCGCGCAGGAAGCAGCGGTAGAAGTCGATGCAGTGACGGAGATGCGGGCCGACCCCGGCTTCCCGGCCTCCGTCGCCGCGGGGCCCGGCGAACCGCTCGTCGTCCAGGGCGTCGAGCAGGGCGCGGGCCTGCGCCAGCAGTTGCAGGTTCTGTTCGATCAGAGCTCGTGACATAGCTCCTCCGCAGAGACTACCGGATCGAAGCTCTCGGCCACCGCGTCGCGCAGCCGGCGCGCCAGCTCCTTGCGGTCGGGGTCGATCAGCGGCTCGTCGCCGAAGATCACCGTGGCCCGGAAGCGTTTGAGCGACAGCAGGTGGACGATGTGGCCGACCAGGGTCATGTCGCCCCACCAGCAGACGGAGAGGTGGGCCGGCATCTCGCCGGCGTCGGTGGCGTAGGTCAGGGTCGCGTAGGAGACCGGCTGCAGCTTGCGGGCGGCCACGGCGAGCAGCGGCGAGGTGAAGGGGAGCACCTCGACGCCGGGCGAGCTGGTGCCCTCGGGGAAGACGATCACCGCGTCGCCGGCGTCGATCAGCTCCTCGATCCGCTCGAGCGCCCGGGGCACGGAGCGCCGGCTCCCGCGGTCCACGAAGATCGTGTCCCCCCAGCGGGTGAGGGGGCCGATGAAGGGCCAGCGGGCGACCTCCGACTTGGCCACGAAGACCCCCTGGACGACGCTGCCCAGAACCATCACGTCCACGTAGGAGAGGTGGTTGGACACGAGGAGAAAGGGGTGACGCGGCGGTGTCCCGAAGCAGGTCACGCGGCCGCCGAGCACCCGGAGGAGTCCCCGCGACCAGCCCCGGAGCTGGCGGTCGCGCCAGCGGCCTCGCGCCCGCGGCGAGCTGCGGGTGAAGGGGATGCCCACCAGCCAGACGTTGAGCCGGATCAGGGTGATGGCGGAGAGCGACACGAACCGCACCCCGATGCGCAGCCAGACGATCGGCGTCACTCGAAGAAGGCGTCTCTCTGGGACATCGTGGCGGCGTCGATGACCACGAAGTAGTCGATCGTCTTGAAGAGCCGGTCGACGGCCGGAGGTCCACAGACCTTGGCGCCGTGGCGCAGGTAGGTGCGCAGCAGCATGGGGAGCTCGGGCGTGGCGTCGGACCGGGCCTGGAAACCGGCGTCGTAGCACTCGAGGCCGGGCTGGGGGTGGACCGTCAGGTCCGGGTGCAGGTGCCCCTCGCGCTCGAAGAAGTCCATCAGGGCCTTGCCCTCGTGGGGGTCCTGGCTGGTGAGCGAGGCGCAGCCGAACACGTAGCGCTTCGCGTTGGAGGTGACGTAGAGGGCGAGACCCTTCCAGAGCTGGAAGAGGACCCGGGTGGAGCGATGGGTCTTGGCCACGCAGGCCCGGCCGATCTCCACCGAGTGGTCGCGGATGGAGGGGGGCAGGGCCTGCAGGTCGAACTCGGTGGCGGAGTAGAAGCCGAGGTTGTCGCGCGCCATCTCCCAGGTCTGCACCCGGTAGCTGCCCACCACCCGATCGGTCTCGCGCTCGATGACCATCAGGTGATGGCAGACGGCGTCGAACTCGTCCTGGTCGCGCCCGGTCTCGAAGGAGGAGTCCAGCCCCTCTCCCATCTCCAGGTTGAAGACCTCGAAGCGCAGGCGCAGGATCTCGTCCAGCTCCTCGGGGCTGCGGGCGAAGCGGACCAGGTAGCGGCTGGCCGAAAGCTCCCGCTCCGGGATCTGCTCCGGAGCGATCGGGTAGCGGTCGATCGTGCTGGCTCTCTGCATCGTTTCGCGGGGGATTATCTCAGCCTCGTCGGTGCCGGATCGCCTCCGGGCCGGCGGCCAGATAGTAGAGATTACCCTGCCGGGTCACATGGCCGGTAATCTCCACCGGCTCGGCCACCAGGTCGAGGACGGCGGGGCCCGCGGGGCCCCCGCCGAGGTCGGTGAGGAGCAGGTGCCAGCGCTGGCCGTCCGGCCGCCGCACCACCACCATAGGCGGAACGCCCCCCCGAATGCAGAGCGAGGCGCAGGCGCGGTGCGCGCGCTGCCGGCCGGGCCGCATCACGCCGAGGTAGCACTTGCTGTCCACGATCTCGCCCACCAGGGTCAGCTCGCCGAGCTCCTCCCGCGGCGGCAAAGGAGTGGTGGCGGGCTCTCCGACGGCCTCCACC
>JAWWBN010000138.1:0-10070 GCA_033720955.1 Thermoanaerobaculia bacterium | reverse complement strand
GTATGCAGGACCCGGAGACGCAGCTCAAGCAGGAGTTGATCGCGACGGACGACGAGTTCCGCCGCCTGCACGAGGAGCACCAGGCCCTCGAGCGGCGGCTCGAGCAGCTCGTCCACGCCGATCTGCTGTCGCAGCGCGACGAGCAGGAGGAGAAGCAGATCAAGCTCCAGAAGCTGCGTCTGAAGGACCGGATGGAAGCGATCCTGCGCGCACACCGCGAGCAGCAGGTCCCGGTCTGAGCCCTCCGCCGCCGCAGGGCGGCGCGGCTCACTCCTCGGGAGGCGACGGCGGCGGCAGCTTGCCCTCGCGCTCGAGGTACTCCTCGACCACGAAGAGCCGGTCCTCGCCGGCCCGCTCGACCACCTGCAGGAGCTCGCTCATCGTGGTCACCTCCTCGAACTGCTCGTCCACGAACCAGTCGAGGAAGCGCTGCGCGATGAGGTTGCCGTCCTCGCGGGCGATCGCCACCAGGGCGTAGATCTGCCGGGTCACCTCCTGCTCCCACTCCAGGGCCGCGCCGACGGCCTCCGCGGCGGTGCCGAACCGCGGCCGCGGCGCCGGCCCCTCGGGGATGGCCCGCGCGCCGTCGCTGTCCACCACGAAGTGCAGAAACTTCATGGCGTGGTCGCGCTCCTCGTCCGACTGGCGGTAGAAGAAGCGCGCCAGCCCGGCCAGGCCGGCGGCGTCGAAATGGGCCGCGATGGCGAGATACTGGTGGGAGGCGCCCAGCTCGTGGCCGATCTGGGCGTTGAGGGCGTCCTTGAGTTCTTCACTGAGCTTCATGAGGGTCTCCCGGCCCGGCGGAGGTGAAGGGTGGGCGCCGGGCCGCTGGTATAGTAGCGCACCCCGCCGGCCCTCCCGGCGGCCCGAACCCCACCCAGGAGAGGCCGATGTCAGAGAGCGAGAGCGAGAGGAACGTGCACCAGGTCGTGATCCTCGGCTCCGGCCCCGCCGGTCTCACCGCGGCGCTCTACGCGGCCCGTGCCGGCCTGGCGCCGCTGGTCCTGGAGGGCAACCAGCCGGGCGGGCAGCTCACCATCACCACCGACGTGGAGAACTACCCCGGCTTCCCCGACGGCATCATGGGACCGGAGCTGATGGACCGGATGCGCGAGCAGGCGCGGCGCTTCGGTGCCGTCTGCCGCTTCGAGCAGGTCGAGTCGGTGGAGCTCGATGCCTCCCCCTTCGGCGTGACGACCGACGAGGGCGAGTACCGGGCGGAGGCGCTCATCGTCGCGACGGGGGCGAGCGCCAAGTACCTGGGGCTCGAGTCCGAGCAGGAGCTTCTCGGCTACGGCGTCTCGGCCTGCGCCACCTGCGACGGCTTCTTCTTCAAGGGGAAGGAGCTGGTGGTGGTGGGCGGCGGCGACACCGCCATGGAGGAGGCGACCTACCTCACCAGGTTCGCCACCAAGGTCACCGTCATCCACCGGCGCGACGAGCTGCGGGCCTCCAAGATCATGCAGGATCGGGCCCTCCGCAACGAGAAGATCGCCTGGGTCTGGAACGCCGTCGTCGAGGAGGTGCTGGGCAGCCGCGACGACGGGGTGCACGCCGTCAGGCTGCGGGACACGGTGACCGGGGAGACCTCCGAGTACCCCTGCCAGGGCGTCTTCATCGCCATCGGCCACAAGCCCAACACCGACTTCCTGGCCGGCTCGCTGCCCATGGACGAGCGGGGCTATCTCGAGCTGGTCGAAGAGCCCACCAGCCGCACGGCCGTGGATGGCGTCTTCGCCTGCGGTGACGTGGTGGACCCCAGCTACCGACAGGCGGTGACCGCCGCCGGCATGGGCTGCAAGGCGGCCATGGACGCCGAGCGCTGGCTCGAAGCGCGGCACGGTTGAGCCGATGAGCGATCGACCGCGGACCCTCGGCGCCCTCAAGGCGGCCGGCTACCGCTCGCGGACCGTCAAGCAGGAGATCCGCGCCAACCTGCGGGAGCAGCTCGCCGCCGGCGAGCGTCTCTTCCCCGGCGTCCTGGGTTACGAGCGCACCGTCATCCCGGGCATCGTCAACGCCCTCCTGGCGCGCCACGACTTCATCCTGCTGGGCCTGCGCGGCCAGGCCAAGACGCGGCTGCTGCGCTCGCTGGTGGACCTGCTCGACGACGCCATCCCCGTGCTCGCCGGCAGCGAGCTCAACGACGACCCGCTCGACCCGGTGTCCACCGCCGGCCAGCGCACCGTGGCCGAGCAGGGGGACGACGCCGAGATCGAGTGGCTGGGGCGGGAGGCGCGCTACAGCGAGAAGCTCGCCACCCCCGACGTCTCCATCTCCGACCTGCTGGGGGACATCGACCCCATCAAGGCGGCCAACCGCCGGCTCACCTTCGCCGACCCCGAGGTGATCCACTTCGGCATCATCCCGCGCACCAATCGGGGCATCTTCGCCATCAACGAGATCCCCGACCTGGCGCCGCGGATCCAGGTGGGGCTGCTCAACATCCTCGAAGAGCGCGACCTCCAGATCCGCGGCTTCCCGGTGCGCGTCCCCCTGGACCTCCTGATGGTGTTCTCGGCCAACCCGGAGGACTACACCAACCGCGGCAGCATCATCACCCCGCTCAAGGACCGCATCTCGTCGCAGATCCTCACCCACTACCCCACCGACGTCGAGGTGGCGCGGCGGATCACCGAGCAGGAGGCGTGGCTGGACCGCCCCGAGGCCGAGGTCGTGGTGCCGCCCGATCTGGCCCGGCTGGTCGAGGAGATCACCGCCGCGGCGAGAGAGTCGGAGCTGGTGGACCAGGCCTCCGGGGTGAGCGCGCGGCTGTCGATCGCCGCCCGCGAGCTCCTGACCTCCAACCTGGAGCGGCGGGCGCTCGCCACCGGCGACCGCCCCACCGTGGCCCGTCTCTGCGACCTGAACATGCTCCTGCCGGCGATCACCGGCAAGGTGGAGATGGTGTACGAGGGCGAGCAGAAGGGAATCGAGCTGGTGGCGCGGCAGATCATCGGCGCCGCGGTTCGCAAGCTCTTCGACGAGCTCTTCCCGGAGGTCGGACGCGAGGTGGGCAGCGGCGGCGAGGACGACACCGGCCCCTACGCCGAGATCGTGCGCTGGTTCGCCGAGGGGAACGAGCTGGTGCTCTCTGACGAGCAGTCCGAGGCCGAGCACGAGGCGGCCCTGGCCTCGGTGCCGGGGCTCATGGAGGTCGCGGCGCCGGTCTCCGGCGAGCACCGCCCGCCGGCGCTGGCCGCCGAGCTCGCCCTGGAGGGCCTGCACCAGCACCTGAAGCTGGCCCGCCACGACCTGGACAGCCGGGTGACCTACCGCGAGATGGTCAAGTTCCAGCTCCTCAAGAGCCGGCGCCGGCGCCGCGACGGAGACGAGCTGGTCTAGGGCCGCAACCGGCGCGGGCGCGCGATGCGACACCGCTACACCCACCTCGACTCCGACCTGCTGCAGCGGCTGCTGGCGGAGCTCGACCTCAAGCGTCTCTTCAACGAGCTGCTCCTGGCGGCGGGCGGCGACCCGGCCGAGGCGCTGGAGTGGATGCGCTACCTCCAGCAGCAGGGCCTGCTCGACCCGGGGATCGACCTCGACGCCTTCCGCGAGGAGCTCGAGCGGGACCGCACCCTGGAGCGGGACGCGGCCGGGGCCCTCCGGCTCTCGGCTGCCGGCGAGCGGCGCATCCGCCGGAGCGCCTTCGAGGAGATCTTCCGCGGTCTGCGGCAGGGAGGCGCCGGCTACCATCGGGTGCGCGCCGCCGGCGAGGGCCCCGAGCGCCTGCCCGAGAAGCGCCCGTACCGCTTCGGCGACGACATCCACCGGCTGGATCCCCTGGGCTCGGTGCGCAACGCCCTGACCCGCACCGCCGGCGACCTGGAGCTCGCCGAGGAGGACCTGGAGGTCTACGAGGCGGAGCACCTGACCGCCTGCTCCACGGTGGTGGCGATCGACGTCAGCCACTCCATGATCCTCTACGGCGAGGACCGGATCACCCCGGCCAAGAAGGTGGCCCTGGCGCTGACCGAGCTGATCACCACCCAGTACCCGAAGGACTCCCTGCAGGTGATCCGTTTCGGCGACCGCGCCGAGCGGGTGCCGCTGTCGGAGCTCCCCTACCTGGAGGCCGGCCCCTACCACACCAACACCCGCGAGGCGCTGCAGCTCGCCCGCGGCCTCCTGGCGCGCCAGAAGCAGCCCAACAAGCAGATCTTCCTCATCACCGACGGCAAGCCCTCGGCGATCACGGAGGGCGGCGGCCTCTACAAGAACCCCTTCGGCCTGGACATGAAGATCGTCAACCTGACGCTGGAGGAGGCCGACCTCTGCCGCCGCCAGAGGATCGTCATCACCACCTTCATGCTGGCCACCGACAGCTTCCTGGCCGACTTCGTGGAGCGGCTGACCCAGGTCAACCGGGGACGCGCCTACTTCGCCTCGCCGCTGGACCTCGGAGAGTTCATCCTGGCGGACTACCTGAGAAACCGCCGGCGCAGGGTGCGGTAGCGGTCCGCCGCCGCTCCCGGGTCCTCCGGCCCGGCGCGGTTGGGCTCGGAGCCTTCCCGCGCCGCCGTCTCGCGCGAGGCAGGAAGGTCAGCCGGGACACTCCTCGGTGACGTAGACCGGCCCGGCGCTCCAGAGCGGGTCGAAGAGGACCTGGTATGCGTCCTCGGCCGTGGGCGTCAGCTCGACGCGGAAGCCGCCTCCCGCGTCGGCGGCCACGGGCACCTCGACCGGCCGGGTGTCCGGGTTGGAGGGGACCAGGGAGATGGCCTCGAGGGGCAGGCCCCCGTTCGTGCGGCCCGCCACAACGACCTTCTCCCCCGGCCGGATGCACCCCGGAATCGCGCGGCTCAGCTTGACCCCGGGGACCTCCTGCTTCCCGATCTCGGGAAAGGTCACGTCCTTGGGCGGCGCCGGCGGCGAGCCGCCGGGGACGGCGATCGTCGTCTGGAGGTCGAGGAGGCCCCGGGTCGCCCGGTCGAACGACGCCGGCACCGTGCCGTCGGGGTCCTCGATCCGGCGCATGTAGAAGTTGAGCGCCCGCACCCACCGCTTGGGGAGGAGCGTCTCCGAGACGACGACCGGGGCGACCCGCCAGACGTTGGCGGCCGCGGGCTCGGGAAGACCGTACGTCGCGACGACCTGCTCGACGGTCAGAGGTCGGGTCGGGCCGCGCAGGACCTCGTTCGGGCGGTAGTCCCTCAGATCCTGTCGCTTGAAGACCCTCATCTCGGGCACCTCCGACGCCGGGATCAGGCCCATCGCAAAGAGCTCCAGGGGGTGGAACGGATGGGGGTCGCGGATCCAGACGGTCTGCCACCGGCCGCCGCGCCTGCGGATCGGGTACGCCGAGCAGCAGAGCATGCCCGGCTCGCGCGCCACGGTGCCGCGGCTGTGGGCGCCGTCGAAGGGCGCCTCCCAGCCCACCAGGCCCGGCAGGTCGTAGCGGAAGTTCCAGTTGTGGCCGATCTCGTGCTTCCAGAGCTGCCACAGGTGGAAGGCGGTCGAGGTGTAGTAGCTGACGGGCACGGCCCCGGAGCCGGGGCTCGGGTTGCGGTGGTAGGCGCCCGAGTTGGTCAGGAGGTGCTGCCAGTTGCCGATGCCGATCTCGTCGTAGTCGAAGCCGCCGAGCTCCGAGGCGACGATCTCCACGATCTCCTGCTCTTCGAATCCGAGGTGCCCCGGCTCGTCGAGCTGGCGGCGATGGAGGCCCGGCACGGCGACGTTGATCAGGTTGCTGGCGTACTGGAGACGGTCGCTGTGCCGCACGACCCGGGATCTCGGCAGCTTCTTCGGCAGCACCATCACGGGCATGAAGTACGGCTGCTCCTGCCCGGGCGGGCCCAGATAGAGGAGGTCGGAGGAGATGACCGGCGACGCCATGTCGGTCCGCCGGCTGAACGGCAGCACCACCCACTCCTCCAGAGTTCCCTCGAAGTCGAAGAGGCTGATGACGTCGCCCGCCGGGTTGACGTAGCGGCTCGAGCGGGAGACGGAGAACGTCCGCGAGCCGGTGAACGAGTCGATCCGGAAGCCAACCGTCTCGAAATCGCCCATCACCGCCAGGTCGCGGTACCGGATCTTGCCGGAGTAGCCGAAATGCACCGCGGCCGGCTTCTGCTGCACCGCCAGGAGAGTGCCGGGCGCGAGATGCCCGGCCCGCGCCGCGACCGACGGGGAGGCGCCGCGGACGTCGCACAGCTCGTCGAGGGAGCGCCGCGCCGCGGCCGGCCGGCCGGCGGCCATCGCCGGGACGAGCAGGAGGGCCGCCGCCACCGCGATCCCACGGCGCCTGGCCAGCGCGCGACCGGGGCTCTCGCCCATGAGGTCAACCTAGCACACCCTCCGCCCTCGCCTCCGTCGGACGTCTGGGGCCCTTTCCGCCCGGAGGCTCGGGGAGGTTCCGACGAGGAAACACCTCTCCGCCCTGGTCGTACTCCTCCCGCCAACTGGCGCAGGCCACCTCGACGTCGCGATCGCAGGCGGTCTTCCGATCCGCGCAGCCCTCCGCGAGGCGCTCGCCGGCTACACCGCTCGGCTCACCCGCGTCGAGCGAGCGAGGGTCCCAGGCCCCTGGCACACCATGGACGACCCCTACTCCGGGATGACGAGCCGCTGGCCGGGGTAGATCGTGCTGCGGCGGGAGAGCCCGTTGGCCGCCGTGAGCCGGGAGAGCGACACCCGGGCACGCTCGGCGATGGCCGACAGGGTGTCGCCCCGGCGGACGACGTAGGTGCCGCCGGAGGCCGTCCCGGAGCCGCCCACCGTGAGCCGCTGGCCCGGCTGCAGGGTGTTGCTGCGCAACCCGTTGTCGCGCTTGATCCGGTCCACCGTAGTGCCGAAGCGGCTGGCGATCCGCCACAGGCTGTCGCCGGTGCGCACCGTGTAGGTCACCTTCTCCCCCGGCGCCAGCGGCGTCGTGGCCACCCCGGCCCGGCTGCCGGTGACGCGGAGCTGCTGGCCCGGCCAGATCCGGTTCGGGTCGCGCAGGCTGTTGAGGCGCATCAGGGCGCTCACCGACGTTCCGTAGCGGTTGGCGATGGTGGAGAGGGTCTCGCCCGGCCGCACCCGGTGGATGGAGGTCTGGACCACGGGGGGCTTGTAGACCGGCAGCGAGGCCACCCGGCTCGTCATGGTGGCCGCGGCGCCCACCGGCACCTTGAGCTCGTACTCGGTCGCCGGCGTGGCGCTCAGCCGCAGCTCGGGGTTGAGCTCCGCCAGGGTCCCCGGGACCAGGCCGGTGGCCTGCTCCAGGTCGGCCAGCCGCACCGGCCGGGTCAGCTCGACCAGGTCGTAGGAGAGCGGCGGCAGTGGCCGGGGCAGGTCGTCGAATCCGTGAGCCCGCGGGTCCTCCACGATGGCCAGGGTTGCCAGGAACCGGGGCACGAAGCGGCGGGTCTCCCGCGGCAGCAGCTCGTAGAGGTCCCAGAACTGGTCGAAGTAGCCCACCCGCTGCGCCCGGATCGTGCGCAGCACGCGCGCCTCGCCGCAGTTGTAGGCGGCCAGGGCCGTCATCCAGTCGCCGAACAGCTCGTGCAGCTCGGTCAGGTAGGCGAGGGCGGCCGCGGTGGACTTCTCCGGGTCCATCCGCTCGTCCCGCCACTCGCTGCGCTCCAGCCCGAAGCGGTAGCCGGTGGAGGCGATAAACTGCCACATCCCCAGAGCCCGGGCGCGAGAGAAGGCCTTGACCTTGAACCAGCTCTCCACCATGGGCAGCCAGCTCAACTGCTCCGGCATGCCGCGCTCGGCGAGCTGGGCCACGATCATCGGCCGGTAGCGGCCCGACCGCTCGTAGCCGGCCAGGAACGACTCCCGCTCCACGGTGCGGAAGCTCTCGATCTCGCGCCGCACGTGATCGTTCAGAACCAGGGGGATCGAGTCTTCCACCCGGCCCACCACCGTCCGCAGCGAGGCGTAGATCTCCACCACCCGGCGCGAGATCAGCCGCCGCAGGTCCTCCTTCTGCTGCCCCAGGCCGGCATCGCCGTCGACCTCCACCGAGGCCATCAGCTCGTAGGCGCGATCCAGGGCGGCGAAGGCGTCCTCGAAGCTGCCGCCCTCCCAGAAGGCGCCCGCCGACTCGTACGCCTCCAGCGACCGGGCCAGCGTCTCGGCGGCCGGCTCGAGCGGCGGCAGGAGCTCCTCCTCGATCTCCGGCGCGGGGGGCGGCGGCGGGGTCCGCACCACCGCGGCCGCCGGCTCGGGCTCCCCCGGCGGGGCCACCGCCTCGGCCGGCAGATCGCTGTAGCTCACCCGCACCGCGGGCGGCTCCGGCGCTCCCCCGGCGCAGCCGGCGAGGAGGGCGGCGAGAAGAAGGAGGGGGGCCAGACGGGCGCTCGGCATGGGCTCGCATTGTACGCCGGCCCGAGGCCGCCGGCCACCCGCTGCCGACGAATCAGGAGCCGAGCCCGCCGTGCACCGTCTTCGCGCGACGGCCGGCACGCAGGACCTGCCCCACCTCCATCTGGTTGATCAGCGCCAGGGTCTCGAGCGGCACCGAGGCGCCGTACTGCTGGGCGAACCGCTCGAGGGGCAGATCGCTCGACGGCTCGACGATCTGCAGTCGCGCCGGCTGCACCGCCAGCGCCTCGGGGTCGGTGAGCCGTCGGTAGCTGTCCACGAAGCCGCCGATCTCCGACGAGTAGCCGCGCCACTTGTCCTGCAGGGTGTAGCCGAGCAGCATGAAGGTGGTGTCGCCGTCGCGCAGGAAGGCCACCCGGCCGGCCAGGGGCCGCTCTCCGGGCACCTCGAAGTACCCCCCGGCGGCCGGGAAGCCGCCGATCTCCCCACGTCGCGGCGCCTCCGCGCTGATCCCCCCCTGTGCCAGGAACTGTCGCGCCGCCTGGTAGGGGTCGGCCTCCGGCGAGAGGGCCAGACGCAGCGCCGCGTCCTGCTGCGGGCTCAGGGCGTCCACCGAGCGCCGGGTGTTGCGGGTCTTCCACTCGGCGGGGAAGTCGAGCTGGAAGCGCAGGTCGGGGTGGAGGAAGCGGCCGCCGCGAAAGAAGCCCTCGCGCGGGTTGTCGCCGAAGACCAGCCCGTCGAGCCGCCCCAGATACTCCTCGCGCGCCACCGTGGTGCCGCCGAAGTCGATCCCGCTCTCGGCGATGGCCTGCAGGGCCCGCTCCCGCCGCGCCCCGGGGTCGGGGTGGGTCGAGAGCCAGCTCGGCAGCGCCCCGCGGTCCCCGCCCTCGGCCCGGCTGACCCGCTCGAGGGTACTGAAGACCTCCGGCATCTCCCGCGCGTCGTACCCGCCGCGGATGGTGTACCTGAGACCCAGCTCGTCGGCCTGGCGCTCGTCGTCGCGGGAGTACTTCAGGAAGAGCAGACCCAGCCCGGTCTCGGCCAGGCCGGCGAAGCGGGCGAACTCGGGGCTCGCCACCGAGCCCACCACCAGGCCGACCTGGGCGAGCTGCGCCTTGCTGAGCCGGTTGGCGCCGTGCCGGGCGGTGACGTGGCCGATCTCGTGCCCCAGCACCGCCACCAGCTCGGCCTCGGTCTCGAGGTGGCTCAGGATGCCCCGGGTGACGTAGATGAAGCCGCCCGGCAGCGCGAAGGCGTTCACGGTGGGGTCGTCGAGCACCCGGAAGGTCCAGGGAAGGTCGGGCCGCTCCGACTTCGCGGCCAGCTCCCTGCCCAGGCCGGAGACGTACTGCTGCAGCCCCGGGTCGTCGTAGAGGCCCATCTCGGCGACGATCTCCGGATCCGCCTCGCGCCCGATGGCGATCTCCTGGGCCTCGCTCATCAGCATCACCTGGCGCTCGCCGGTGGCCGGATTCACGGAGCAGCCCGCCAGCCCGGCGGCGGCGGCGAGAGCCGCGGCGGCGAAGCGACGAGCCGGATTCTCGAGTCTCTTCATCGAAGCCCTCTCTTGGCCTGGCACCCGTCGTGCGCGGACCGGCAGTCCGAGACCGGCCGCATTCTACTGTCCCCGCCGACGGACCAGCGCGCGCCCCAGCGGCACCGCCGCCAGCAGACAGAGCCCGCCCCCGGCGGCCAGCAGGGTCGCGCCGTCCGGCGCCGGCCGTCCCAGGACCGCGGCGCCGGCGCGCAGCACCCCGGCGGTCCCCAGCACCAGGGTGACCGCGGTCACGACGGCCATCGCCAGGTTGGAGAGC
>JAWWBN010000137.1:0-10154 GCA_033720955.1 Thermoanaerobaculia bacterium | reverse complement strand
GTCCCCAGAATGCGACAAGGTAGCCCAGCAGGGCGACAAGGAGGAGGACCGTGGGCGCCCGCATGACCGGTGGCTGACTTGGATAGATTGCGCTCGTCGCTCAGATTTCGCGGCGGGCCGGATTCCGTCTCGGGCAGATGAGAATCCTAGCTTCCGGCAGATCCGTGAGCAAACTCCTTCGCGGGATCATGGTGGATACCACCGAGGGGAGGCCGAGGAGTCTCCGGCGCAGGCAGTCTAGTCGCTTCTGGAGTCGTGGGCCTCGAGGCGCAGGGGAGTCAAGGGAGCTCCGCTGTGCCGCGCCACGTCACCGCCCGTCGTAGAAGCGCTCGACCTCGCCCACCACCCGCTCCTGTTGCGCGGCGGTGATCTCGGGGAACATGGGCAGCGCCAGCACCTCGCCGGCCGCCCGCTCGCTGACCGGCAGGTCGCCCTCGCGGTAGCCGAGCTCGGCGAAGACCTCCTGCTGGTGCAGCGAGACCGGGTAGTAGACGGCGGAGGCCACCCCGGCCTCGCCCAGGTGACGCTCCAGGAGGTCGCGGTCGAGCGCGCGGATCACGAACTGGTGGTAGACGTGCCGGCCATCGGCCGGCTCCTCCGGCACCACCACGGGGCCGTCGTCCTCCGGAAGGACGGCTCCCTCCTCGGCGGCCAGCCCGGCGTCCCGGAAGAGCTGGCGGTACCGCTCGGCGGCCGTGCGGCGGCCCTCGGTGAACTCCTCCAGGTGACGCAGCTTTACCCGCAGGATGGCGGCCTGGAGAGCGTCGAGACGAAAGTTGCCGCCGAGCAGCCGGCTGCGGTAGCGGCCCTCGAGACCGTGGGTGCGGAGCTTGCGAACCGTCTCGGCCATCTCGGCATCGTGCGTGGTGACCAGGCCGCCGTCGCCGTAGCCGCCCAGGTTCTTGGAGGGGAAGAAGCTGAAGCAGCCCATCGCTCCCATCGTCCCGGCGCTGCGCCCATGAGAGTCGGCGCCGATGGCCTGCGCCGCGTCCTCGATGACCGGCAGATCGTGACGGCAAGCGACCTCGTTGACGGCGTCCATGGCCGCCACCCGGCCGAAGAGGTGCACCGGGATCACCGCCCGGGTGCGCCGGGTGATCGCCGTCTCGAGCCGCTCGGGGTCGATGTTGAAGGTGTCGGGCTCGATGTCCACGAAGACGGGCCGGGCTCCCAGCCGAGCCACCGTGCCGGCGGTGGCGAAGAAGGTGAAGGGCGGCACCACCACCTCGTCCCCGGGTCCCACGCCGAGCGCCATGAGCGCTACCAGCAGGGCGTCGGTGCCCGAGGAGACGCCGATGGCGTGCTTCGCGCCGCAGTAGTCGGCCACCTCGGCCTCGAAGGCCTCCACCTCGGGGCCCAGGATGAAGCGCTGCGAGGCGAGGACCTCCTCCACCACGGGGAGGATCTCGTGCTTCATCCGCTCGTACTGGAGCGGAAGGTCGACCAGGGGAACGGGGGGGTGGGTCAGGGTGGGCCTCCTGCGGAGTCCGTCAAGGGCTCTTGGAGCCGATGCTGTCCAGAATGGGCGTCACCCGGGTCTTTGGATTTCGCCGCGGGCAGGGCCCCGATGGTACCGCACCGGGCGCGCCCCTCGGTCTCCCCGGAGTCACGGCCTGGGCGCCTGCCGCGGGGCGTACAGACGGAAGCGCCCCGGACCGCCGATCTCCTCGAACCCCACCTCGCCCGCCAGGGTTGCGGCCCCCTCGAGGGTCGTGTCGAGAAGCAGAAGATCCACGCCGTACGAGCGGACGATCGCCCTTCGCTCGGCCCGGGTTGCATCCGGGGCGAAGAAATGTCGGACCGCCTCCCGCCGCTGGGCCGCGTCATCGACGAACGCGAGGGGGTGGGGAGAGGCGACGACCTTTCCCTCGCAGAAGGCGGGCACCTTGAAAGACGTATCCAGGTCGGCCAGCACCACCTGTCCCGGCTCCACGCGGTCGGCGAGGAAGCCGAGCTCCCGGTCGAGGTCCAGCCTCACACCTCCCGCGACGCCCCGCAGCCAACGCTTGCGCACCGCAGGACCGTTGGCTGCCACGAAGTAGGGCACCCAGAGGACAAGCAGAAGAAGGGCGATCCACGGCGCGCGTCGGCGCAGCGGGGAGGCGGTCGGCAGGCGCTTCCACAGATCGATCAGGGCGATCGCCAGACAGACGTCGAGTAGGAAGGTCAGAGGGCCGATCGTGCGGGCCAGCGCGCCGAGCCTTGGCACCGATCCGAGGAGGACGAGCGCGCCGAGGGTCGCGGTGGTCAGCGCGAGCCAGGTTCGCGCCGGGTCCCGTCGACGCCAGGCGGCAAGAGCGAGATAGGCGCCGGCGGGGAGCCCAAAGACGATCTGCGGCCAGTACGTCGCCACCGCCGAGCTGCCGGTGCCGTAGATCATCAGCCAGTTGCTCCGGTTGAGCTCCGCGGCCTTTCCGGTGGCGAGCTCGAGCAGGGGGAAGAGCGGCCAGGCGAGCGCGAGCAGGAGCGCGGACAGGAGAACGACCGCCAGCCCGAGCCCTGTTTTCCACTCCCGTCTCGTTGCGCGAAGTGCCGTGGTCACCGTGAGGCCGACGAAGAGCAGGACCGCGCTGAAGGGGTGGCACAGCAGGACGACGGCCGCCGCAGGTGCCACGGCCACGAGGCGCCAGGGCCTTTCGCGGCGCAAACCGACCTCCGTCCACCAGAGCAGCCAGAAGCTCGCTCCGATCGCGAACCTCGACGGGTACGGGAGGCGAGTGGCAATTTCGTGGAGGGTGAACCATCGGAAGTCCCCCTTGATTCCTCCGAAGCCCGCCAGGCCCAGCAGCAGGAGGAGACAGAGAAACCGCCCCCGCCCGGGGAGGAAGAGCCCGAGGAAGTAGAAGAGGCCACTCAGGACGAGCAGGAGGTTGAGGACACCCGCCGCTATCGTCAGGTCGAAGATCGAAGCGACCCCGTCGAGCGCTTGGAGAAGCCTGCCCCAGAGGAGGTGATAGGGAGACGCAAAGAGGTGAGGGTCCAGAGTGTCGAAGAAGGGGTGCGACCACTGCGGACGAGCCAGTGCCTTGATGGCCGCCATGTGGTGCCATACGTCGTAGCCGGTCGGGTAGGGGAGGTAGTAGAGGTACCAGGTGCAGAGGACGACCAGGAAGGTGCTGGTCGCGGCGTAGAGGGCCGAGTCTCGGTGGGCGGCCGGGACCCTCGCCCAGCCGACCCGAGCCGCCACCGCGGCGGCACTGAAGAAGAGGGCGAGTAGCCCTGCCAGCGACTGCAGGGCGCCGTGCAGCGCGCGGCCGAAGGGGGCGGCGTCGCCGTCCTCGGCGAGCCGGTCGGCGAGCGCGGCGACGGCCTCGAAGGGCAGCAGCGCCAGGAAGAGGGCGAGGGCGGCGGCCGCGAGCAGCGTTGCCAGGAGCCAGCGGGGCGTTCGGTCGATCATCGAAGAGGCGGACGGCCAGGTGACTGGCTCGATCGGTCTGCGCTCGAGCGCGAATCCGCGCCCAGACTCCGGAATCGTCGGGGGAGCCGATCTTACTCGAGGGGGATCGCCTGGAGGCCCTCCGCACCCGGTTCCGGGTGGCCGCTGCCGTCCGGCCCCTTCCGAGCGTCGAGCCGTTAGGATGCCGGCCCATGTGCGGCATCTGCGGGGTCGTCGGAGACCGCCCGAGGGCGGAGTCGGTCATCCCCAGGATGACGGAACAGCTCCGCCACCGGGGACCCGACGATTCGGGCCGCAGCACCTCGATCTCGGGCCGCGCGGAGCTGGGGTTTCGTCGCCTCAGCATCATCGACCTGGCGCACGGGCAGCAGCCCATGTCGAGCGAGGACGGCCGGGTGCTTCTCGTCGGCAACGGTGAGATCTACAACTTCCGGAGCTTGCAGAAGGAGTTGGAGAGCCGCGGGCACCGGTTCCGGTCGCGGTGCGACATGGAGTCGGTGGTCCATCTCTACGAGGAGAGGGGGGCCGCTGCCCTCGACGCGCTTCACGGGATGTTCGCCCTGGCGCTCTGGGACGACCGGGAGGAGTCCCTGCTCCTGGCTGTGGATCGGATGGGCAAGAAGCCCCTCTACTACTGGCACCGGGACCAGCTCCTCGTCTTCGCCTCCGAGGCCAAGGCCATTCTCGAGCACCCGGCGGTTCCGCGCGAGCTGGAGGAGGAGAGCCTCCACTTCTACCTGGCGTACCACTACGTCCCGGCTCCGCGGACCCTGTTCCGCGGCATCCGCCGGCTCGAGCCGGGGCAGTGGGTGCGTTTCCGGGGGGGCCGCCTCACCTCGGGGCGGTACTGGGAGCCCGGCGTGCCGCAGCACCCCATCGGTTCGGCGGAGGCCCCCGAGCGGATCCGCAACGCCCTCTCCGCCGCCGTCGAGCGCCGTCTGGTGAGCGACGTCCCCCTCGGCGCCTTTCTGAGCGGTGGGATCGACTCGTCCATCGTGGTCGGGCTGATGGCGCAGAAGATGGGCGAGCCGGTCAAGACCTTCTCGATCGGCTTCGACGAGGGGGGGTACTCGGAGACGGGCTACGCCCGCCGGGTGGCGCGGCACTTCGGCACCGACCACCACGAGTTCGTGGTCCATGCAGACGCCGTGGAGGTGCTGCCCAAGCTGGTCTGGCACTACGACGAGCCCTTCGCGGACCCGTCCGCCGTGCCCACCTACTACGTCTCCCGCGAGACCGCCGGCCACGTCAAGGTGGCGCTCTCCGGCGACGGCGGCGACGAGACCTTCGGCGGCTATCGCCGCTACTCGGTGATGGACCGGCTGGCGGGTCTGAGGCGGCTGCCGGCCCCCCTCGCGGCGGCTCGGCGGAGCCTCGACCGCCTCTGGGCGCGGGCGCGGTCCTCCAAGACCGAGAAGCTCCTGCGGCCGCTGGCGTCCCGACGCTCGGACCCGCTGGCCGAGCTCTACCGCCAGCTCGTCTCGCGCTGGCCCGACGAGCTGCGGCGTGCCGCCCTCGCGTCCTCGGCGGAGCCCGGTGGGGTAGGGGAGCTGATCCGCGAGCCGTTCGATCGTCACCGGGTGGAGGCCACGACAGCCGCAGCCTTCACCGATCTGGTCACCTACCTGCCCGGCGACATCCTGCGCAAGGTGGACGTGGCGTCGATGGCCTGCTCGCTGGAGGTGCGATGCCCGTTTCTCGACCCGGAGGTGGTCGACCTCGCCTTCCGGCTGCCAGCGAAGCAGCGGGTGCGAGGCAGACGCCGGAAGATCGCCCTTCGTCACGCCTTCCGGGGCTTGCTCCCCGGGGAGATCCTGACCCGCGGCAAGAGGGGGTTCAACGTGCCGCTCCGGGAGTGGTTCCTGGGTCCCCTCGCGCCGTTGCTGGAGGAGATCGTCCTGTCGCGGCGTGCCCGCGAGCGGGGAGTGCTGGACGCCGGCGTGGTGGAGGCGTTGGTGAGGGAGCATCGAGCCGGGGTCGCCGACCGCGGTTCCCAGCTCTGGGCGCTCCTCTGTCTCGAGCTCTGGTTCCGGACGTTTCTCGATCGTGCCGAGCCCGGCCCGGTGACGCTCTGAGCAGGGCTGCTCCCAGGACTAGGAAGCCTGAGTAGCAGCCTTTGAGAAGACTCGGACGGCTCCGGATCATCGCCCTCCTGAGGCCGGCGATCCGCGGCCCTCGGACAGCCCGGCCGATAGAATCGGTACCTGGCGGGAGGGTGCGATTCTCAGATGCGCTACAGACCTCGACTTCACTCCCGCCTCTACTACCGCCTGCTTCGAGCAGGCTTCTCCTTCGGCGCCCTCCGATCCCGACTTCATGCGGCACAGCTTCGAGACACCCTCGCAGCTCTCGATATCAACGTCCTTCTCGACGTCGGCGCGAACGTAGGTCAGTTCGCTCGACGTGCCCGAGCCATCGGCTACGGGAAACGGATCTTGTCCTTCGAGCCGTGCCTGGAGACCTTCCGGATGCTCGAGATGAATCTGTCCTCTGATCCGGAGTGGTCTGGGTGTCGCTATGCCTTGGGGCAAGCCGACGGCGTCGCAAAGCTCCACCTGGACAAGTCGAGCGACATGTCGTCTCTGCTTCCCAATCCAGACAGGCCTGGTCAGCACGTTGAACAGGTAGAGGTGAGGCGCTTGGACTCGGTGCTCCCCGAGCTCATTGCGTCCGAGCCTACTCCCCGGATTTTTCTCAAGACCGACGCGCAAGGTTATGACTTGTGGGTTCTCCGAGGAGCCGAGCGCTGCCTAGACCTGATCCGTGGAGTCCTCATGGAGGTCACGCAGCTTCCTACCTACCTCGACACTCCTCCCTATCACGAGGTGTTGCGTTTCCTCTGGGACAACGACTTTCATGTAGTCGACTTTCGACCGGTCGCCCGCAGCGCGGATGGCCGTTTGATCGAGTTCGACGTGCTCGCTTGTCGACCACTTACGTAGCCCCAAGGTCTTTTCGCAAGGTCTCCGACGAGCCCTGGAGCTGGCGCGGTTCCGCCGCAGCGCCTCAGCGGGCGAGCATCTTCCGGTAGTTCTCGACAAGGGTCCGCGCGACCCGCTCCGGGTCATGGCGCGTCCGGGCCCGCTGGCGGGCTGTCTCCGAGAGGCGCGCAGCCAGGGCGCCGTCACGAGCGACCTCCAGGACGGCGCCCGCCATGGCCCAGGGATCCCCCGGCGGCACCAGCAGCCCGTCGCGTCCGTTCTCGACCAGGGAGGGGACGCCGCCGACGTGAGTGGCGATCACGGGCACTCCGAGCGACATCGCTTCGCCGACCGCGTTCGGACTGTTGTCGATGTGGGACGGATGGACGAAGATGTCGCTCTCGAGCAGCAGGGTGGCCACCTCCTCGGCCGGCTGACGACCCGCGAGCCGGATGTCGAGGCTCTCGGCTCGCCTGCCGGTCGTGCCCTCCACCACCCGCACGATCTCCTCGCCCCGCCGCACGCCGACCAGGGTCCACCGGACGCCGGCCGGCCAGAGGCGGCGGAGCAGCTCCGCGCACCGCCAGATCGTCTCGATCCCCTTGTAGGCGTTTCCCCGCAGGGTGGAGACCAGCCACAGGGGCCCGTTGGCGTCCCTCGGGCTCCAGTGGCCGCGGCAGAAGGGCCGTCGTAGGACGCGGTCGCAGTGGAAGTACCGCGCCTGCGGGGCGAGAGCGGCGCAGGTCCGCCGATCCCAGTCGGTACGACCGCTCACGAATCGCGCCGACGCCAGGATGCGACGCTCCCTGCGGGCGCTTCGTCGGTAGCGGACGTATCGGTGCAGCAGGCTGCGGCCGGCCAGCAGACGGGACGGACTGCCGTGCCGCAGGAGGTCGCCGGCGGAGAGGCCGCTGAAGTACGCGGCGGTGTACTGGGTGCGAATCCCCTGGATCTCGATCAAGACGGGCAGCTCGGTGCGCTCGACGATCTGGCCGTAGAAACCCTCCGTCCCCCAGACGTGGATCAGGTCGGGCCGGGTGAGCTCGACGGCGCGGTCCAGGTGGCGCAGCTCGCTCTCCGGCTCGAGTCGGCAGGAGTGGTCGAACAGCGCCCGGCGCAGGCGGCCGCCGCGCGGATACCGGGGGAAGGGGAGATAGTCGCGCCGCTCGGCGGAGATCCGCCGCAGCTCTTTGACATCCCAGGGGAAGGCGAGGCTCAGGTGGAGATCGTCGATCTGCCCCAGGGCCTCCTCGAGGGCCGCGATCCAGCCCCCGACGAGAGCCGGGGAGGCGCCCAGATGGCTCGCGCCGAGACCCGGCGTGCTGCAGAGCCAGAGGACGCGCATGGGTCTCAGCGGGCCGGTGGGCCGGGCGGCACTACTCTCCCCGCTCCGGAGCGGCGGGCTGGCGGGCCGCGAACCAGGCCGTGGTGCGGGCGAGGCCGTCCGTCAGGGCGAGGGGGCGGGGGAGCCCGAGCTCGGAGAGCAGCCGCGACGGGTCCACCGAGGAGCGGCGCTGCTCGCCCGGCTTGGCCGGACCGTGCCGCGGCGGCTCGTCGCTCCCCGCCGCCGCGGCGAGGGCCCGGTAGAGGTCCACCACCGAGGTCTCCACCCCGGTGCCCACGTTGTAGACCCGGAACCCGGGCCGGCCGAGGCAGGCGACCGTCGCCCGGGCCACGTCGCTCACGTGCACGTAGTCGCGGGTCTGGAGCCCGTCGCCGTGGATGGTACAGGGTCGGCCGGAGAGGAGACGCTCCAGGAAGATCGCCACCACCCCGGCCTCGCCGTGCGGGCTCTGGCGCTCGCCGTAGACGTTGGCGAAGCGCAGACAGGCGACGTCGATGCCCAGCTCCAGGTGGTAGTAGTCCAGGTAGCGCTCGCCGGCCAGCTTGCTGACGCCGTAGGGCGACACCGGCCGGGTGGGGTGGGTCTCGGGGGCCGGATGCGTGCTCTGCTCGCCGTAGATCGCCCCCCCGGTGGAGGCGAAGATCACCTGCCGCGCGCCGCCGCGCACCGCCGCGCCCACCACGTTCAAGAGCCCCAGGACGTTGACGCTGGCGTCGAAGAGCGGGTCCTCGGTGGAGCGCCGCACGTCCATCTGCGCCGCCAGGTGGAGGAGGGCGTCGAAGCCGCCCTCCTCGGCGAGCCGGGCCGCCTCGGGCGTGCGCACGTCGAGGAGCTCGAGGGGCGCGTCGGAGGGGAGGTTCTCCCGCCGGCCGCTCGACAGGTCGTCGAGCACCGTGGCCTCGTGTCCGGCCGTCCGCAGGGCGTCCACCACGTGCGAGCCGATGAAGCCGGCGCCGCCGGTGACCAGGACCCGCGTCAGCGGCGGCCTCGCCGGGGCAGGAGACGGGCGCGTCGGGGCCGGGACGCCCGGTGGTCTGGGGCCGTCTTCTTCATCGCAGAGGCGCGAGGGAGGGCGATCCGGGCGCCGTCCGCTCCGCGTCGCGGGATTCTCTCACATGCCGGCGTCGCAGCCGAGCCGGGGCGCCACGAAACCGGCGACTCGGGCGGCGATCTCGCGGGAGAACGCCTCGCTGTAGTGGGCCGCGTCCACGTAGAGGGGCTCTGTGCGGCCGCGCTGCAGATCCGCCAGCCAGAGAAAGCCCGCCTCGGCGGAGAGCTGGGGCAGCGCGTGACGGCGGAGCTCCATCAGGTCGTACCCGTGGCGCAGGGCCTCGTGGCCGGCGAAGACCTCCCGGCTCTCGTCCAGGAAGGGGTGGCTCTCCAGGTCGTAGCCCCACGCCGGAGTGGGCTGCCAGACGAAGACCACCTCGAAGCCGAAGTCCCGCGCCAGCGCCGCCACGGCCCGCTGGTGGCGGAGCCAGCGATCCACGACGTCGGCCGCGAACCGCTCCGCGGCGACGTCGGGCGGCGCGCCCTCCGGGTCCACCTCGGAGGCGAGGAGGCGGTCGCGACCCAGCCGCGCCAGGTCGGCCAGGGGCAGGCTCTTGAGCGCCCGAAGCCAGAGCCGCGGCTCGTCCTCCGTCATCAGGTACTCCAGGCGGGCGGTGAACTTGGGCGCCGTCTTCCACTCGTTCAGCCCGTCCACGAAGACCGCGAGGTCGGGCGTCACCCCGGCGGCGAGATGCTGCGACAGCAGCGCCCGCTCCTGCTCGCTGTAGAAATTGCCGCCTCCGAAGTTGAAGACCGACACCCGCCGCGCGCAGCGCTCCCGCAGCAGATCCTGGGCAACCGAGGGGATGGTGGACCCGTCCGGCACCCCGTAGCCGTAGGTGGTGGAGCCGCCGAGGAAGAACACGACGAGCTCGTCCTCCGCGGGCGGCCACGGCGACTGGTCGGCGACGTGCCGGAAGCCGTGGCGGCTGACGTTGACGTAGCGGCCCGTGAAGGGCCCTTCCCGGTGCTGGACGAAGGGTCGGTAGAGATAGGTCCGGCTCCAGGTCTCGGCCAGGAGTTCGCGGATCTCCCGGTCCGACCAGCCGGGGTAGACGCGGCGCAGCCTCTCCATGCCGTAGCGTGTCGGGCCGGGCTCGGGGGTCAGCAGCGCGAGCGCCACCCAGGCGCCGAGGTTCACCAGGGCGAACAGGAGCGCGGTGTTGAGAGCCAGGACCGCCGCGGTGCGATAGGCGCGGGCGAGTCGGCCGGCCCGGCCGGGGGGAGTGCCGACGGGTTCGCTCATCTTGGCGGGGGGTGGGGGGGGCACGGACGGACTAAGGGAAAGCGCGGTCCGGCCTGCCGGCCCGCGGACAGTATAGCCACGGCACAGGCCTCCCCAGCGGCGCGCCTCAGTCGGGGATCCCGGCCAGCTCGAAGACCCGGCGCATCGACCGCAGGCTGAGCTGCGGATCGACCGCCGTCTCGAACGCCGCGCGCG
>JAWWBN010000136.1:0-10164 GCA_033720955.1 Thermoanaerobaculia bacterium | reverse complement strand
GGCCTCGACGGCCAGGTCCACCCGCTTGTAGGGGACGAGGGCCGAGACCACCAGGTAGCGGTCGTCCCGCTCGGCCCGGGCTGCGGCGAAGCGCTCCACCTCGACCGGCGGGTGGACCACTGCCACCCGCTCCTCGTCGAGCCCGTAGTACTGGACGATCCGCTGGCGCACGAAGCTGCTGTTGCCGATCCAGCCGTCCACCCGGCTGGCGGTCTCGCGATCCCACCTCCGCAGCCGCTTCGCCTGCAGGCCGATCAGGAACCGCAGCGGCGCCGGGAGGTGGCCGAAGTAGTCGTCGAAGCGGTCCCAGACGTAGCGCATGGGCGTGTTGCAGTAGCAGAGGTGGGGCGCGCCCCGGGCGACGGCCCCCTTGGCTACGCAGTGGCTCACGCTCATCACCAGGTCGTACCCCGACAGGTCCAGCCTCTCGATGGCGGCGGGGAAGAGGGGCAGGAGCCAGCGGTAGTAGCGGCCGACCCCGGGCAGCCGGTTGATCCACGAGGCCGTCACCCGGCGCTGCTCGATGGCCGAGGAGGTGGAGCCGGGCAGGTGGATCAGGGTGAAGAGGTCGGCGCCGGGCGCCAGCTCGAAGATCGCCTCGAGGACCTTCTCGCCTCCGCGCCGGCCGGTGATCCAGTCGTGCACCACGGCGACGCGGCGCCGGGCGAGGTCGGCGCGCAGGGCGTCGACCGCCGGCTGCGAGGGGAATCCGGTCATCGCCCACGCAGTTTACGGACTCGCCGGCTCCGGCGGGGCTCCGTCGCCGGCCGCGCCCCCCCGCGGGGATCGGCTAGACTAGCCGCGCCCGTCGAGGCGACCTCCCGCATGGCCACCCCGAGAACCGGTTCGAAGTGGGCCCCCAGAGTGGGATGGACCCTCGTGGTCCTGGTCTTCGCGGCCTTCGTGTGGGGTCTCGACCGGCGCTCCCGGCTGGAGATGACCGGTGACGAGGTCATCCGCATGCTTTTCGTGCCCTCGGTGGAGCAGGGAACCCTGGTCACGCGCGGCGACGATCTGGCGCGCTGGGTGCGGGAGGACGCCGGCCTGACGCTGCGCTCGGAGGTGCCCACCAGCTACGCCGCGGTCATCCAGGCGCTGGGCTCCGACCAGGCCGACGTGGCCTGGATGCCCGCCTTCGCCTACGTCCTGGCCAACGCCCGGTACGGCGCCGAGGCCCGCCTGCAGGTCGTCCGCTCGGCCGACCGCTCGGCGATCGTGGTCACCCGCCGCGGCGACGCCGGGCTCGCCGCCATCGCCGACCTGGCGGGGCGCAGCGTGGCCTTTCCCAAGTCCTTCCGCCGCAACCTGCGCCAGCGCATCGTCGAGGTGCTGGACCGCGAGGCGCCGGGCTGGATCGAGGTGGGCGCCGAGAGCGACAGGGACGCCGTGCGGCAGCTCCTCGACCGGCCTCTCGACGTGGACGCGGCGGTGAGCTCCTGGGTCTTCTCGGGGCCGTACGACTTCGTCGGCGACGGGCGCAAGGAGCTCGAGTACGAGCGGCCCGGAACCCTCGAGGCCACCCGGATCCTCTTCAAGACGGCGGAGCCGGTGAGCGAGGCGAGCACCGTCTACTACGGCTGCGTCTACGCCCGCACCGACTCCTCGGTGCGACGGCTGGAGCAGTTCAACGGGCGGCGCTTCGCCTTCTCCGACGAGACCTCGACCTCGGGGCACATCTTCCCGCGTCTGCTGCTCGACCGCCGCGGGGTCACCCTGGGGCGGGTCTACTACGCCGGCGGGCATCCCAACGTCATCCAGGCGGTCTGGGACGGCAAGGCCGACGGCGGGGCCGCCTTCTACTCCCCGCCCAGCGAGAAGCAGATCCGCGAGGGGATGCTGGTGGGCGACGCCCGCTACCTTCTGCTCAAGCGCATGCCCGACGTCGAGAGCCGGCGCGCCTTCCTGGACGAGGTCCGGGTGCTGGCCCTGACCGATCCCATCCCCAACGACCTCTGCGCGGTGCGGCGCGGCTTCCCGCCGGCCATCTGGCGCCGCTTCGCCGACTCCCTGCAGCGCTACCTGGCCACCGAGGAGGGGCAGCAGGCCTTCTTCGACCTGCTGGCAGGCGTCGCCGTCTCGCCCACCGACGACCGCGCCTTCGACGGCTTCCGGCTGGCCCTCGACGCCGCCGGCCTCTCCGCCGAGAAGCTGCTGGAGGCCGAGGAGAAGAAGCTCGAGTCCCGCGGAGGGGGCGGGTGAGCGGGGCCCGGCCGGCGGTCCGGGTGGAGGGTCTGAGCAAGACCTTCCCCAACGGCGTCCGCGCGCTCTCGGAGGTTTCGCTCGAGGTGGAGCAGGGCGAGTTCCTGGTGGTGATCGGGCTCTCGGGCTCCGGCAAGTCCACCCTCCTGCGCTGCATCAACCGGCTGATCGACCCCACCGAGGGGCGGGTGTGGATCGGCGGCCGCGAGATCACCGGCGCCCAGGGGGCGGAGCTCCGCCGGCTGCGCACCGACGTCGGGATGATCTTCCAGCAGTTCAACCTGGTGCGCCGGCACACCGTCCTGAGCAACGTGCTGTCGGGCTCGCTGGGGCGCACCGGCCTGCTGGGCAGCCTCTTTCTGCGCTTCTCCGATCAGGAGATCGCCCTGGCGCGCGCCTGTCTGGAGCGGGTGGGGCTGGCCGACCGCGGCCGCAGCCGCGCCGACGCCCTCTCGGGCGGCCAGCAGCAGCGGGTGGCGATCGCCCGGGCGCTCATGCAGAAGCCGAAGCTGATCCTGGCCGACGAGCCGGTGGCCTCGCTGGATCCGGCCCTCCGGCACTCGGTCATGCGTCACATCGAGTCGCTCAACCGCGACGAGGGGATCACGGTGGTCTGCACACTCCATGACGTGGACCTGATCCAGCGGTACGCCACCCGGCTGATGGCGCTGCGCGACGGCATGCTGGTCTACGAGGGCCAGCCCTCCGACTTCGACGGCGAGACGTTCCGCAAGATCTACGGCGACGACGCCGAGCCGGTGGCGGGGCTCAAGGGCTGATGGCGAGCACCCACAGCGCCGGCCGCGCGGCCAGCTCCTGGCGCCAGGCCACCGACGAGCTGAAGGTCCTGGCGATCGACGCCGTCCTGATCGGTCTGCTGCTGTTGATGGCGGAGTTCCTCTGGATCGCCTTCTCCGGGCGGCGCGGACCCACCGGTCTGCTGGTGACGCCGGAGGAGATCCTCGGGCTCCTGCACTACGGCTGGAGCGCTCTCGCCGCCGGGGGTGCGGCCCTGCTCTGGCGCAGCGCGACGCCGCGACTGGGAGCGTCGCCGGGGGGGGCGATGGTCCACGGCCTGCCGCCGGAGGACGCCACCCCCTGGACCCGCACCCTGCGTGGCTGGCTGGCGGCGCTGCTGATCGAGCTCACCTTCTTCACCGGCTGGCTGATCACCGAGGTTCAGCTCGTCACCTTCCTCACTCAGTTCAACAAGGCCGCCGACATCGTCCGCGGCCTGGTCAACCCCTCCGCCGCCGTGCTCGAGCAGGGGCTGGTGCTGCTGGTCCAGACGATCTTCCTCGCCTTCATGGCGACGGCGTTCGCCATCCCGGTGGCCTTCGCGATGTCGTTTCTGGCGGCGCGGAACCTGACCCGGGGCTCGCGGCTGTCGCGTCTGCTGTACAGCCTGGTGCGGGCGGTGATGAACTTCACCCGCGCCGTCGAGCCGCTGGTCTGGGCGTTGATCTTCATCTCGTGGGTGGGCATCGGGCCGTTCGCCGGCGTCCTGGCGCTCTGGGTGCACTCCGTGGCCGCGCTGGTCAAGCTCTACTCCGAGCAGATCGAGAGCATCGACACGGGGCCGGTCGAGGCGATCACCGCCACCGGGGCGTCGCGGTTGCAGGTCCTGCGTTACGGCGTGGTGCCCCAGGTCATCCCGCCCTTCCTCTCCTTCACGATCTACCGCTGGGACATCAACGTGCGGATGTCCACCATCATCGGCTTCGTGGGCGGCGGTGGGATCGGCTACATCCTCAAGCCGCGGGTGGACCTGGGGCAGTGGGGCGAGGTGGGCACCCTGGTGCTGCTGATCGCCGCCACCGTCTGGGCCATGGACATCCTCTCGGCGAAGATCCGCGAGAAGATCGTCTAGGCCGTCTCGTCAGACCGTCGCGCGGCGGATCTTGCGCTTCAGGCGCCGGATACGGCGGCGGGCGATCTTGAGGCGTTTCTTGTCGCCCGACTCGAGCGCCTCCTGGCGCTGCTGCTTGAGGGCGCGGATCCTCGCCTTGACGCGGTCCTTGTCGATGCCCACCACCTCGTGGTGCTCGTGGGCCTCGATGCCCAGCGCCTCGCAGATCGCCGGCAGGAGCTGCTCCTTGTGCATGGTGCTGTAGCCGTGGAGGGCGTCGTGCTCCAGCTTCTGGGCGATGTCGCGCAGCTCGGCGACGGTCTTGGGGTGCAGATCCTCGTAGGTCAGCTCGCTCGGAGCGGTGTCTTCGGACATGGCGAGATCATACCGGAGCCAGCGGCCCCTCCTTTGCGCCGAGGGGCCTCTCTGCTATCGTGAGCATCCAACCGGGGAGGGAACCGGCATGGAAGTGACCGAGAGAAAGAAGGGCGACGTCACCATCCTCGAGTTCGACGGCCGGCTGACGATCGGCCGGGGCGACGTGGTGCTGCGCGAGGCGGTCCACAAGGCGCTGGGCGAGGGTCGGCGCAAGATCCTCCTGGTGCTGGAGAACTGCCGGGCGCTCGACTCGTCCGGAGTCGGCGAGCTGATGGCGGTCCGCGCGTCGACGATCCGCCGCGGTGGCTCCCTCAAGCTGGCGAAGATCTCCCCGAAGGTGACCAACATCCTGGCGGTCACCCAACTGGCTGGAGTGCTCGAGCCGTACGACAGCATCGAGGAGGCCCTGGCCGACTTCGCGGGCCTGCCCTAGTCGCTGGAAGGGCGCGCGAGCGGCCGCGGGAGAGCTCGCAGCGCACAGTCCGCTGGCCGGCGGTCGTCGGCCGTTGCCGGGTGCGCGAGAACAGGAGAGCAGATGAGACGGAGAGTGACTCGGTTCGTGGCGGCCCTGGCCGTGGCCGGCGTGGCCGTCGTGGAGGCGGCGCCCCCGGCGAGCCAGATCGGCTCGTGGGAGGCGCCACGCAAGTGGCCGGTGGTTGGGATCCACGCGATGGTCCTGGCGACCGGCGAGGTGATGCACTACGCCTACGAGGAGGCCCGGGGCCCGGAGGAGAACCGGGTCTACTACGAGGGCTCCAGGGCCAAGATCTGGAACCCCGAGACCGACAAGTTCAAGGACGTCTCCTGGGAGAGCAACGTCTTCTGCAGCGGCCACTCCTTCCTCGCCGACGGCAAGATCTTCGTGACCGGCGGCATCCGGCAGGAAGGCTGCCCCACGGAGGGCCGCGAGGAGACCTTCCTCTTCGACCCCTTCACCCGCGAGTGGACGGCCTACGAGCCGATGCGGCTGCCTCGCTACTACCCCACCAACCTGACCCTCGGCGACGGCTCGGTGATGATCCTCTCCGGCAACAACTCCCACTGCAAGCTGGTCTCGGCGATGGAGATCATGGAGCCGGGTGAAGGGATCCGGGTCGTCAAGGAGGGCAAGAAGGTCTTCAAGCTCTACCCGCGGGTCCACCTGCTTCCGGACGGGCGGGTGGTCAATGTGGGCGTCGAGCCGCGAACCCTGGTCTTCGACACCACCAACCCCTCGGAGGGCTGGGTCGGCGTGGCGCGGACCAACCACGGTGAGTACCGGTGGGAGGGAACGAGCTTCCAGATCCCCGGGGATCCGTTCAAGGTGATGATCTGCGGCGGCTTCGAGACCTACGAGGGAGACCGGCCCACCGACACCTGCGAGGTCATCGACTTCTCGGAGAAGAAGCCGCAGTGGCGCTACACCGCGCCGATGAGCCAGCCGCGCGGCCACGCCAACGCGGTGCTGCTGCCCGACGGCAAGGTCCTGGTCGTGGGCGGTGGCGGTCACAACCTGTACGACGATCCCGTCCGCCAGGCGGAGATCTTCGACCCGGAGACGGGGCGCTGGAGCCCGGCCGGACTCACCCGCTGGGGCCGCATGTACCACTCCACCGCGGTGCTGATCCCCGACGGAAGGGTCATCTCGGCCGGGCAGGACGACGTGCCCGGCGGCGCCAGCGGCGCCGGCGCCTTCGCCGAGTTCTACCGCCCGCCCTACCTGCACCGGGGCAAGCGGCCTCGGATCAAGCAGGCCGTGACGACCCTCGAGTACGGCGGCGAGGTGCAGATGAAGCTCAAGCCGGGCAAGCAGATCGAGAAGGTGGTCCTGATCCGCCCCTCGGCGGTGACCCACTCGGTCAACAGCACCCAGCGCTACGTGCCGCTCGAGTTCGAGCTGATCAAGGGGGCGAGGGTCACGGTCTACGGACCCACCAACCCGAACGAGGCGCCCCCCGGCTACTACATGCTCTTCGCGGTCAACCGGGCCGGCGTGCCCTCGGAGGCGGTGATGGTCCAGGTCGTGCCGCCCGCTCCCGTGGAGGAGGAGACGCCCTAGGCTGGCGCCTCAGGAGGGACGCTTCTCGAGCTCCTCGAGTCGGCGCTCGAGCCGGCGGAGGCTGTGCTCGAGCCGGTCGAGGTCGATCTCGACCTCCAGCCCCTCCAGGCCGTCGAGGGCCTCCTCCAGGGCGCGCTCCACGTCGGCGCCGATCCGGTCCCAGTCCACCGACTCGAGGGAGCCCTCGACCGAGCGCTCGATGTCGCGCTCCAGCCGCTCCCAGTCGACGGCGTCCAGCGAGCGCTCGACGGAGCGCTCGATCTGCCGGGCGAGCTCTTCCAGGTCGAGCTCCGCGGTCTGACGCTCGATCTCCTCGCCGATCTCCTCCCACTCCACCGCGGCCATGGCCGCCGCCACCTCGAGACCGATCCGCTCGCCGAGCTCGCCCATGCGCTCGCCCAGCTCCTCCATCCGGCGCTCGAGCTCCTCCCAGTCGCCGTCGTCGTACCGCTCGACGACCGGCGGCTCGCCGGCGTAGGCGGGCGGCGCGACCGCCGGGTCGAGCGGCACGGCGAGGGCGACGGCGAGGGCCAGCGGGGGCAGGGCGCGACGGGTCTTCATCGGCGGGATCTCCTTTCTCCCCCTCCTACGTGCCCGGGAGCGCCGGGGTTTCGGCTCAGAAGAGGTCGAGCTGATGGTCGTCGCCGATCGCCTTGCGGAAGTCGAGCCCCTCGAAGGCCAGCACCGGCTCCGCCACGGGCAGGAGCTGGCGCTCCAGGTAGTGCTCGTAGTCGAGGGGGTTGGCCGCGTGTCCGGCCGGCTCCGGCCCGGCGGTGGTGATGACGTAGGAGATCAGCCGCCCGGGGCGGCGGAGCTGCCGGGCCGCTGCGACGTGGGGCGGGGTGGTGGCGGTGTACTGATCGAGGCTCTTGCGCAGCGCCTTGCGGTAGACGAGCTGGTCGTCCAGCTCGCCGGCGCGGATGCGACGCACCAGGTCGGCCAGGTAGGGCGCCACCGGCCGGCCGCGGAAGAGCCGCTCGTAGAGCTCGCGCTGGGCCCGCCGGGCCAGCTCGGTCCAGTCGCGGCGCACCGCCTCCAGCCCGGTCAGCACCACCCGCGGCTCGCCCTCCCGCTCGACCAGCCCCGCGTAGCGCTTGCGGGCGCCCCGGCCGCCGCCCCGCACCGACGGCAGGAAGAGCTTCAGGTAGAGGTCCTCGAACTCGACCTCGATCCGGCTCTCCACCCGCCAGCGCTCCGCCAGGTGCCGGGCGAGGGCGGCGTTGAGCCCCGAAACCAGCTCGGCGGCCACCCGTCGGGCCGCCCCGGGGTCGTCCTCGCCGGCCTCCACGAAGAGGCTGTCGGTGTCGCCGTAGAGGACCCGCCGGCCACCGGCCTCGATCCAGTCGCGCGACCAGATGAGCAGCTCGCGGCCCCAGGAGGTGATGGCGTTGGCGATCTCGGGGTTGAAAAAGCGGCAGACCGGCGTGCCCAGAACGCCGAAAAAGGAGTTCATCAGGATCTTGATGGCATGGCTCGCCACCCGGTCGCCGGCCGCCTGCGCCGCCGCCCGCCGGGGGAAGAGCTCCTCCACCATGCGGGGCAGGATGCCGTCCTGGCGTCGGAAGGCGGCGCCGTTCGGGGCGACGACGAGGTCCTCCCCGGGCCCCGGCTCGGCGACGTAGCCCAGCGGGTCGATCTGGAAGGTGCGGATGAGACTGGGATAGAGACTGCGGACGTCGAAGAGCAGGACGTTCCGGTAGAGCCCCGGCTCGGGCACGAAGACGTGGCCGCCCCCCATCTGCACCTCGTCCGGCGGCCGGGCTCCGGCGGTGGGGGCGACGATGCCCCGGGGATGGAGGGCCGAGAGGTAGAGGAAGTCGAAGGCGGCCACCGAGGAGGCCACCCGGTCGGGGGGCAGGCCGGTCAGCCGGCTGCGCTCCACCGCCAGCTCCACCAGCTCGAGCTTCTCCAGGATGTCGGTGACCAGCCGGGCGTCGGTCAGGTTGTACTCGACGACGCGCTCCCGGTCGTCGCGGAAGGCGTCGAGGATCTTCCGGCCCCGGTCGCCGCCGGCGATCAGCTTGCCCTCGCCGAGGAGCTCCCGCGAGACCGCCTCGAGGGAGTAGGACTCCAGGCGGACGAAGGCGCCGCGCAGGAGCTGGATCCCGTCCAGCACCAGCCGCCCGGGGATCCGGGCCCGCGCCCCCTCGCGGCCCCGGCCGGCCGTGATCCGGGTGACGCCGCGGCCGCGGCCCAGCTCCAGCGGCACCCCGCGGGCGGCGGCCCGCCGCGCCAGCACGGAGAGGTCGAAGTCCACCACGTTCCATCCGGTGAGCACGTCGGGGTCGAGCTGCCGCACCCGGTCGCCAAAGCCGGCCAGGAGGTCTCGCTCGGTGGCGAAGGGCGTCGCGCCGCCGGGAGCCGTCATCCCGGCCGGGGTGCCCAGGAGCACCTCCGAGGCGCCGCAGCCGTGGAGCGCCACGGAGAGCACGCGGCGCGCCCGCGGGTCCGTCTCGATGTCGATCGACAGCACCCGCAGCCTGGGCCGGTACTCCGCCGGCTCCAGCTCGGGGTCGTCCCACAGCCGGTCCACGCGGCGCCCCGGCCGGCTCTCGCCGTGGATGGCCAGCGACCCGCGGATGCCGCGCTCGGCCAGGTAGAGCATGGCGAAGGGCACGTCGGCCTGGAAGGTGGGGATGCCGGCGCGGTGGAGCCGCTCGCGCACCGGCGGGGTGTCGGAGGGCAGGGTCAGCTCGACCCGCACCACCGGCCGGCCGTCGAAGGTGGTGCGCCGGCTGGGGTGCTGGTCGGCCGCGCCGAGGGGAGCGGCGCGCTCCGCGTCGGCGTCGAGCAGGTAGAAGTGCGGGCGGAAGCGCCGGTCGCGGACGAGAAAGCTCTCGCCGGTCTCCAGGACGCCCCAGAGGTGGACGACGGGCCGCCCGGCCACGACCCGGTAGGTGGGCTGGAGAAGGAAGCCGCGAAGGCTCAGTCGCCCTCCTCGCCCAGCGAGAAGGTGACCGACGCCCACCAGCTCTGCCAGTCGATCCCCGGCTGGTCGTCGGCGGCCTCCATGTGGACCGCCTTCACGAGCCAGACCCCGCCTTCGGCCAGGGGCAGGACGACCCGGCCGTCCTCGCCGCTCCGTCCGCTCACCGCGCGCTCCGGCGCCCCCTGCGGCAGCGCCACCACCCGGGCGCCGGCCAGCGCGTCACCGCGAAGGAGCGCCCGCAGCGTCAGCTCTCCCGGGGCCGCCGTCGCGCTCGGGTCGCTCTCCAGGGCGAGCTCGAAGGGGCATCCGGCCGGCCCGGGCGGCGGCGCGGGGAGGCCGCCCGCCCACAGCAGGGTCTGGGCGCAGCGGGCGAAGGCCTCGCGGGCGGGAGCCTCGCTCTGGCCGCGCTCGCGCCGCAGCTCGACGATCCGCTCCAGGCCCTCCTCCAGGAGATACGCCTCGAACTGCGCCGCCGGCAGCTCGATGCGGCCGCCGTGGCTGCGGTAGGTGACGAGATGGGCTCCGGCGTCCCGCACGGTCAGGAGGCCGGCCGGAGCCAGGCCGTGCGCGCCGGAGAGCTCGCTGTCGCCGCGCGGCCCGATCGCCCAGAAGCGGTCCACCAGCCGGGCGTTGCGCGCCAGCTCCTGCCCGGCGAAGCGCTCGCCCACGAACAGCCGCACCGCCACGCGGTCGCCGGCCGCCGGCCGGAAGCTCTCCGGCATCAGCCAGACGTCGTGAGCCCGCGCCGCCGCCGCCCAGGCCAGGAGCAGC
>JAWWBN010000135.1:0-10226 GCA_033720955.1 Thermoanaerobaculia bacterium | reverse complement strand
GGCGAACCGGTGCGCGTGCTCGCGGTCCCGCTGTCGGTGACCAACGAGGGCAACGCCGAGGAGCGGTACCGCGGGGTCGCCGGGCGCCTGCCCGATGGTTGGGCGCTCACCACCGACCGGACGCTCTCGCTCCCGATCGGCTCCACCGGTCATGCTCGCCGCGCACCTTACCAGGGGGAGGTCCGGGCCGCGCGCCGGTGGCGTACGATGGCCGGCGTCATGCGTCTCGACGACTACCCGCGGCAGCCCCTTCTCCTCGGCCCCTCGCCCGTCCACCCGCTGCGCCGGCTCTCCGAGCGTCTCGGCGGCGAGGTCGAGATCTGGGCCAAGCGAGAGGATCTCAACTCCGGCCTCGCCTTCGGCGGCAACAAGGTCCGCAAGCTCGAGTACCTGGCGGCCGACGCGCTCGCCCGGGGGTGCGACACGCTGGTGTCGATCGGCGGCGTGCAGTCCAACCACACGCGCCAGGTCGCCGCGGTGGCGGCGTTCCTCGGCATGAAGGCCGTCCTGGTCCAGGAGCGCTGGGTCGAGTGGCCCGACCCGGTCTACGACCGGGTGGGCAACGTGCAGCTCTCCCGCATTCTGGGCGCCGACGTCCGCCTCGACCCGGCGGGCTTCGACATCGGCATCCGCGAGAGCTGGGAGCGGGCCATCGCCTCGGTCGAAGAGGCCGGGGGCACGGCGTATCCGATCCCGGCCGGCGCCTCGGACCACCCCCTGGGAGGTCTGGGCTTCGCACGCTGGGCGAGGGAGGTCGAGTGTCAGGAGGCCGAGCTCGGGATCTTCTTCGACACGGTGGTGGTGTGCACCGTGACCGGCTCGACCCAGGCCGGGATGATCGCCGGCTTCGCCGCGCAGGAGCGGCCACGCCGGGTGCTGGGGATCGACGCCTCGGCGACACTCGAAAAGACCCGCGCCCAGCTCGCCCGCATCGCGCGCTCCACCGCCGAGGCCATCGGGCTCGGGCGTGCGCTGACCGACGACGAGATCGTGCTTCTCGACGGCTACAGCGCCGGGGTCTACGGAGTGCCGGACGAGACCACCATCGCCGCGATCGAGCGGGCGGCCCGCACGGAGGGGATGCTCACCGACCCGGTCTACGAGGGCAAGTCGATGGCCGGCCTGATCGACCTGGTGGAGTCGGGGCGGATCGAGCCCGGCTCGCGGGTCCTCTACGCCCACCTGGGCGGCCAGCCGGCCCTCTCCGCCTACGCCACCGCGGTGGGGGCGCCCGGACCCTGACTCGCGGCGCCCCGCCCGTCTCCCGGGCGACGCGCAGGGGCGCGGCAGCGGGCCCGCGCCGGGTGGGGCCTCCGGCCGCCCGGGCCGCGGCCGGCCGTAACCATGTGGCGACCCGAGGAGTCCTTCTCCACGAGGAGCCCGAGATCGAGACCTCCCTGGCAAGAGCTCCGCGACGGGGCGCGCCGGTGAGATCGTCCCGCCGGGGCCCCACCCGCCGGAGGACCGAGATGCCGAAAACGCCCGTCGCCCTCGGAATCGTCCTGACTCTCGCCGCCCTGGGGACCGCCGGCGCGCGGGGAGAGGAGACCGGAGTCGTCCCGGGAGAGAACAACGGGGCGGCGCGGCTCGACGCGGCCAGCGGGGGCGGGTCCGCCGCGCTGCCGCCGATCGCATCGGCGAGCGCTCCGCGCGACCGCCGGGCAGCCGCCGTCGAGGCCTTCGTGGGCCCCTTTGTCGAGCTGGCTATGTTCGACGGCACGATTCTCGTGGACGCCGGCGGGGAGATCGTCTACCGGGGCTCCTTCGGCCTCGCCAGCTACGAGCACCGCGTCCCGCACCACCCCGGCACCCGCTTCCGCATCGCCTCGGTCTCGAAGACCCTGACCGACGCCGCCTTCGCCGTCCTCCTCCAGCGCGGCACGCTGACCCTGGAGACGCCGCTCGCCGACTACCTGCCCGAGTTCCCCTCGGCCGGCACGATCACCGTCGGACATCTCCTGGGCCACTCCTCGGGGATCCCCCATACGAACGACCAGCCCTGGGGCGACGGCGCGACCTCTTTCCCTCTCGACGAGCTGGTGCGGCGGCTGGCCGCCCTGCCCCTGGACTTTCCGCCGGGGAGCGATCGCCGCTACAGCAACGGCGGCTACGCGGTCGCGGCGAAGGTGCTCGAGCTGGCCGGCGGCGCGCCCTTCGGGGAGGTGCTGCGGCAGACGGTGCTGGAGCCGCTCGGCATGGCCGACACCGGTCACATCGAGGACGCGCGGCACCCGATTCCCGACATGGCCGCAGGGTACGAGCCGGGCCCCGAGCCGGGCCGCCGACGGCTGGCGCGGTTCTACGCCGTCGAAACCCGGGCCGGCGGGGGCTCGCTCTACTCGACGGCCGACGATCTGCTGCGCTTCGCGCGCGGCGTCTTCCGGGAGGGGTTCGTCGCCGAGCCGTTGCGCAGGGAGGTCCTGGGCGCCGACGAGGAGCCGTTCCTCTCCCAGGGGCGCTCGCCCGGATTCGTGGCCAAGCTCCTCTACCGCGCGGCCGACGACGTGATCGTCGTGAGCCTGGCCAACAGCTACGCGGTGCCCGCCGACTGGGCGACCGTGCTCGCCGACCTGGCGACCGGCAGGATCGCCGCGGCGCCCTGGCCCTCTCTGGAACGAGCCGCCGGAGCCGTCGCCCCCGACGACCCGCGGCTGGGGCGGTACCGGACCTCTTTCGGCAGCCGCGAGGTCGGCGTCGAGCGCACCCCCGCGGGCGGCCTGGTGCTGCGCGAGGGAGCGAGCCCCGCCGTCACCGGCCTGGTCCCGCTGGCCGACGGCGCCTTCCTCCTACCCTCCTACTTCCAGCGCTGCGCACAGGCCTCCGAGGACCGCCGCATCACCTGCTCGATCCTCTCCGGGAACGAGCTCTACACCAGCGTCTGGACCCCCCTGGACGGGTAGCCCGGGGTCAGGGGGCGGCCTGGCGTCGTCGGCCGGGGCGAAGACGCGCCGCCCGCGCGCCACCAACCCGCCGGCCCGGACCTGCCGAGGAGGGGCAGGCTACTCGGGCCGCCTCACCCGCACCGGGTCGGGCGGCTGCGGGTGGAGCTGCACCGGGTTCGCCCCCAGCAGCTCGAGGGCGATCTCGACCGCCCTCTCGAGCTGCGGGTCGCGGCCGGCGATGACCTCGGCCGGGAGCTGCTCCACCTCGACGTCGGGGGCGACCCCCTCGTTCTCCACCTCCCACTCGCCGTCGAGGTTGAAGAACCCGCCGCGGGGAGCGGTGATGAAGCCGCCGTCGACCAGGTCGGGCACGTCCCAGATCCCCACCAGGCCGCCCCAGGTGCGGGTTCCCACCAGCGGTCCGATGCCGCGCAGCCGGAACATGTACGGCAGCAGGTCGCCGCCGGAGCCGGCGGCGTCGTTGATGATCATGACCTTCGGGCCCCAGATGCCGGCGTTGGGCAGCTTGAACGGCTTCTTCTCGCCCACGGGGTTGTTGAAGTAGCCCATCAACGGCCGCGCCATCAGGTCCACCATGTAGTCGGCCGCCGAGCCGCCGCCGTTGAACCGCTCGTCGATCACCACTCCCGGCCGGTCCTGCTGGGCGAAGTAGTAGCGGTTGAAGTAGCGGTAGCCGCTGCCGCCGGTGTTCGGAAGGTAGACGTAGGCCAGCCGGCCGTCCGACATCTCGTCCACCTTCCGGCGGTTCGACTCCATCCAGTCGCGTCGCCGGAGCTGCGTCTCGCTCTCCACCGGCACCACCGTCACCTCCCGGGCGTCCTTTCCGGACGGCTCCGCGCTCAGGGTGAGCACCGTCTGACGGCCGGCGGTGCGGTCGAACAGGGAGTGGGGGTTCATCGCCGCGGTCAGCGCCACCCCGTCCACCGCGAGGAGGTAGTCACCCGCCCGGGCGTCGATGCCGGGGCCGGAGAGCGGAGCGGTGAGGTCGGGGTTCCAGTTCTCGCCGCGGTAGATCTTGGCGATGCGGTAGCGCCCCTCCTCGACGGCGAGATCGGCCCCCAGCAGACCCACGGGCACCTCGTCCACGTCGGGCCGGTCGCCGCCTCCGGTGAACGAGTGGCCCACCGCCGTCTCTCCCCCCAGCACGTCGAGCAGATGGGTGAGGTCGCTGCGGTGTCGCACGTGCTCCAGCCAGGGCGAGTACTTCTCCCAGACGCGCTCCATGTCGAGCCCGTGGACGTTGTCCACATAGAAGTAGTCGCGCTGGAAGCGCCACGCCTCGCGGAAGATCTGCCGCCACTCCGCCGCCGGGTCCACCTTCATTCTGAGCCCCGAGAGATCGAGAGCGCCGTCTCCCGCGGCCGGGGACCCGTCGGCGTCCACCAGGCCCCAGCTCCCGGCCACCGTGCCGTAGAGCACCTTCTTGCCGTCGCTGGACACCACCGCCTCCCGCAGACCGTCCAGGAGCTTCTCGCTCTCGCGCTCTCCCAGCTTGTAGCGGTGCAGGGTGAAGCCGTCCCGGAACGTCTCCCCCGCCTCGGCGTAGAAGAGCACCCCCTCGGCCCCGGCGTCGAGCCCGAGGTAGTCCGCCTCCGGGATGCCCAGGCTGATGATCCGCTGGTCGAGCTCGGCGAAGTCGATCCTCACCGGCTCGGGCTCGTCGGACTCCTCGTCGTCCTCCCCCTGGCCGGCCTCCTCCTCATCCCCCTCGTCCTCCTCGTCGGCCACCTCCTCCTCGTCGCTCTCGGGCAGAAGCGGCGAGGGCTCGTCGGCGGCGAGCACCACGGCGTAGACGGCTCGGGTCACCGGCCGCTGGTACGAGGTCATGTCGAGCCAGCCCACGTTGAGCCCGAAGTCGGTCGAGGCCAGGAGATAGAGGTACTTGCCGCTCGCGTCCCAGGCGGGAGCCCTGCTGTCGGAGAGGCCGTCGGTGACCGGGTGCCGGGTGTCGTCCTCGACCGAGTAGACCCAGACCGCGTTGTACTGGTTGTCCAACCGCTTGGTGTAGGCGATCCAGCGCGAGTCGGGGGACCACTCCGGGTAGATGGTGCGATCGGGATGGGCGTAGCCCTCGTTGTCGATCCAGGTGCGCTTCCCGGTCGCCGCCTCCACCACCCAGAGGTTGCGGTCGGCGTCGCCGAAGGCCAGCCGCTCCGAGTCGGGCGACCACTGCGGGGTGTAGAAGAAGGTGGCGTCGTCGAGCTCGATGGTCTTCTCCACCTCGCCGAACTGGTCGGCGAGGACCAGGGCGTACTCCCCCGAGGCGTCGGAGAACCAGGACACGCGCCGGCCGTCGGGCGACCATGCCGGGGCCCGCTCCGCCGCCCCGGAGGTGCGGGTCAGGTTGCGGACGTCCCCCTTCTCGGCGGGGACGGTGAAGATCTCGCCCCGCGCCTCGAACAGGGCCCGCTTGCCGGTGGGCGACGGCCGTCCCTCGCGCACCTGCTCGCCCACCTCCTCCCAGTGCGGCCGCGCCCAGGGGAAGTCGCCGCGGACCGTGATGGGAACCGCCCGCGAGCCTCCGCCGGCGGCCGGATCGAGAAGGTGGATCCGCCCCTCCTGCTCGAAGACCAGCACCCCGCCGCCCGACTCCAGGTTGCGGGCGTCGTACTCCCGGAAGAAGGTGAGCTGAGTGGCGTCCGCCTCGCCGCGCCGCCAGGAGTAGACGTTGACGGCGAAGTCGCGGTCGGAGAGGAAGTAGATCGTGTCTCCCACGAAGACCGGGTCGGTGTCGTTGCTGCCCTCCCACGGCAGCTTCTCCAGGGAGTAGTCCTCGAGGTCGAGCAGCCAGATGGGCTTGTTCTGGCCGCCGCGGTAGTTGCGCCACTCCGACTCCCAGTTGAGCACCGGGTCGTAGACGAAGCTCTTGCCGTCGGGCGAGTACTTGCCGCTCCAGATGCGTGGCATGGGCAGCGGCTCCGGCGCGCCGCCCGAGGTCGCCACGCTCCAGAACCTCGGGATGGGGATCGGCGCCCCCGTCCGGCCGGAGGCGAAGACGACCCGCTCGCCGTCGGGGCTCCAGCCCCGCGGCAGGTCGTCGCCGGGGTGCCAGGTCAGCCGTCGCGGCTCGCCCCCCTCGACCCCCACCACGAAGACGTCGGCGTTGCCGTCGTACTCGCCGATGAAGGCGACCTGGGAGCCGTCGGGGGAGAACTTGGGGAAGCCCTCCACCCCGGGATAGCTGGTCAGCCGCCTGGCCTCGCCGCCCTCGCGGCCCACGATCCAGATGTCGCGGGCGTAGGCGAAGACGATCTGGGTGTCGCTCACGTCGGGCTCGCGCAGCAGCAGGGTCTCCGCCGCCGCCGAGCCGCCGAGAAGCCCCGTCAGAACCAGGGTCGCCGAGATCTTTCGCATGACGTTCCTCTCCTATCGCTCGTCCGCCGTCGGGCCGTAGGCGCCCGGCACCGGCACGCCCAGAAGCCGCAGGTAGACCGTGAGCTGGCCGCGGTGGTGGATCAGGTGACTGAGCACGAAGCCGCGCAGAACCGCGACGCGGGCCGACCGGGTGATGACGTGGTCGCCCGAGCGCAGGACCCACTTCTCCAGCAGCGCCTCGTCCCCCACGCCGTCGAGCGCCTCGGTGAAGCCCCGCCGCTCGTCCTCGAACAGCTCCAGCAGCTCGGCGCGGCTCCGCGCCTCCGGCGGCGTGTAGTCGAGGGCCGCGAAGTCGAGCTCGCTCCCGCTCATCACCCGCCGCGCCCAGCCCGGGCACTCGGCGATGTGCGACGCCAGCCGGCCGAGGGTCATCGACTTCTCGTGCGGCCGCCAGCCGAGGCTCTCCTCGGGAACCCGCTCGAGCATGGCGCGGGTGGCGCGGCACTCGTTCTCGAACTCGGCCACGAGGGCCTGGGCCATGGTCAGAGGGGACATCGGCCGACTCCTTCGGAAGGGGCGGATCGTGGGGCGGCGGAGGACGACGAGATTCCATATCCTAGCGCCGCATGCGCGTGATCGCCGTCCTCGGCCCCCAGCGTCTTCAACCCACCGTCGCCACCGTGGCGGATTCGCTGGAGATCGCCCGGCCGATCGCCCTGGTGACCGCGGGCTGGCAGGAGCGCGAGAGCGAGGACGAGGAGCTGCGGCAGCACCTGGGCGAGGGGTCGCCCAACCTCGAGCTCTACCGGCGGGCGATCGAGCTGGCGGAGGACGACGAGGAGCTCGCCGCCGCCTACCGCGAGCGTCAGAGCCGGCTCCGCTACCTCCAGGAGCTCTACCGGGTGCGGCTCGGCCACCTGCTGGACGCCGCCCGCGAGCTTCTCGCCCGCCGGGACGAGGCCGAGGCGCTGGAGCGGGAGCGCGACGAGGCGATCGCGACGGTGCGCGACCTCGACCGGCGGCACCTGGAGCGGGTCGACGCCGTGCACGCCGAGTTCGAGGAGCGCTACCGCCCGAGCGAGCGGACCCGGGTGGCGCGGCACCGGCGGGAGATCGCCGAGCTCCTCGCCCCCTGCTCGGCGCTCGCCGTGGCGGGAGGCCACGTCGCCGGGCTGCTGAATCGCATGCGGCTCTTCGGCGTCCTCGAACTGCTGGGACCCAAGCCCATCCTGGCCTGGTCGGCCGGCGCCATGGCGCTGGCGTCGCGCATCGTCCTCTTCCACGACCACCCTCCCCAGGGAGCCGGCAACACCGAGGTGCTCGACAGCGGCCTGGGCGCCTTCCCCGGGCTGCTGCCGTTTCCCAACGCCCGGCGCCGGCTGCGGCTGCGCGACCCGCGCCGGGTCAGCCTGCTGGCCCGCCGCTTCGCGCCCTTCGACTGCGCGGTGCTCGACGAGGGGGACCAGCTCTTCTGGAACGGCGGTCTCTGGTCGTCGCCGCAGCCGATCCGGCTGCTCACCCCGAAGGGGTCGGTGACCTCTCACACCGGCCGTCTCGAGCCGGCGTCCGACGATGCCGGTTGAGAACCCCAAGCTGCGCCGGCTGACGCAGCGCAAGCCCGTCGACGCCGAGGCGATCGACCGCTTCCTGGAGCGCGAGACGTTCCCCCTGCAGTCTGGCCGGGTCACCACCTTCGTCTACCGCGGCGAGGCGGAGTCGGTGCGGCTGCGGCACTGGATCTACGGCCTGCCCACCTCGCAGGCGTTCGAGCGCCTCGACGACACCGACCTGTGGCACCTGAGCGTCGCGCTGCCCGCCCGGTCTCGAGTGGAGTACAAGCTCGAGGTCGAGCGCGGCGGCGACCGCGAGCTGATCCGCGATCCGCTCAACCCGCTGGAGGCGCACGATCCCTTCGGCTCGAACTCGGTCTGCCACGGTCTCGGGTACTCGGTGCCGGAGTGGACCCGGCCCGACCCGGAGGCGCGGCCCGGCACGGTCGAGAAGCTCGAGGTCCCCACCCGCGCCTTCGGCGGCCGGCGAGAGGTGGGGGTCTACCTGCCCCCCCGCTACCGGCGGCGGCGCCTCCATCCTCTGCTCGTCGCCCACGACGGCGGCGACTACCTGAACTACTCGAGCCTCCAGACGGTCCTCGACAACCTGATCTACCGGCACGAGATCGAGGGGCCGGTGGTCGTCCTCACCCGCGCCGAGGACCGGCTGCGGGAGTACGCCGACGACCCCCGGCACGCCCGCTTTCTCTGCCGCGACCTCCTGCCCCTGCTGGAGAAGCGGTACTCCCTCGACCCGCGGCCGGCGGCCCGGGTCCTGATGGGCGCCAGCTTCGGCGCCGTCGCCTCGCTGTCGGCCGCCTGGCGCAACCCCGGCATCTTCGGCGGTCTGCTCCTGCAATCGGGCTCCTTCGCCTTCACGGACATCGGCGAGAGCCGTCGCGGGCCCGCCTTCGCCCCGGTGGTGAAGTTCATGAACCGCTTCCGCCGCAAGCCGGGCCGGCCGGTGGAGAAGATCTTCATCAGTTGCGGCATCTACGAATCGCTGATCTACGAGAACCGCTCCCTGGTGCCGCTTCTCCAGGAGACGGGGATGAAGATCCGCTACCGAGAGGCCCGCGACGGGCACAACTGGGAGAACTGGCGCGACCAGCTCCGCCAGGGGCTCTCCTTTCTGCTCCCCGGGCCGCTCTGGATGGTCTACGAGTAGACCTTCGAGGCCGCGCCGGGCTGTGACAGACTAGGCGACCCCATGCCCACCCAGCACCGCCACATCGGGCTCTCCCTCGGCGCCGACATCTGCTGGCCGATCTGCTTCGAGGAGATCATCAAGCGGCTGGGGCCGATCTCCTACAGGGGCGAGAGCTTCGAGGTCGGCGTCGAGCGGCTCACCATCGAGCCGTTCGAGCTCACCCAGCCCTGCCGCTACGACGTGGTCCTCGACCGGCTCACGCACTGGTACCACACCAGCCGCGAGTGGATCAAAAAGGCGGTGATCCTGGACGACCTCTACGTCTTCAACAACCCCTGGTCGCTGCAGTCGATGGAGAAGCACACCTCCTACTGCGCCATGATGCGGCTGGGGCTGCCGGTGCCCGACACCTGGATGGTGCCGCCCAAGGAGTACGAGCCCACCACCGACCTGGCGCCCACCCTCGAGCGCTACGCCCACATGTTCGACCTGGGCGAGATCGGCCGGGCGCTCGGCTTCCCCATGTTCATGAAGCCGTACGACGGCGGGGCCTGGGTGGGGGTCAACCGCATCGAGAACGAGGAGCAGCTCCGCGCCGCCTACGAGAAGAGCGGCCGGCGGGTGATGCACCTGCAGCGCGCGGTGGAGGGCTTCGACCTCTTCGTCCGCTGCCTGGCGGTGGGCCCGCAGGTGCGGATCATCAAGTACGACCCGGGAGCGCCGCTGCACGAGCGCTACGTGGTGGACTTCGGCACCGTGGACGCCGACGAGTGGAGCCTGCTCGAGGACACCGTCCTCACCATCAACAGCTTCTTCTGCTGGGACTTCAACTCGTGCGAGGCGCTGCGCAAGGACGGTGTATTCCACCTGATCGACTTCGCCAACGCCTGCCCCGACTCCCAGGTCACGTCGCTGCACTACTACTTCCCCTGGCTCGTCAAGTCCAAGGTGCGCTGGGCCCTCTTCGCCGCCGTCACCGACCGGGCCATGCGGCGCAACCTGGAGTGGGAGCCCTTCTTCGAGATCGCCGCCCGGGACCTGCCGCCGCGCGAGCGCCTGGCGGAGTACGGACGGCTCGCCCGGCGCTACCTGGACGCCGAGGCGTTCCAGGAGTTCGCCGGCCGCCAGCTCGGGCACCTGGACGAGGTCGCCTGGGAGTTCTTCGGCAGCGACACCGCCCACGACGCGGTCCGTCAGAAGGTCACGGCGCTCTTCCCGGAGCACGAGGTGGAGCAGTTCACCGAGCACTTCTGGGGCTTGATCCAGTTCTGGCGGCGCACGGAGCGCGACCGGCTGGACGCCGAGGCC
>JAWWBN010000134.1:0-10296 GCA_033720955.1 Thermoanaerobaculia bacterium | reverse complement strand
CGGGGGCGCGGCGGCCTGGCTCGCCCTGCGGCCGCAGCCGCCCCTCCCCCTCTTCAGCCCCGACCCCCTGGAGGCGGGCCAGGTGCTGGTGGGCGAGGAGGGCGAGCCGTGGCGGGTGACCGTGACCAACGGCGGCGAGCTGCCGATGCGGGTCGTGGGCGCGGCCCTCGCCGGCCCGGAGGCCGCCGACTTCGCCCTGGTCGAGGACGGCTGCAGCGGCGTCGAGCGCGCGCCCGGCGAGAGCTGCGAGGTGGCGGTGCGGTTCGCCCCCACGGCGGTGGGCCTGCGCCGCGGCACCCTCGAGCTGGACGGCAACCTGCGCTGGCGGGCGCCCACCCTGTCGCTGGTGGGCACCGGCATCGCCCCGCGCGCCGCCCTCGACCCCCCGGCGGTCGGCTTCCAGGAGCAGGCGGTGGAGGAGACCTCCGCCTCGACGCTGGTGCGGATCGTCAACGACGGCTCGGCGCCGCTGGCGATCACCGCCATCACGGTGGCCGGCGCGCACGCCGCCGACTTCCCGCTCGAGGAGCGCTGCGCCGGACGCACCTTCGGCCCCGACGAGCGGTGCGCGGTGCGGGTGGCCTTCCGACCTCGCGCCGCCGGTCCCCGCCGCGCCGAGCTGCGGGTCGAGAGCGACGCCCCGGGCGAGCCGTCCGCCGCGGCCCTCACCGGAACGGGTCTCTGGTCGGGACCGCCCTTCACCGCCGAGCCGGCGCGTCTCGAGTTCGGCTCCCAGCGCACCGGGCGGGCCTCGCAGCCCCGGACTCTGCGGCTGGTGAACCGCACCGCGGCGCCCCGGTCGCCGCCGGAGCTGGTGCCGCCGCGCCCCGACAGCGGCTTCTCCCTGGCCGGCGGCGGCTGTGGCGGAGCCCCGGTGCCCCCCGGCGGCGACTGCCAGGTGGAGCTGGTCTTCCGTCCCGAGAGGGAGGGACGGTCCGAGGCGACGCTGACCCTCGCCGAAGCGGGGCAGACGGCCGTCAACGTGCCTCTCGAGGGGGCGGGCGTGGCGCCGCGGCTGGCCATCGACCGCGAGCGCCTGGACTTCGGCGACCTCCGGGTGGGGTTCGAGAGCGCCTCCGAGAGGGTCACCCTCCGCAACGCTGGCACCGACTCGCTCGCCATCCGCTCGGCGCGTCTGGCCGGGTCGGCGCCCCCCTTCGCGGTGAAGGAGGACCGCTGCTCCGGGCAGCGGCTGGCGCCCGGCGAGCGGTGCGCCGTCAGCCTCGTCTTCCGTCCCGCGGGCGAGGGCCCGGGCAGCGGGCGTCTGGAGGTCCGATCCGACGCGGACCCGGAGCCGCTGGTGGTCGTTCTGGCGGGGCGCGGCACCGTCTCCGGCTTCGCGGCCCGTCCCAGCGTTCTGACCTTCGATCGCGTGACCCGCGGCGAGACGGCCGAGGAGCGGCTCGAGATCGCCAACACCGGCAGCGCCCGGTTGCGGGTGCGCGGCGTGCGCACCGAGGGCGCCGCCGGCGGCGACTACCGGCTGACCGAGCTCGGGTGCCGCCTCGACGAGGGCCTGGCGCCCGGCGCCTCGTGTCTGCTCACGGTGGAGTTCCGGCCCTCCGCCGACGGGCCGCGGACGGCCGTCCTGGTGATCGACCACGACGGGCCCGACAGTCCGCGGCGGGTGGAGCTCGACGGCGCCGGGGCGCCGCCCCTGCCCGGCTTCCGGGTGACGCCGGAGAGCATCGGCTTCGGCGCCTGGCCGGTGGGCGACCGAAGCACCATCCAGACGGTCACCATCGAGAACCCGGGCAGGGGCGACCTGGTGATCCGCGACGTCACCCTCGCCGGAGCGCAGGCGGACGACTTCCGCATCGTGCCCGGCACCTGTCAGGGGGCGCCCCGGATCGTGTCCGGCTCGAGCTGCACGGTCGGCGTGGGCTTCCGCCCCCAGGCCGACGGCTCGCGCGGCGCCGACCTGGTGGTGCTTCACAACGCCGGCCGTGGGCGGGACCGGGTGCAGCTCCGCGGCCAGGGAATCCGGTAGGCGGCCGCCCCGCTCCGCCTTGCACGCCGCGCCCGCCCTGCACTACTTTCGAGCACTGTCCCGGAACTCCCCACCCCTCGAGGCGCAGAGATGAGCGAATCCCGCACCCCCGCCCCCGACCGATCGCCCAACCGCTACATCGAGAAGGTGAGCCTGCGGACGGGGAAGGTGCTCGACGAGCCGATCCATCCGCGTCAGCTCCTGGTCCACAGCCATCGCGACTACCACGTGGTGGACGTGCACGCGCGCTACATGATGAGCCGGGTCATCAAGGCCACCGGCCGGGAGGAGGAGGCGCTGCGCAAGATGAAGCAGATGCGCAGGCTGGGCTTCCGCACTTCCAGAGCCATCGCCAGGATGTTCGGGCAGAAGGACCCGGAGAAGATCTCCAAGGCCCTCTTCGGCCTGAAGGAGAAGGAGTACTTCTTCCGCTACAAGAAGCTCCCCCGCACCCGCGAAGAGGTCAACGAGCGGCTGATCGAGCTCGAGCGCCAGACCCGGGAGCGGTACGAGGCTGCGCTGGTCGATGGCCAGCCGCGGCTCCGGGTGCTGCTCACCGGGGGCACCGGCTTCGTCGGCAAGGAGATCATCTGGCAGGCGGCGCACGACGACGCCATCCGGGAGATGGTCGTGCTGATCCGGCCGAAGACGGTCCGCGACCGGAAGAGCGGCGAGGTTCTCGAGGTCCTCTCCCCCGCCGACCGCGGCGCCGCCCTGCTGCGCCAGCTCTGGCTCGAGGACCACCCGGGGAGGGGGAAGTTCCGCTTCATCGCGGGGGACGTCGAGGAGCCCCGGCTGGGGATCGATGACGACGAGATGAGCCGCCTCGAGCAGAGCATCACCCACGTGATCCACTGCGCCGCCAGCGTCGCCTTCGACGACCCCTACGAGGACTCCTTCTCGGCGAACGTCAGCGGATCGCTCAACGCCCTGAGCTTCTCGCTGGAGCTGCAGGAGGCCGAAGGCAGTCCGTTCGTCGCCCACGTCTCGATCGAGACCTCCTACATCCACGGGCGGCAGACGAAGGACGTAGCGCGCGAGGACGAGGTGGTCTTCCCGCGCAACTTCTACAACAACTACTACGAGCTGACGAAGGCCATCGCGTCGATCGAGGCGGAGCGGTTCATGCTGGAGAAGGGCCTACGGGTCACCCAGCTCTGCCCGGCCATCGTGATCGGCGAGGCGCGCACCGGGAACAACCGGGGCGACACCAAGGTCGTCAACGCGCCGATCAACCTCTTCGGCCGCGCCGCCGAGGCCAGGGCCAAGAAGCCCAAGAATCTCTTCGAGCGCTCCAAGGTCGCGATGATCACCCAGCTCGCCTGCATCTTCCCGGGCGACCCCACCGCCAAGATCAACCTGATCCCGGTGGACCGGGTGGCCGCCGGCATCCTGGCGTCCCTGACGCGGCCGGAGGCCGTCGGCGAGAGGGTGCACCTCGCGACGGACAAGCGGGTCACCTCCCAGGAGATGCTCAGCATCGTCTACGAGGAGCTCGGCGCCAAGGTGAAGCTCGCCGAGCCGGCGCTGCACCGCACCGTCACCCTGCCTCTGCTGACCAAGGTGCTGGTGCGGCTCAAGCAGCAGAAGATGGCCCGCATCCTCGACAAGCTGGGCACGATCTTCGGCGGCTACAGCGAGTGGGGCCAACCCACTCACGAGGTCGGCAAGGACGTCGAGATCCTGGGGCTGTCGCCGGACCGCCCCGACGCCCGGGTGGCCTTCCGCATGCTCTGCCGGCACAACCGCTACGTGCAGGAGTACGGCACCGTCCGCGATCTCGACGAGATCTCGCGCCGCGAGAAGCGGTGGCGGGATCTCATCGACCGCCTCGAGGCCGAGCACGGCAAGCCCGCCGGCGAGATCCCGCCGGACCAGTTCAGGGCTGCCCTGGCCCACACCGAGTTCGCGCCGGCGGCCGCCGACGACGAGGGCGCGGCCCCGGAGCGCTCTCCGGGAGCCAGCCCGACCACCGCCGAGACCTGACCCTACGGCTCCGCCGCGCCGGCGCCGGTGGGCTCCGCCTCGAGCACCCGCCGCAACCTCGCTCCCAGCCGGACGAGGGGCAGCTCCTCCGCCGCCGCGCCGGCGGCCAGCGCCGCCCGCGGCATGCCGAAGACCACGCAGCTCGCGCGGTCCTGGACCGCCGTCCAGGCGCCGGCCGATGCCAGCCTCGCCAGGCCCCGGGCGCCGTCCGACCCCATCCCGGTGAGCACCAGCGCCGCGGCCCGCCGCCCCAGGGCGTCGCAGGCCGAGTCGAAGAGCACGTCCACCGAGGGCCGGTGGGCCGCCCCGGCGGGCTCGTCCGAGAGCCGCGCCGTCAGCCGCCCGGAGCTCTCCTCCAGCCGCAGGTGGCGTCCGGCGGGGGCGATGTAGACCGTCCCGGGAAGCAGCACCTCTCGATCGCCGGCCTCCCGCACCGGCATCGCCAGGTGCGCGTTCAGCCGCTCGGCGAAGGCGCGGGTGAAGCCCGACGGCATGTGCTGGACGACGACGACCGGCACCGGCACCGGGGCTCCGAGGTCGGTGAGCACCCGCTCGATGGCGACCGGGCCGCCGGTGGAGGCGCCGATCAGCACGGCCCGGATCGCCCGCTCGGGCTCCGGGGCCTCGGCGACGGCGGCGGTGGACGGAGGCGCGGCGTCCGCCGCCGGCACGGTCACCCGGGAGCCGGCCACCTGGCGCACCTTCTCGGCCAGCACCACGCCCAGCGAGCTGAAGTCCACCAGCGAGTACTGCCGCTTGTCGATGAAGTCCACGGCCCCGCGATGCAGCGCCTCGAGGGTGATGGCGGCGCCGGCGCGAGAGAAGTCGGAGAGGATGATCACCGGCAGCGGGCGGCTCGCCATGATCTGGTCCAGGGTCGCCATGCCACCCATCCCCGGCATGGCGAGGTCCAGGGTCACCACGTCGGGCCGCCAGGCGGGGAGCCGGGCCAGAAGCTCCTCGCCGCTGGCGGCGGTGCCCACCACCGTGATCGACTCCTGGTCGCGCAGGATCCGCTCTACCGCCTTGCGAATGAAGGGGGAGTCGTCGGCCACCGCCAGCCGAATCGCGGCGCCGGGCGCCGGTTTCGTCGGCAGCTCAGGTCCTCCGATAGGCGATGCAGCGCTTGAGCCGCACGGTCTCGAAGCGGGGGGAGAGGCCGATGATCGACTCCGCGTGTCCCAGAAAGAGGATGCCCCCGGGGCGCAGGGCGTCGGCGAACTGCTGGACGGCCCGATGTAGCGCCGTTTCCGAGAAGTAGATCAGCACGTTGCGGCAGAAGATCACGTCGTAGCCGGCGGGCCGCGGATAGGTCGCGCGGTCGAGGATGTTGCCGTGCGCGAACGCCACGCCCTCGCGGAAGCGCTCGAGCAGGGTGTACCGGTCGGTGCCGCTGCGGCGGAAGCAGTCGCGGATCTGCTCCTCGGTGGCGACCCGCAGCGAGTTCGGCCCGTACTCGGCTCGCTCCGCGGCCTCCAGCCGGGCCTGATCCACGTCGATCGCGTCGATGACCAGGCCGGCGGCGAGCCGGCGCTTGGGGATGTCGGCGGCGTGCACCGACAGGGTGTACGGCTCCTCCCCGGACGAGCAGCCGGCGCAGAGCACCGCGAGCGGCCGGCCGGCCGGCGTGGCGCTGCCCATGAGGCCGTCCAGCGCGTCCTCGAAGAGAGCCTCGAACTGATAGGTCTCGCGGAAGAAGTAGGTCTCGTTGTTGGTCACCAGGTGGGTCAGGTGGGGAAGCTCGGAGTCGAGGTCGTACTGGAGCACGAGGTAGTAGTCCATGAAACGGTCGAGCTGGAGCTGCTGCAGCCTCGGCCGCAGGCGGGACTCGAGAATGGCCAGCTTCGGCGGTGGGAAGTGCACGCCGATGAGGTCGGTGATCAGCTCGTTGAGGAGCCGGTACTCCTCGAGCTCCAACCGGGGAAGATAGGCCTGCACCCGCCGCGGCTCCCCTTACCCCTCGAGGGCCGCGCGGGCGCGCTGCGCCACGATCTCCACCGGGTCGGCGGCGAGGCGGGCCAGGGTCTCGAGGTTCTCGGGACGGTCGAAGCGGCCGAGGACCTCGGCGCTGGCCAGCCGGACGTACCAGTCGGGGTGCGCCGCCACCTCGCGGAAGAAGGCCTCGTCGTCCTCGATGGCGCACTCGGCGAGGGCGTGGTAGGCCATCCGCGCCAGCTTCTCGTCGCCGCCCTTCGCGATCCCCCTGAGCGCCCGCCGGGCCTCCGGGCCGCCGATCCGGCCGAGACACTCCACCACCACCGGCCCCAGGGGTCCCGCTCCCTCCACCAGCCGCAGCAGCTCGGGCAGCGCCTCGGAGTCTCCGAGCTCGCCCAGCGCCCGCACCACCGCCGGGGCCGGAGCCTCCAGCAGCAGGCGCCGCAGCGCGGGCAGCAGGTCGCGCAGGTTGGCGGCCACGGCGACGCGTGACGCCAGGTTGCCGTACCGCGCCGGCTCCTCCGCCAGCCACTCCTGCCAGGGCAGATCGCGCATCGCCTCCGGGCGATCGGCGAGCTGGGAGATGGCCTCGATCCGAGCCTCCGGCTCGAGCTCCAGGATCTGCTGCCGCAGGTCGCGGTCGCCCTCTCCCAGCACGACGGCCAGCACCACCCGCTCCTGGGGCGCCAGGTCGGCGTGGGTCTCGATGGCCGCCTCCACCGCCTCGCGATGCGCCGCCACCGCCGGCCGCAGAACCGCTCTCTCGTCGGGGCCGAGCCGCAGATAGAGGTCGAGCAGCGGCCGGCCCACCCCCGCTCCGCCTCCGGCGAGGGCCCGGGCGACGGTCTCCACCTGCTCCACGCCCTCGATCGTCACCTCGTCGAGGGCCCGGGCCAGGCTCTCCGGGCTCGCCGAGCCCGGGTAGCGGGCCAGCAGCCGGAGCCCCCACATCCGCAGCAGGGCCGGCTGGCTCAGCAGTCGGTCCACCAGGTCGGGCCGCGCCTCCAGACAGCTCGGCAGCCGGCCGTCGTCCTCGCGCCCCGCGGCCAGGATGGAGAGGGCCTCGCCGTCTTCGGCCCCCGGACCCAGAGCGAGGAGGCAGCGCGCCGCCGCCTGGCGCACCCCGCGGTACGGGTCGCGCAGCCGAGCCGCCAGCGAGGGCTTGAGCTCGGCCGCGGGCGACGGGCGCTCGGCCAGCCCCTCCAGGACGTGCGCCAGCAGCCCCAGCGCGGCCTCGGGGTCGAGGTGCTCCTGGAACTCCAGCCAGTGCCGCTCGAGGGCCGCGAAGGCGGCTCGGCCGCCGATCTGGGCCAGAGCCTCCGCCGCCAGGGTGCCGATGGAGAGGTCGGTGAGCAGCTTCGCCAGCGGCTCCACCCCGGCCGGAGCCCGCAACGAGCCCAGGGCCTGGATCGCCGCGCACTGCAGCCAGGGCTCGGCCTCGAGGAAGGGAAGCAGATCCGGGATGGTGCGGGCGTCCCCCAGGTGGCCGATCGCCACGATGGCCGCCTGCACCACGTTGGGGTCGTCGTGAGCGAGCACCGCGCGCAGCGGCTCCACCGCCCGCGGGTCGTTGAGGTGGTCGAGGATCAGGACCGCCTGCAGGACCATCTGCGGGTCCTCCTCGCCGAGCAGCCCCACGGCCACCGAGAAGCTGGAGCCGCCGCGATGCTTGAGAATCTCCAGGCCGGCGTTGCGCAGCACCGCGTCGCCCTCCCGGCGCATGTACTCCACCAGGACCTGGTCGGAGAGCACCGCAGCGCCGACCCGCAGAGCCCGCTCGCGCACCCCCGGGCTGGGGCTGCGCACCAGGTGCTCCAGAACTTCGGCTCTCTCCGCCAGAGCCAGGCCGGGCAGGCTATCGAGGAGCTCCATCGACTCCTCCCACCCGGGGCCGCCTCCGCTGCCGTCAGCCGGTGAGCTCATCCGCCGCCTCCTGCAGCCGCCTCGCCTGCTTGGCCAGACTCCCCGAGGACTCGGAGAGCTGGCGGGTGACCTGTAGGTTCTCCTGCGCGATGCGGGCGATCTGGTCCATGGCGCGGACCACCATGTCGCCCCCGCGCTTCTGCTCGTAGCCGGACTCGGCGACCTGCTGGGTCATCCGGTTCATCGACTCCACCGAGAGCATGATCTCGCGCGCGCTGCTCGCCTGCTCGCGGGCCGCGTAGGCCACCTGGCGGGTCACGTCCTGCATGTTGCGGGCGGTGCCGAGGATCTGGGCCGCGCCGCTCGACTGCTCCCCCGTGGCCAGCGACACCTCGCCGACCAGCTCGCTGGTCCGGCTCACCGAGCGCACGATCCCGCCCAGGATCCCCTCGGTGAGCTGCACCGCCCGGGAGGTGCTCTCCTGGACCCCCTCCACGAAGCCGGCGATCTCCCGCGTGGCGTCCACCGAGCGCTCCGCCAGCCGCTTGACCTCCTCGGCGACCACGGTGAAGCCGCGGCCCGCCTCCCCGGCGCGGGCCGCCTCGATGGCGGCGTTCAGCGCCAGCAGATTGGTCTGGTCGGCGATCTCCTCGATGATCCGCAGCACCTGTCCGATCTCGCGGCTGGCCTTCTCGATGCGCGAGATCACCTCGGAGAGCTGATTGCCGCCGTTCTGCGCCTCCTCCGCGGCCCGCTGCGACACCTCGTCCACCGTGCGGACCTTCTGCGCCACCGATTCGGTGGACGCGGTCATCTCCTCGATCGTCGCCGAGGTCTGCTCCACCGCGGTCAGCAGGCTCTCCGAGCTCTTCGCCACCTGCTCGATGGTCGCGCCCATCTCCTGGATCGAGGAGGAGGTCTCCTCCACGTTGCTGGCCAGCGACTGCGTGGAGGTGGCGACGCTGTCGATCTGGCTCGCCATCTCGACCATCGTGGAAGAGGTCTCCTCGGTGGCGGAGCTCTGGTTCTCCGCCCCCGAGGTGATGGCGGCCGAGGCGGCGGAGATCTCCTCGGAGGAGGTGAGGATCCTCCCGGAGGCCGACTGGAGCTGCGTCAGCACGCCGCGCAGGCCGTGCGTCAGGCGCCACGAGAGGAAGGCGAAGAGCGAGAGCCCCACCACGATGGTCGCCGAGACGCGCACGAGGGTGTCGCGGTGGGCGCGGCTGGCGTGCTCCAGCGCCGCCTCCATCTGGGCGGCGTCGAGATCCCCGGCCTCCAGGCGCCGCAGAAGCCGCTGGTTCTGGGCGCCCTCGACCGCGATCAGCGCCAGGGTCACCAGGAACACCCCCGCCGCCACCAGCGGCAGCAGCGAGACCTTGCGTCGGATGCTCACCTTCTCGAACATGGCTCCCCCTCAGGCCGACGGGTCGTCCCCCGTCAGCAGAATGCGCTCCGGATCCAGCAGCACCCGCGGCCGCTCCGCGGACGGGCCGGCGCCCCGCACCACCGCCGGCGGCACCGGGCTCTCGCCCTCGGACAGCCGCCGGATCGTGCTGGGGGCGATCTTGGCCAGCCGCGAGACCCTCTCCACGAGGGCGCCGAACCGGCGTCCCCGCGACTCCAGGACCACGATCCGCGCGTCGTCTCCGCCCTGCGCCGCGGCCAGGCCGAGGTGCGCGCCCAGGTCCACCAGGGGAAGCGCCCGGCCTCGCAGGTTGATCAGACCCCGGACCGCCGGCGGCGCCCCCGGCACCCGGGTCACGGGGCGCGGCCGCACCACCTCGAGCACGGCCGTCACCGGCAGCCCCAGGTCCAGGCCGCCGGCCTCGAACTCCAGCCACTCCTCCAGGGGCTCGGGCTCCTCCTCGGGCTGCTCGTGCTGCGCCGCCAGCCGGTCGACGAAGGCGTAGAGGTCTTCGGCTCCCGGGGTCCTGGTCACGACGTCGCGCCCTCTCGCCCGCCGTCGTCCAGAACCAGTTGGTGCGGATCGAGCACCAGCACGGGGATCCCGTCGGCGAGGACGGTGGCGCCGGCCACCCCCGGGCGCGCGGCCAGGGGGTCGATGCTCTGCACCACCACCTCTTCCAGGCCCCCGAAACCGTCCACCTCCAGACCCCGCCGCCGGCCTTCGACCTCCACCACGGCCACGAAGGGGCGCCCCCCGGGAGGGCGCCCGCCCCGCGCCAGGACCCCCTCCACGTCCACGAGCTGGAGCTCGCGGCCGCGGAAGGTGCCGTCGGAGCCCAACGCCCCGGCCGCCACCGTCTCCGCGACCACCGAGACGGGCAGCGCGTACCGCTGACCGCCGGCCTCCACCAGGAGGACCTCCCGGGTGGCGACGCTGGCGGGCAGCGACAGGCTGAAGCGCGAGCCGACCCCCGCGACCGAGACCATCTCGACGTCCCCGCCCACCCGCCGCGCGGCGTCGCGCACCGCGGCGAGGCCGACACCGCGGCCGGCCTCCAGATCGGCCCGGGAGCGGGTGGTGAAGCCGGGGAGGAAGAGCAGCGCGTCGAGCTCCT
>JAWWBN010000133.1:0-10312 GCA_033720955.1 Thermoanaerobaculia bacterium | reverse complement strand
GTGATGCACACCACCAGCTCCACTCCCGCCGCCGCCGCCTCCCTCACGGCGTCGGCGGCGAAGGACGGCGGCACGAAGATCAACGACGCGTTGCACCCGGTCTCGGCCCGCGCCTCGGCCACCGAGTCGTAGACCGGGATCCCCTCCACCTCCTCGCCGCCCTTGCCGGGGGTCACCCCGGCCACCACCCGGGTGCCGTACTCGCGGCAGCCCAGGGCGTGGAAACGGCCCTCGTTGCCGGTGATGCCCTGCACCACCAGCCGGGTCGACTCGTCCACCCAGATCGCCATCAGCCCTCTCCTCCCGCTGCCGTCACCGCCTTCTCGGCGGCGTCCGCCATGTCGTCCGCGACGATGAACTCGTGCTGCGCGTCGCGCAGGATCTGACGCCCCTGCTCCACGTTGGTGCCCTCCAGCCGCACGACCACCGGCAGGCTGACCTCCCCGCCCAGCGAGTCGAGCGCCGCCGAGACGCCCGCCGCGATGCGGTCGGTGCGGGCGATGCCGCCGAAGATGTTGATGAGCACCGCCTCGACGCCCGGGTCGGAGACCAGGATGCGGAAGGCGGCCTCCACCGCCTCCTGACTCGCCGAGCCGCCGACGTCCAGGAAGTTGGCCGGCTCGCCGCCGTACAGCTTGATGATGTCCATGGTGGCCATCGCCAGGCCGGCGCCGTTGACCATGCAGCCGATGTTGCCGTCCAGCTTGATGTAGTTGAGGCCGTGGCGGCCCGCCTCCACCTCGAGCGGCTCCTCCTCGTCCGGGTCGCGCATCTCGCGCAGGTCGGGGTGCCGGAAGAGGGCGTTGTCGTCGAAGTTGATCTTGGCGTCCAGCGCCAGGACATCGCCTCCGCCCGTGACCAGCAGCGGGTTGATCTCGGCCAGCGAGGCGTCGTTGGCCAGCCACGCGTCCACCAGGTTGGAGATCAGTTGCGCGGCCTTGCGCGCCGTCTTGCCCCCGAGCCCGAGCCCGGCGGCGACGCGCCGCGCCTGGAAGGGCAGCAGCCCCAGGTGCGGGTCCACCGGCTGGCGGACGATGGCATCGGGGTCGCGGGCGGCGACCTCCTCGATCTCCATGCCGCCCGACGCCGAGGCCATGACCAGCGGCGTCCCCAGCCGCCGATCGAGGATGACCCCCAGGTAGAGCTCCGAAGCGATGTCGACCGCCTCTTCGATCAGCACCCGCCGCACCCGCTGCCCCTCGGGTCCGGTCTGCGGGGTGACCAGAGTCATGCCGAGGATCTCGCCGGCGATCCGCTCGGCCTCGTCGGGCGATCCGGCCAGCTTCACGCCACCGCCCTTGCCGCGGCCGCCGGCGTGGATCTGGGCCTTGACGACCACGCGCCCACCCAGCTCCTCGCAGATGGCGCGCGCCTCCGCCGGCTCGGTGGCCACCCGTCCGCGGGGCGTCGGCACTCCATGTCGGCGCAGGATCTCCTTCGCCTGGTACTCGTGAATCTTCACTCCATCTCCTTCTCGGGAGTCGCTTCAGGGGATCGGGAGCGGCCGGCGGGGGTCCGGCCGCGGCGGAGTCTACCATCCGCGAAGGCGCGGGCGCGCGGGGCGCGCCGGCGGCTCAGGGGATCCTCAGCACCAGCACCGTGAGGTCGTCGCGCTGGCCGCCGGCGCCGGCGAACCGGGCGAGGTCCGCCAGCACTCCGTCCCGGAGGGCCGCGGCGCCGCCCGCGGCGTGACGCGCCAGGCTGTCCTCCAGCCTCTCGAAGCCGAAGGGCTCGTCGCTCTCGGGAGAGCAGGCCTCCACCACCCCGTCGCTGAACAGGAAGAGCAGGTCCCCGGGCTCGAGACGGTCGGTTCGCTCGCGCACCTCGAGGGTCGCGCGCACCCCCAGAGGATAGGAGACCGACTCCAGGGGCCGCACCGCGCCGCCGCCGGCAACGTGGTAGGGGAAGAGGTGCCCGGCGCTGGCGAAGGAGAGCTGCCGCCGGCGCGGATCCACGAGGGCGTAGCAGAGGGTGGTCAGCAGCCGGCGGTGGGCGCCGGCGTGGATCAGCCGGTTGAGGGTCGCGAAGACCGGCCCCACCTCCGGGTCGAAGCCCACCTGGACCGCCAGCGCCGCCTTGGCCATGGCCATCACCAGACCGCTCGACACGCCGTGCCCGGCCACGTCCCCCACCGCCACCGCCAGACGGCCGTCGCGCAGCTCGATCACGTCGTAGAAGTCGCCCCCGACCTCGGTGGCCGGACGGTAGGCGTGGGCGATCTCCACGCCGGCGAGCCGTGGCGGCAGGTCGGGGAGTATGGAGCTCTGGATGCGGCGCGCCGTCTCCAGCTCCAGACGCTGCCGCTCGCGCTGGGCGATCCGCCGCACGTGCGGCGGAACGTCGTCGTAGCGGTAGGAGAACTCGCGACCGCCCCCCAGAGAGCGCAGCGACAGCAGCATGGGCAGCGCCGCCACACCGAGCACCAGCCCGCCCTGGAGCTCCAGCCACGGGTCGGCGGCCAGGGCCAGCGGCGCGGCGCGCAGCAGGAGGGTGGCGAAGAGGCCCGCGGTGAGGGAGGTCAGGAGGTCGTAGCGCAGGAAGAGGGCCACCAACGCCGCGGCGCCCGTGACGCCGAAGGCCAACAGGGCCAGGGGGGAGGCCGACGGCACGCCCGGGCCCCAGAAGAGCAGACCGGCCGCGCCCGCAGCGACCGCGGCGCCCCCCAAGCGGCCCAGCCTCGCGGTGGCCAGGGGCACCAGGAGCAGCCGGCCCACGAGCTCGCCGTAGAGGGTCCAGGCGCCGAAGAAACCGAGCATCACGAGCGCCGGCCAGTGGGAGCTGAACCACCAGGAGGCGAGATCCAGGGAGGCCATCGGGGCGGCCCCGGTTCCCGCCAGCGCCGCCCCGGCGAGCTGGAACAGCCCGGCCAGCAGCGCGCCGGCGGCGGTGCCCTCGAGCGCCGAGCGCGCGAGCGTCTCGGTGCGCCAGCCGCGGCGGTGAAAGAGAGCGTCGAACGCCGCCAGCTTGTCGCTCCACCTCTCCCGGCAGAGAGCCTCCCCCACCGACCAGGCGAGCAAGCTCACCAGGGCCATCGGAAGGAAGAGGAAGGCCACGGTCCACAGCAGGTGGTACCAGGAGGACTGCACCCGGGAGAGCACGCCCACGCGGCTGCCTTCGGAGAAGGCGGGGGCGGTGATCGCCATCACCAGCAGACCGGCGACCAGCACCGCGGCGGCGATCTGGAGCCCGCGCCGGACCCCGATCTCGCCGGCGTGGTAGCGGCGCAGGAAGGGCACCGCCACCACCGGCACCAGAAGCAGCACCGCCACGTTGCGGGCCTGGCCGACGAGCTGCAGCGGCCGCAGCCCCGACCGCAGCTCGCGCTCCTGGGGGTCCTCCATCCAGCGCTGGAACCCGGTCAGCCGCCCGCCGGCGAAGCGCACCTCGACCCCGTACGGGAAGCGCGGTCCCAGCGCTAGCTCCCGCTGCCGGTAGCGCAGGGCGGTGTCGGTGCGGGTGCGAAGCTGCTGGGTGCGCACCTCGGGCTCCTCGTAGCGGCCGAGGTCGAGCCCGAGCTCGCGCAGGAACCGGTCGGCCGCGCGCCGCACCTGCCGCGGGTCGCCGGGCTCGGCCGGATCGGAGTCGCCCGCCCGACGGCGCAGCGCCAGCGGCTGGCCGTTCAGGGCGATGGCGGCGCGGTACGCCCACGCGCTCTGGGCGGCTCCCCGTGGGTACACCAGCACCTCCCAGTAGAAGACCCGGCGCGCGAGCTCGTCCACGGCCGGGCTGTCGCCGGGCGCGGCGCCCTCGAGCTGCAGACGCCGCTCCAGCAGGGCGTCGGAGCCCAGCCGGGTCACCACGTAGGGCCGCGGCGGCGGATCGCCCAGATCCCGCAGACGCTCCAGGGCGAGCCACCTCGCCTCCCGCTGGGTGACCTCCCACTCCGCCGGAGCCCAGGGAAAGGCGGCCCGGAAGAGGAGGAAGACGAGCACCGCGCCGAGCGCCCCGGCGGTCAGCCAGGCGACGGTCGGTAGCGGTCTCACCGGTCGCTTAGAGGTTCTCGATGGTCGCCTGCCCGAACTCGGAGGTCTTGAGCAGGGTGGCGCCCTTCATCTGCCGCTCCAGGTCGTAGGTCACCCGCTTCTGGCGGATGGTCCTCTCCAGCGCCGCGTGGACGGCCTCCGCCGCCTCGGTCCAACCGAGCCAGCTCAGCAGCATGCAGCCCGAGAGGATCAGCGAGCCGGGGTTGACCTTGTCCTGACCGGCGTACTTGGGCGCCGTGCCGTGGGTGGCCTCGAAGAGGGCGATGCCGTCGCCCTCGTTGGCGCCGGGAGCCATCCCCAGGCCCCCGACCTGCGCCGCCAGGGCGTCGGAGAGGTAGTCGCCGTTGAGGTTGGTGGTGGCGATCACCGAGTACTCGGCCGGCCGCAGCAGCACCTGCTGGAACATGGCGTCGGCGATGCGGTCCTTGATGACCACCTTGCCCTCGGGCTGCCGGCCATCGTGCTCGCTCCACAGCTCCTCCTCGGTGAGGGTCGCGTCGCCGAACTCCTCGCTCGCCACCTGGTAGCCCCACTCCTTGAAGGCCCCCTCGGTGTACTTCATGATGTTGCCCTTGTGCACCAGGGTGACCGACGGGCGCCCCTCCTCGATGGCGCGCTCGATGGCCTTGCGCACCAGCCGGCGGCTGGCGGTCCGCGAGACCGGCTTGATGCCGAGGCCGCTGTCCTCCCGCACCCGCTTGCCCAGGCTGTCCCGCAGGAACTCGATCAGCTCGCCAGCTCCCCGGGAGCCCTCCTCCCACTCGATCCCCGCGTAGACGTCCTCGGTGTTCTCGCGGAAGATCACCATGTCCACCTTGGCGGGAGCGCGCACCGGGCTGGGAACGCCGGCCAGGTAGCGAACGGGCCGGATGCAGGCGTAGAGATCGAGGATCTGGCGCAGCGACACGTTGAGGCTGCGGAAGCCGCCGCCCACCGGCGTGGTCAGGGGCCCCTTGATAGCGGCGCGGTAGTGACGGATGGCGTCGACGGTCTCCTGGGGCAGCCACTCGTCGCGACGCTCCTTGGCCTTCTCGCCGGCGTAGATCTCCATCCAGGCGATGGAGCGCGCCCCGCCGTACTGCTTTTCGACCGCCGCGTCGAGCACCGCGCGGGTGGCCGCCCAGATGTCGGGGCCGATGCCGTCGCCCTCGATGAACGGCACGATCGGGCGGTCGGGGACCTCGAGCCGGCCCTCCTGCCACTTGATCTCCTGACCGTCCGCCGGTGGGGTTCCCCTGCCACTTCTCATCACGCGGATCTTCCTCTTCTCACGAATGAATCCTTCCCGCCGGCAAGCGCCGGAACGGCAGACGTTACCACAGCGGCGCGGCCCCGATCTGCTAGAGTCCCCCGGTGACCGGGGAGCTGGACTGGGGGCCGTTGATCGCCGCCGCGCACGCCGTCCGCGAGCGCTCCTACTCCCCCTACAGCCGCTTCGCCGTCGGCGCCGCGGTGGCCACCGAGAGCGGTGCGATCCACGCCGGCTGCAACGTGGAGAACCGCTCCTTCGGCCTGACGCTCTGCGCCGAGCGGGTGGCGGTCAGCGCCGCGGTGGCCGCCGGCTCCGGTCCTCCCGTCGCCGTCGCGGTGGTGACCGACGCCGATCCCCCGGCGCCGCCCTGCGGTCTCTGCCGCGAGACCCTGGCCGAGTTCGCCGGACCCGACCTGCCGGTGCTGCTGCTGAGCACCGCCGGCGAGCGGCGGCTCACCACCCTGGGCGAGCTCTTCCCCGAGCCCTTCGTCTTCCCACCCGGCTAGAGCTCAGGCCTCTTCGAACTCGGCCTCGACCCGGCGCGGCAGGATTCCGGCCTCGAAGCCGCGGTCCAGCAGCCCCTGCACCGCCCTGCGACCGGCCTCGCCGTAGGAGCGCGTCCACTCGTTCACGTACATGCCCACGAACCGGTCGGCCCGCGCGCGGTCGCGCTCCAGGTCGCGGGCGTAGGCGAGAGCGAAGTCCAGCGCCTCCTCGCGGTGGTCCAGGGCGTACTCGATGCTCGCGGTCAGGAGCCGGCAGAGACGCCGTCTGAGGTCGGGCGGCAGGTCCTTCCGGATTCCGTTGGCCCCCAGCGGCAGCGGGCCGCCGGTCTCCTCGCCCCACCATACGCCCAGATCCACCGCCGCCTCGAGGCCGCGGTCGCCGTAGGTGAGCTGCCCCTCGTGGATCACGACCCCGGCGTCGAAGCGGCCCTCCTCCACGACGTCGAGGATGCGGTCGAAGGGCACCTCCTCGGTGATCACGCCCGGAGCCCAGAGCTGGAGCGCCAGGGCGGCGGTGGTGAGCCGGCCGGGGATGGCCACGGTGCGCCCGGCCAGGTCGGCCGCCGAGAAGGGCGTGCGCGCCACCACCACCGGACCGTACCCGTCGCCGAAGCTGGCCCCGGAGGGCATGAGGGAGTACCGGTCCGCCAGGTAGGCGTAGCCGTGCACCGACAGCGCGGTGATCTCGTAGCGACTCTCGAACGCGGCCTGGTTCAGGCTCTCGATGTCCGACAGCCGGTGTTGGATGTCGAGTCCCGAGACGTCCAGCAGCCCCTGGGTCAGGGCGTAGAACATGAAGGCGTCGTCGGAGTCCGGGCTGTGGGCGATGCGGATGGGGATGGGGTCGGGCATGGCGGCGCGGACAGTATCAGACGGCGGCGGCGGGGGCGCCGCGCCGGCCTACGCGCTGCGACTCTCGCGGAACATGCCCGGCCGGTAGGCGGTGATCCTGCCCTCGAAGGCGGAGGCGGCCACCGACAGAGGCGAGGCCAGATAGAGCCGGCCCGGACCGGAGCGGCCCTTGTAGTTGCGGTTGATGGCCGAGACCGTCACCTGCTCGGTGCTCTCGGAGACGCCCGGACCGCAGCCGATGCAGGCGCCGCAGCCGGGCTGGATGAGCCGCACGCCGGCGCGCTGGAAGGCGTCGAGGAAGCCGTGGCGACGGCAGTGCTCCTCCACCTCTCGCGAGCCGAACTGGATCAGGAACTGGACGTTGTCGGGCACCCGGCGGCCGCTCTCGACCGCTTCGCTCACCACCCGGTGGTAGAACTCGAGGTCGTCGATCTTGCCCGCGGTGCAGCTCCCGCCGTAGGCGATGTCGATCGGCACCTCGCCCAGCTCCTCGATGTAGGCGCCGTTGGTGGGGTCGGAGGGGATGCCGCGGTCGGGGTCGCCGGGATGGGCCACCATCGGCCGGATGACCCCCAGGTCGATGGTGTGGACCCCGCCGTCGTAGTGTGCGTCCGGGTCGGGCTGGACGGCCGCCGCCCGCATCGCCTCGCGATCGATCCCCGGGCGCCGCTCGGCGATCCACTCCAGGGTCTTCTCGTCCGCCTCGACGATGGCGGTGCGGGCCGAGCACTCGGTGGCCATGTTGGTCAGGGTGGCGCGCTCGTCCATGCTGAGCGACGCGAGGCCCGGCCCGGTGAACTCCATCACCCGCTTCAGGGTCTTCTGGGTCCGCGCGAAGTGGAGGAGGATGTAGAGCATCAGGTCCTTGGCCGTCACCCCGTCCCCCAGCTCGCCCACCAGCTCGAAGCGGATCGACTCCGGCACCTCCACCGCGTTGAAGCCCGCGTGGATCAGGTTGGCGTACTCGGTGGCTCCCACGCCCCAGGCGAGGGCGTTGTTGCACCCGCCCATGCAGGTGTGGCTGTCGGTGGCCTGGACGAACTGCCCCGGTGAGATGAGATGCTCCCGCGCCACCTCGTGGCAGATCCCGGGGGAGACGCCGTTCTTGGCCGAGAAGTCGCGCACACCGGTGTGACGCTGGAAGCGCCGCTGCATCTCGCGCAGCTCCTCGATCTTGTCGAGGAAGGCGCGCATCTTCGGCACCTCGTCGGCGTAGATCAGGTGGTCCTCGAAGACGGCGAAGCTGGCCGGATCGGGCAGCCGGTAGTCGGCGCCGTGCTCGAGCTCGAGGAAGTGGTGCACCTGGGCGGTGGTGAACTCGTGGGAGTAGCCGGCGTCCACCCGCACCACCACCGCGTCCCCCGGCTTGACGTAGGGGGCGCCGTCGTCGATCCGGTGTCGCGCGAGGATCTTCTCGGCCATCGTCATCGGCCGCGGCCCGTTGTCGGGCACCGGCAGCTCGATCCGGCCCCCGGCGAGGGCGCGGGTGAAGGGGAAGAGACCGCCGGCCTCGATCTTGAGCCGCGTGATCGAGTCGTGACCGCGGGTGAACTCCTCGAGGGGGACCTCCTCCCCCGCCTCGAGACGCGCGAGCACCGAGTGGTCGCACATCAGCACCCCGCGGTTGACGTTGTTGGCGGCGTGGATGGGCGCGAAGGAGGCGGCGACGGCGATCCGGATGCCGCTCCACTTCTCCGCCTGCACCGCCGTCTCGCGCGAGCTGCCCACTCCCTTGCGAACGCCGGAGACGATCACCTCGAAGTTGCCGTCGCGGAGCGCGTCGCGGGGAAAGATGCGCTCGCCGTCGACCACCAGACCGGCGTAGGCGTCCCGCGCCAGGTCCTGGGGCCGATAGGAGAAGCAGACCCAGGCCGGGGTCATGGCGTCGGTGTTGATGTCGTCCAGCAGGTCGCCGACCTCGACGTCGCTCATCGTCAGGTCGAGCTCGCCGGCGAGCTGGCGGCGGATCAGCTCCGGGTCCTTGGTGAGGTAGAGGACCCGCTTGCCGGGGGTCAGGGAGACGGTGGGGCCGGGCGAGGACATCGGTCGGTGGGCGCCCCATGGGGCGACTTCTGATGATACCGCACCCGAGGCCCCGTCTTGCACCGTCCGCCGGAGCCCGTTAGCTTCCCTTCATGGCGGCCGAGCAGATCCTCGAGGCCGACTGGACCTGGACCGGCGCCGGCTTCGAGCCCGGCGTCCGCGTCGTCGTCGGCGCCGACGGCCGGATCCGGGAGGTGGGCGCGGTGGCCCGCACGCCGACCCTGCGGCTCTCCGAGCGGGCGCTCCTGCCCGGGTTCGTCAACGCCCACTCGCACGCCTTCCAGCGCGGCCTGCGCGGTGTGGGCGAGGAGCCCGGACCCGCCGGCGACGACTTCTGGGGCTGGCGCGAGTCGATGTACTCCTTGGCCTCGACTCTCGACCAGGAGGGTCTCTACCGGGTCTCGCGCGACGCCTACCGCGAGATGCGCCGCGCCGGCATCACGGCGGTGGGCGAGTTCCACTACCTCCGTCACGCCGGCGAGGACCCCGACTTCGCCCTGGACGAGGCCGTGCTGCAGGCCGCCCACGACGCCGGCATCCGGCTGGTGCTGCTGCCGGCCTACTACCGCACGGGCGGCATCCGCCGGCCGCTGACCGGGGCGCAGCTCCGCTTCCGCACCCCGTCCGCCGAGGTCTACTGGGGCCAGACCGACCGCCTGGCCCGCTCGCTGCGCTCGCCCGCCCAGACGCTGGGCGCCGCGGTGCACAGCGTCCGCGCCGCCGCGCCGGCGGAGATCGCCGCGGTGCGGGCCGAGGCGGCGCGGCGCGGCTGGGTCTGCCACATGCACGTCGAGGAGCAGCAGCGGGAGATCGAGGAGTGCCGGCGCAGCTACGGCAGCTCTCCCCTGGCGCTCCTCGACGCAGCCGCTCCCGGGGACGAGCGGTTCACGGCGGTTCACTGCACCCGCAGCGAGCCCGCCGAGCTGCTGCGCTTCCTCGCGCGGGGCGGCCGGGTCTGTCTCTGTCCCCTGACCGAGGCGGCCCTCGGCGACGGCTGGATCGACCTGGAGCCGGCGCTGGCCGCTGGGGCCGAGCTCTGTCTGGGCAGCGACTCCAACGCCCGGATCTCCTTCGCCGAGGAGATGCGCTGGCTGGAGCTGGGGCAGCGACTGCGCACCCGCCGCCGGGCCGTCGTGCGCTCGCGCCGGCGGGGCCTCGCCGCAACCCTCCTCCACGCCGCGACCGCCGGAGGCGCCGCCAGCCTCGGCCTGCCCTGCGGCGGCCTGGCCCGCGGGCAGTGGGCCGACTTCGCCGTGCTCGACCTCACCCACCCGACGCTGGCGGGCGCCCGGCCCGAGAACCTGGCCACCGCCTTTCTCTTCGGGGCCGGAAACGAGTCGATCGACGCAACCGCGGTGGGCGGCCGGTGGGGCTGGCGGTCCGGCGGCGAGCGGGGAGAGGGCTGATGTGCGGGCGCTACACCCTGCCGACCCCGGCCGACCAGGTCGCGGAGATGCTCGACGCCGAGCTCCAGCTCGAGCCCGGGCCCCCGCGCTACAACATCGCCCCCACCCAGGAGGCGCCCATCGTCCGCACCGTCGAGCCCGGCCGGCGCGAGCTCGTCGCCGCCCGCTGGGGCCTGGTTCCCTGGTGGGCGGACGAGCCGTCGATCGGCAACCGGCTGATCAATGCGCGCTCCGAGACCGCCGCCACTCGCAAGGCCTTTCGCGACGCCT
>JAWWBN010000132.1:0-10400 GCA_033720955.1 Thermoanaerobaculia bacterium | reverse complement strand
TTCTTCCGCCGCTACCGGGAGCGGATCGAGCGGACGGGCCGGCCGGTGACCTTCACCAAGAGCGGGGTAGGCGGCGACCGCGCCGTCCCCGCCTACCGCCTGGGCCGGACCGCCCTCACGGTGGCCGCGGCGGGCTTCACCCTGCGCCACGCCCACGTGCTCACCCGGCCCATCGTGCCGGAGCACGAGAACTACCTCGACTGCAACCTGGGGGTGGACGCCTTCCTCCGCTGGCGCTGGTACGCGCTGAACTTCCGCGACATGGCGCTGGTGGTGGGCTGAGCGGCGAGGGGCCGGGGGGCCGCCGGGCGCCACCCCGCGCGCGTTTCGTGGCAGGATCGGCGAAACACGCGACCCTGCCGAGCTCCTCCGGAACAACTCTCGGCGCCGTCGCGTAGGGTCAGTTGGGAGTGGCAAGCCGATGACGATCGAGTTCTTGGAGCCCATCGAGAGAGCGTGGCGCGGGATGGCCCGCATCCTCTTCGCCCCGTTCAAGCTCGAGAAGTGGATCGTCCTCGGCTTCGCCGCCTGGCTCGCCGGACTGGCGGGAGGCAACAACGGAGGCGTCGGCTGGAACCTCGGCAACCCGTGGGACGACGACGACTCCGCGTCGATCCTCGAGGAGGTGGTGGAGGACGCAGCCGTCCCCGCCGCCTTCCAGAGCGCCCAGGTCGAGTCGGTCGAGGATGCCGTGGCCGGGGCGTTCGACTGGCTGCCCTTCGCCGCGGGCTGCCTGGTGTTCCTGATCCCGGTGGTGATCGCCCTCGTGGTGCTCATGCTCTGGCTCTCGTCGCGGGGCATCTTCATCTACCTGGACGGGGTCGTGTGGAACCGGGCGCAGATCGTCGAGCCCTGGAAGCGGTTCCGGCGCCTGGGCGACTCGCTCTTCCTGTGGCGGGTCGGCTTCCTGGTCGTGGTCCTGGCCGGGGTCGTGATCGGCGCCGTCGGCATCATCCTGGCGGTGCACCGCGACTTCGGCTGGGTTCTGGTGGCGCCGATCGTGGCCCTGTTGGCGTTCTGGGCCGTCGGCGCGGCGGTGGTGGACGTGCTCCTGAGGCACTTCGTGGTGCCGGTGATGTACCGGAACGACATCAAGGCGTCGGTCGCATGGAGCCGCTTCCTGCCCACCCTGAGGGCGTATCCGCTGCAGTTCCTGGGCTACCTCGCGCTGCTCTTCATCCTCTGGATCCTGGCCGGTCTCGCCATCGCCCTCGCCGGGTTCCTGACCTGCTGCGTGGGTTTCGTCCTGCTGGCCATCCCGTACGTGGGGACGGTCCTGCTGCTGCCGTTGCTGACCTTCTTGCGGCTCTTCAGCCTCGAGTTCCTGCGCCAGTTCGGGCCGGAGCTCGACCTCCTGGCCGGCTCTCCTACCCCGCCTCCCCCCGGTCCGGAGGCCGCCCTCCCGGCGTAGGGCGGCGCGCTCCGTCCCGACCGCCGCCGCCGCCGATCCGGGCGCGCCGGGCCCGCGCGCCGGCGGGGGCGACCCCCGGGAGGTCCGGGGAGTGCGCTCCGGCGCCCCGCGCGGGCGGTCCGGCGCCGCGGCCCTCTGGTATCTTCCCGAGCGAAGGAGATCCCCCGATGAGCGACAGCTTCGACACCTTCCGCAACCTCTCCGTGGGCGGCAGGACCTACCGGCTCGCCCACCTGCCCAGCCTCTCCGCGCACGGCATGGACGTGGACCGCCTGCCCTTCTCGATGCGCATCCTGCTCGAGAACCTCCTGCGCCGCGAGGACGGGGAGACGGTACCGGCCTCCGACATCGAAGCGGTGGCCCGATGGGACCCGGCGGCGGAGCCGTCCACCGAGATCGCCTTCATGCCGGCGCGCGTCCTGCTCCAGGACTTCACCGGCGTCCCCGCCATCGTGGACCTCGCCGCCATGCGCGACGCCATGGTGGCCATGGGAGGCGAGGCCGAGAAGATCAACCCGCTGCAGCCGGCCGAGCTGGTGATCGACCATTCTGTCCAGGTGGACGAGTACGGCACCCAGGCCGCCTTCCTCATCAACAAGGAGAAGGAGTTCGAGCGCAACCGGGAGCGCTACGGCTTTCTCAAGTGGGGACAGCGGGCCTTCCGCAACTTCAAGGTGGTGCCGCCCGGCACGGGCATCGTCCACCAGGTCAACCTGGAGTACCTGGGCCGGGTGGTGATGGCCGGCGACGAGACCTCCTCCGGCGACGGCGCGCCGTGGGCGTATCCCGACAGCCTGGTGGGAACCGACTCCCACACCACCATGATCAACGGTCTCGGGGTCCTGGGCTGGGGGGTGGGTGGCATCGAGGCCGAGGCGGCCATGCTGGGCCAGCCCATCTCCATGCTGGTGCCCCAGGTGGTCGGATTCAAGCTGACGGGGGAGCTCTCCGAGGGCGCCACCGCGACCGACCTGGTGCTCACGGTGACCCAGATGCTCCGCGAGTACGGGGTGGTGGGCAAGTTCGTGGAGTTCTACGGCCCGGGTCTGGCGCGGCTGCCGGTGGCCGACCGCGCCACCATCGCCAACATGTCGCCCGAGTACGGCGCCACCTGCGGCATCTTCCCCATCGACCGGGCGACCCTGGAGTACATGAAGCTCACCGGGCGTCCGGCCGAGCGGATCGAGCTGGTGGAGCGGTACGCCAGGGAGCAGGGGCTCTTCCACACCTCCGACTCGCCCGACGCCGAGTACTCCGGCACCCTGGAGCTCGACCTGGGCAGCGTCGAGCCCAGCCTGGCCGGCCCCAAGCGGCCCCAGGACCGGATCGAGCTGTCCAAGGTCAAGCAGTCGTTCCTGGACCAGGTGGAGCAGCTCAAGGCGCCGGGCGGCAGCCGGCCCAAGACCACCGGCGGCCTCAAGACCCTGGGCAAGTGGGAGGCCGAGGGGGGGACCGCCGTGCTCGACGTGGTCGAGGCCAACCCGAACGGCGGCAGGAAGATCTCCTGGCGCGACCGGGAGTTCTCGCTGCGGGACGGCTCGGTGGTGATCGCGGCGATCACCTCTTGCACCAACACCTCCAACCCCTCCGTGATGCTGGGCGCGGGGCTCCTGGCGCGCAACGCGGTGCGGCGCGGGCTCGAGGTGAAGCCGTGGGTCAAGACCTCCCTGGCCCCCGGCTCCAAGGTGGTCACCGAGTACCTCGAGGAGTCGGGGCTGCTGGACGATCTGGAGGCGCTCAACTTCCACCTGGTGGGCTACGGCTGCACCACCTGCATCGGCAACTCGGGCCCCCTGCCGCCGCCCATCTCCGAGGCGATCCGCGAGGAGGGCCTGGTGGCCGCCTCGGTGCTCTCGGGCAACCGCAACTTCGAGGGGCGGATCAGCCCCGACGTGCGCGCCAACTACCTGGCCTCGCCGCCGCTGGTGGTGGCCTACGCCCTGGCCGGCCGCATCGACGTGGACCTCTACAGCGAGCCGCTGGGCGAGGACCCGGACGGCAATCCGGTCTATCTGAAGGAGATCTGGCCCAGCCAGGAGGAGATCGCCGAGGTCGTCCAGAGGACGGTGCGCTCGGAGATGTTCACCCGGGAGTACGGCGAGGTCTACGCCGGCGACGAGCAGTGGAACGCCATGCCGGTGCCGGAGGGGGAGACCTACGCCTGGGAGGAGGACTCGACCTACGTCCGCCTGCCCCCCTTCTTCGTGGATCTGCCGCGCGAGCCCGAGCCGGTGGAGGATCTCGCGGGCCTGCGGGTGCTGGCCCTGGTGGGCGATTCGGTGACCACCGACCACATCTCCCCGGCCGGCGCCTTCGCCGCCGACTCGCCGGCCGGCCGGTACCTCCAGGAGCGCGGCGTGCCGCCCAAGGAGTTCAACTCCTACGGCTCGCGCCGCGGCAACCACGAGGTCATGATGCGTGGCACCTTCGCCAACGTGCGCTTCCGCAACAAGCTGGCGCCCGGCCGGGAGGGGGGCTACACCACCCACCAGCCCAGCGGCGAGGAGATGACGATCTACGACGCCTCCATGCGCTACCAGAAGGAGGGGGTCTCCACCCTGGTGATTGCCGGCCTGGAGTACGGCACCGGCTCCTCCCGCGACTGGGCCGCCAAGGGTCCGTCCCTGCTGGGCGTGCGGGTGGTCATCGCCGCCAGCTACGAGCGCATCCACCGCTCCAACCTGATCGGCATGGGGGTGCTGCCGCTCGAGTTCCTCGAGGGCGACGACGCGGCCTCCCTGGGCCTGACGGGGCGGGAGGAGTACGCGGTGGAGGGTCTCGCCGACCTGATGGCCGGCCGGTTCGAGAAGGGCGTCCGGGTCACCGTCAGGGCGAGGGCGGAGGACGGCGGCGAGACCTCCTTCGAAGCGCTGGTGCGTCTCGACACGCCGCAGGAGGCCCGCTACCTGAAGCACGGCGGCATCCTCCAGTACGTGCTGCGCCAGCTCCTCTAGAGCCGCGCGCTGCGGCCGGGCCCGCGCCGGGCGCCGAGGCCGATCGCCGAGCCCCGACGGGCGCGCCCGGACCGGTGCCGGGCGCCCGCCGCCTCAGTTGCTCCAGGAGGCGGTGTCGCCCGACTCGAACCCGTCGGCGAAGATGTGGAGCGGCGCCGTCGCCTGCACGTTGGAGAAGTCGCCGTTGCGGAACGTGATGGAGGTCGTGGCGCGGGCGGGCACCAGGGCGCCGGCGGTGGAGTTGACCCAGTCGCCGCCCCGGAGGTCGAGGACCAGGTTCGCCACCAGCGGCGTCGTCAGGAGGTCGATCACGCTGGCGCTCCGCTTGGCGTCCACGAAGCCGGCGCCGGAGAGGTCGTCGGCGCCGGCGCCCTCGATGTCGGTGGCGCCCCCCTCCAGCACGGCCAGCGACCCGGCCGGCGAGAGGTTGTCCGCCAGCTCCTTGAGCAGCGCGGCGACCGCCGCGGTGTGCGGGGCCGAGGCGGAGGTGCCGAAGAAGGTGCCGCCGGCGAAGAAGGTGTTGGCGACGCCGTCGGGCCCGGTGATCTCGGGCTTCTGGCGGGTCTCCGGGGCCGGTGGCGAGGCCTGGGGCCCGGGGCCGGCCGACTCGGGTCCGGTGGGCAGCGGCGCGCCGACGCCGTCGAAGTAGAAGGGCAGAGCGCCGCCGAGCGAGCTGAAGGGCTCGACGTCGATCACGCCGGCCTCGCCCTGGGCGGTGCCGCCGCTGTCGAACTCGTCGAAGCGGGTGGCCGCCACCGCCACCGCCCCCTTCGCCGCCGCGTGGCCGTAGGTCTGGGCCCGGGTGAAGGTGGCGGTGGCGTCCTCCGCGTCGGGGTTGGTGCCGCCGAAGTCGTTGTCGCCGTCCTCGAAGTCGAAGTTGCCGGGGAAGGCGCTGCCGCAGATCCCGGTGGGGAAGGTGGCGATGCGGAAGTGGGGGAGGCTGCCGGAGCCGTCGTCGCAGAAGCTCTCCACGGCGAGGTAGGCGTTGACCGGCGTGCCCCCCAGGTTGAAGACGTCGAAGGTCTCGATGGGGTCGCCGGCGACGGGGCCGAAGGGGAAGGTGGGGGCGCCGGTGGTGCCGCAGCCCTGCGCCGTGGCGCCGGGGACGGTGCAGTTGGCGGCGCTGGGCGAGGTGCAGGCGTAGAGGTCGAGATCGGTCTGGGCCCCGCGGACCGGCAGCGCGGGGTCGTCCAGGGAGGAGAAGGGCTCGCTCCACTGGAGGACGAACCGCACCCCGCAGCAGTTGGGGAGTCCCTCCATGGTGTTCTGGCAGCTCGCGCCCGCGTTGGGCGAGCCGGGGATGCGGAACTTGGCGAAGGTGTCCCCGGCGCCGTCGAAGTCGTGGAAGTCGTTTCCGGTGGGGGTGGGCATGTAGACGACGTCGTCGGTCCCGGGCACCACGTCGCGAAAGGCCTGGTCCACCCCCCAGGTGGCCTGGTTGCCGGCGGAGGAGTGGTAGATCACCCCCATCTCCACCACCTCCTGGACCGCCTGGGCGATCAGGTCGTCCTGGAACATGGCCTCGCCGAACCAGAAGACGTCGTCCACGATGACGTCGGCGCCGCAGTTGGCGAGCTCCGTGACGCCGTCGGCGAAGTCGGCCAGGCTGTTGAAGGCGGTGTGGTACATCATCGCCGCGCCCGGCGCCAGGTCGTGGACGATCTCGCCCATGGCGGCACCCTCGTCGCCGCCGGGGGTGAAGTCGTCGAGCATGGTGACGCTGGTGGGCAGGTCGCCGGTGCCCTGGTTGGTCATCCCGGTGACCACGTTCGAGCAGGTGTTGCCGAAGGTGGTGCAGTCGCAGACGCCGCCGCTCTCGGTGCCGCCGCGGTTGTCGTTGAAGCTGTCGGAGAGGATCCCCACCGTGACGCCGGTGCCGTCGGGCGTGGAGCCCGCCGCGCGGGCGCCGTCGGAGTTGGTGGAGGCGTCGCCCTCGCTGGTCACGCTGCCCGTGAGGGCGATTCGCCCGTAGTCGGGCCGCACCAGCGCCACCTCCGGCACCGCCGCCAGCTCGTCCAGCAGGTCGAGGTCCACCCGGGCGTCCACCCGGCCATGCCGCCAGTGGACCGCGAGCACCTCGACCCCGATCTCCTTCAGGTGCTCGATGGTGGCGGGGGTCATCCCGTCGAGCTTGAGGTCCACCCTGGGCCGGCTCTCGCGCACCAGGGGCAGGCCGCGAAGCGGCGAGCCGGGGACGGCGATCGGGGCCCCGATCGGCTGACCGAGCCGCGCCTTCCGCCGCGCCTCCAGCAGCGGCCCGGCGACCTTGCGGGCCAGCGCCGGGTTGCCCTCGGCCAGGGCGGCCTTGCCGGCCGGCGCCGGCTGCGCCCGGCCCGGCGAGTCGATCGCCAGGAGGAGGAGGCCGACGGACAGGGCTCGGGAGAGGCGACGCATCTTCGGCTCCGCGCGAGGGGGATCCTCTCGCGCGAGGAATCGATCATAGCCGGCCGCCGCCGTCAATCGACGCGTGCGCAGATCTCGATCGGAGGCTCCTCTAAGATCCGGCCGTGAGGATCTTCCTGACCGGGGCCACCGGCTATATCGGCGGCGCGCTGGCGAAGCGGCTGGCGGCCGCCGGCCACGAGCTCACGGCGCTGGTCCGCGAGACCAGCGACACGGCGGCGCTCGAGGCGCTCGGGGTGGAGCTCTTTCCGGGCGACGTGACCGACCGCTACTCGCTGCGGGAGGGGATGAGCGGCGCCGACTGGGTGGTGCACTCCGCGGCGGTGATCGACTTCGGCGCCGGCCGGGAGCGGATGTGGCAGGTCAACGTGGGGGGGAGCGAGAACGTCGCCTCTCTGGCCTCCAAGCTGGGGGTGGGACGGGTGCTGAACGTCTCGTCCATGGCGGCCTTCGGCGGCAGCCCGGCCGACGGCTCGCCCGGCACCGAGGAGTCGCCTCCCAACCGGCCGCTGCCCGGCGCCTACAGCGTTACCAAGCGGGCGGGGGCCGACGCCTTCTTCGGCTGGGCGGAGCGCGGTCTGAAGCTCAACACCGTCTACCCGGGTCTCGTCTACGGTCCGCCGGGCAAGCGCACGGGGGCCAACGCCCTGCTGCGCAACGTAGTCAAGGGCCGGCTGCCGGCGGTGGTGGGGGGCGAGAAGGTCACCCGCTGGGTCCACGTGGACGACCTGGTCGAGGGGCTGGTGCGGGTGATGGAGCGGGCCGAGCCCGGCGCCTCCTACCTCATGACGGGCGACGCCGTGCGGGTGGCGGAGCTGGTCCGCCAGGTGGCCCGCCTGGCCGGGGTGAAGCCGCCGCGGCTCGAGCTCTCACCCGCCGTCGCCGGGCTGCTGGCGCGGCTCGCGACGCCCCTCCTCCGGCTGCGCGGCCGCCGCCCGCCGCTGGTGCGCGACGAGCTCCAGAGCCTGAAGCGTCACTGGAACTTCGACGACGCCCGGGCGCGGGCCGACCTGGGCTGGCATCCCCGCACCCTGGCCGAAGGCCTCCCCGACACCGTCGCCTTCCTCGCCACGTAGCGCCCGGAGCCGTGCCGGATGGGGGAGGGGGGCGGCTAGAATCGTCGGGTGTTCACCATCGCCAAGGAGATCCGCTTCTCCGCCGCGCACACCATCCGCGGGCACACCGGGGGGTGCGAGCGGCTGCACGGACACAACTACCGGGTGCGGGTGGTGCTCGAGGCGGAGGAGCTCGACGAGCTGGGGATGGTGATGGACTTCGCCGACCTGAAGGGGATGCTCGAGGAGATCACCGCCCCGCTCGACCACCGGCTGCTCAACGAGGTGGCCCCCTTCGACCGGATCAACACCACGGCGGAGCTGATCTCGCGGCACGTCTTCGAAGAGATCGCCCGGCGTCTGCCGGCGGAGCGCGGTCTGAGGGTCGAGCGGGTCGAGGTCTGGGAGGGTCCCAGCTCCTTCGCCGCCTACCGACCGTCGTGAGCAGCCCCGCCGTCCGGCCCGATCCGCGCGTCCACCTGCCCGCTGCCCAGCGGGTGCGGGTGAACGAGATCTTCCACTCGCTCCAGGGGGAGTCCACCGCCGCCGGACGGCCGTGCGTCCTGGTTCGCCTGACCGGCTGCCAGATGCGCTGCCGTTGGTGCGACAGCGAGCACTCCTTCTACGAGGGCTCCTGGCGGACCCTCGACGAGGTGACGGCCGAGGTGGAGAGCTACGCCTGCCGGCTGGTCGAGGTGACCGGGGGCGAGCCGCTGCTCCAGCCCGGCTGCCTGCCCCTGATGAGCCGTCTGGCGGACGCCGGCCACGAGGTGCTGCTGGAGACCGGCGGCGGGCTCGACATCTCCGGGGTGGACCCGAGGGTGCGGCGCATCCTCGACGTCAAGTGCCCGGGCAGCGGCGAGGCGGCGGCCAACCGGTGGGAGAACCTGGAGCTTCTGACCTCCCGTGACGAGGTCAAGTTCGTCCTGGCGGGCGAGGCCGACTACCTCTGGGCCCGCGAAGTGGTGCGGGAGCGACGGCTCGCGGAGCGCTGCCCGGTGCACTTCTCGCCGGTGTGGGGGGAGCTCGAGCCCCGCGTCCTGGCGGCCTGGCTGCTGCGGGACGGGCTCGACGTGCGTCTGCAGCTCCAGCTCCACAAGCTGCTCTGGGGAGCCGAGACTCGAGGGGTCTGAGGGGCGTCCAATCTCGCCGGCGGGCCTGCTAGACTTTCGGGGTGAGAACGGGAGCGGATATGGCCAATGCGAAAGTGATTCTGGACGGAAAAGAGTACGAGCTGCCGACCATCGCGGGCAGCGAGAAGGAGATCGGCATCGACTTCACCCGCTTCCGGGCCGAGTCGGGCGCCATCACTTTCGACCCCGGGTACGGCAACACCGGCTCCTGCACCAGTGACATCACCTTCATCGACGGCGAGAAGGGGATCCTGCGCTACCGCGGGTATCCCATCGAAGAGGTCGCATCCGAGGCGCGCTTCCTGGAGGTCGCCTACCTCCTGATCTACGGCGAGCTGCCCAGCCGCGCCGAGTTCGAGGAGTTCAACCACAACATCATCCGGCACACCCTCCTCCACGAGGACATGAAGAAGTTCTTCGAGGGCTTCTCCCTGACCGCCCACCCGATGGCGATCCTGTCGACCATGGTGGGGGCGTTGTCCACCTACTACCCGGGCAGCGCCGCGTACGAGAACCTCGAGCTCAACATCAAGCGGCTGATCGCCAAGGCGGTGACGATCGCCGCCTTCTCCTACAAGAAGTCGATCGGTCAGCCCTTCATCTACCCGCGGAACGACCTCACCTACACCCAGAACTTCCTGCGCATGATGTTCGCCGTGCCGGCGGAGCCCTACGAGATCTCGCCCGCCGTGGACGAGGCGCTCAACATGCTGCTCATCCTCCACGCCGACCACGAGCAGAACTGCTCCACCGCGACGGTGCGGATGGTGGGCTCCAGCGAGGCGACCCTCTTCGCGTCGATCTCGGCCGGCATCAGCGCCCTCTCGGGCCCTCTGCACGGCGGCGCCAACCAGAAGGTCATCGAGATGCTGGAGATGATCCGCGCCGACGGCGGCGACTACGGGAAGTACGTCGACAAGGCCAAGGACAAGGAGGACGGCTTCCGGCTGATGGGCTTCGGCCACCGGGTCTACAAGAACTACGACCCTCGCGCGCGGCTCCTCTGGAAGGTGGCGGACGACGTGCTCGGCGAGCTCGGGGTCGAGGACCCGCTGCTCGAGATCGCCCGCAAGCTGGAGGAGGTGGCCCTTCACGACGACTACTTCGTGGAGCGCAAGCTCTACCCCAACGTGGACTTCTACAGCGGCATCCTCTACCGCGCGATGGGCATCCCCACCAACATGTTCACGGTGATGTTCGCGCTCGGGCGGCTGCCGGGCTGGATCGCCCACTGGAAGGAGATGCGCGAGGCGCCCAAGCGGCGCATCCACCGTCCGCGGCAGATCTACTCCCTCTTTCGCTCGCCGAGCGCTAGCGGCGGTCGGCAGGCTCGCAGCGGCCCGCGCCGTCGAAGGGGGGCAACCGGATGAGCGACGAGGGCGGCGCGTCCCCCCCGCGGCTCTCTCTCGGGGCGCGGGTCATCCTGTGGGTGGTCGGCCTGGTC
>JAWWBN010000131.1:0-10492 GCA_033720955.1 Thermoanaerobaculia bacterium | reverse complement strand
GTCGCAGAAGAACGGGTCGAGGGTGTCGACGCAGGCGTTGATCACGTCGCCGGGGTCGCGCCCCTGGATGGCGTTGTCGATCTCGATGTCGTAGAAGTCGAGCGACACCGACCAGGCGCTCGCGCCGGCCGACCTCGCGGGGCTGTAGACGATGCCGAAGGAGGTGTTGTCCGACTCCTCCGGGATGAGGGTGGGGTTGCCCGCCGACACCGCCGAGAGCTGCGGGTTGCGCTGGGCGAAGTTCACCGGCACGCCCAGGGCGGCGCAGTTGGCGATGATGTTGGCGGGTTGCGGCGCGTCGCGGCCGCCGTTGGCGGAGCCGATCACGCCCAGCACGTCGGCGCAGGGGTCGAGGAAGGTGAAGTCCTCGCGCGCCGCGCCGCCGAAGAGCTCCCCGATGCCGGGAGCCCGGAGGCCGGTCGAGATCGAGCCGCGGAACGACAGGTCCGAGATCGGACGGTAGAGCACGCCGAACTTGTAGGTGCTCTCGCTGCCGAAGGTGGAGTAGTCGGAGCTCCGGCCGGCGAGGTTGAACTCCAGGTAGTCGATGGCGCTCGACTCCACCACCACGGGGATCGACACCTCGGCGTAGAGCTCGGTGACGTTGAAGCCGCCGACCGTGGGCGCCGAGGGAATCCCCGCCGTCTCGCCCCGCGCCGCGATGGGGTCGGGCTGGAAGGAGCCCTTCTGCTCGCGGTAGGTGGCGCCGGCGGCGAAGGAGATGGTGCCGGTGGAGAGGCTGACCAGGTCGCCGGTGATGTTGGCGCCGTAGTCGAGCAGCGTCTGCTCGGAGAAGTCACGCTGGGTGTAGCCCACGAAGTCGAGCATCTCCTGGGTGATGGAGCCCTGCCCGTTGGGCCCCTGGCCGCCGAAGAAGTTGAAGGGCACGCAGTTGGGGGTGGCGGCGCAGACCGCGGGATCACCCAGCGCCACCTGCAGCCGGGCGATGGAGTGGGAGTTGAACTTCTGCTGGAAGCCGCGGTTGTCGCCGTAGCTGAAGTAGGCGTCCCAGGCGAAGGTGCGCTCCGCCGTGCGGAACTCCCCCTCGAGGCCGGCGGTGCCGAAGTAGGTGTTGACGTCCTGCTCGAAGATGCGCGGCCCCGACTCGAGCGGCCGGCGGCCGAAGAAGAGCAGGTTGCCGTTGGCCACCGAGAGATCGACCCCGAACGGGTTGTAGATCTGGTCGCGGTGGATGAAGATGTTCTCCGCGATCCGGTTGCCGCAGCCGTCGCCCAGGCAGAGCGGCTCCGGCGCGGCGCGGGTCGCGGACTGCCGGTTGGTGTAGGCGGCGCGGATGAAGAAGTCCACGTTGTCGGACAGCTCGTGGTCCACGTGGGTGAAGATGTTGAACCGCTCGTTGGGGGTCTTGAGATAGTTGAAGCGGTTGCCGTTGTAGTTGAAGCGGTCGGCCGAGCTGAAGGCGTGGAAGTCGCCGCCGTTGGGGTCGCCGGGAACGAACACGGGCTTGTTGGCGCCGCCGTCGTTGAGCACCCCGTCGTCCAGGGTCATGTCCTGGAAGCCGAAGTTGGGGCCCAGGATGAAGCGGCCCTGCGGGGTGAAGGAGGAGCAGAGGGTGCCGGGCACGTTGCAGCTCGTGGCGAAGGGGTTGGGGAAGGCCGACTGGGCGCGGTCCGAGGTGAAGACGCCGCCCTCCTCGACCACCGCGGCGCCGACCAGGATGCGGGTCTTATCGGTTCCGCCGCCCCAGACACCGGAGACCTCGGTGGTGGTTCCGTCGCCCTCGCTGGCGAACTCGCCGTTCTGCACGGCGAAGCGCATGCCGTCGAAGTCCTGCAGCGTGATCACGTTCACCACGCCGCCGATGGCGTCGGAGCCGTAGATCGCCGAGGCGCCGTCCTGCAGCACCTCGATGCGGTCGATCACGGCCGCCGGCAGGGTGTTGAGGTCCACCGCGATCGGCACGCCCGACGCCGAGGCGCCGGCCACCCAGCGCCGGCCGTCCACCAGGACGAGGGTGCGCTTGGCGCCCAGGTTGCGCAGCGAGAGCTCGATGGCGCCGGCGCCGATGCCGTTGCCGTCCTGCGGGAAGCCGGAGTTGCCCGGCACGTTGTCGCGGGCGCTGATGGCGCTGCCCATGGCGGGGAGCTGCTGCAGGGTGGCACCCAGGTTGGTGAGGCCCGAGCGCTTGAGCTGGTCGTCGGAGAGCTCGACCACGGGAGCCCTCTGCAGGGTCGCCGGAGTCGTGGCGATGCGCGAGCCGGTGACGAAGATGACCTCCGAGACGGCCTCCTTCTCCTCCTCGTCGGCCTCTTGCTCGGGCTCGTCGCCCTCCTCCTGAGCTCCGGCCCCCTGGGCCAGGGCCACGGTCGGGACCGACCAGGCCAGCAGCAGGGCGAGAACGATCACGCCCAATCGAAACAGGTCAGATCTGATGTTCATCTAGTTCCTCCGGCGGTTGCTTGAGATGGCAGTGGAGACCGGGCAGCCGGCGGACCCGTCGTGGGGCCGCGGGTGCGGATGGGGCGGAGCGCGGCGGACCTCGCGAGGCGAGGTCCTCCCGGGAGCCGTCGGGCTCGGGGGCCACCGTCGCGGGGAGTGGTTTCGCCGTCGTCGCCTCCAGGCGTCCATGCCCGGCGAGGCGGGGTGCACCGCTGCTTCGCGAGCCCCGCCGTTTCGCCCGGCTGCCAGTCACTAGAGCTGGCCGAAGAGTACCACAGCGGGCATGAGGTCCACCCGGAGCTACGGTCCCGGCGCGGCCGGGGTTTCAGCCGCGGGAAGGTCAGAAGAGGAGGCGGACGCCGAGCTGGATCTGGCGTGCCGCGGTGACGGTGTCGCGGATGCGGCCGAACGAGGGCAGGGGCTCTTCGCCCTCCCGCGTGCCGGTGAATACGATGAGCGAAGGGGTCCCGAAGTTGGCCCGGTCGAGCACGTTGAACGCCTCGATGCGCAGCTCGACCCGGCCGTCGTCGCCCAGCCGTCCCCAGGGGAGGGTCTTGATCAGGGCGAGATCGAGCGTCTGGAGGTCGGGGCCCAGCAGCGAGCCGCGTCTGGCGTTGCCGGGAGTGCCGGCCGGCGGCAGGACGAAGGCCGACGGATCGAACCAGCCGGCCGGATCGCCGGTCACCGCGTCGCCGCCGCCGCGGCCGGGGGCGTAGCTGGGCCGGTCGCGTCCGATCCCCGGTCCCAGCGCCGGCGACCAGAGGGAGCGCGACCAGTTGTTCTGGACGAAGGGTGTCAACGGGTTGCCGCTGCGGTAGCGGCCGATGGCCGAGAGCTGCCAGCCGTCGAAGATCGCGGCCGCGGCCCCGGTGAGCCGGCGGCCGAAGGGCAGCTCCCAGGTGAAGCTCGCCGTGGCCTTGTGCCGGGCGTGGAAGTCGGAGAGACCGCGGTTGTACCCCGGCCCCAACGACTCGGGGAAGGCCGAGGTGGTGCCGTTGGTGGCGTCGGAGAAGAAGGTGGAGGCCTGGGTGATATCCTCGGAGTGGGAGCGGGTGTAGGAGAGGGCGAAGCCGAAGCCGTCGCGGAACCGCCGGCGCACGTCCACGAAGAGGGCGCGATACCACGCCTCGCCGTCGCTGCTCTTGAGCTCGATCGCCGAGAAGGCCGGGTTGGGGCGGGACGACCCGGCGGGGAAGAAGGGGGTGCCGTCGGGGAGGACGGCGGGCTCCGGCACGTTGATGTCGCTGTTGCGCAGCAGGTGCCGGCCCCGCGAGCCGGCTGCCCCCAGGGCGACGGTCACCCCGGCGGGGAGCTGGCGCTCCGTGGTCAGGTTCCAGGCGGTGACCTCGGGGCTCTCGAGGTCGAACTGGATCGGGCGGATGGAGATGCTGCCGCCGCCGAAGAGGGGCTGCGGGAAGCGAGGCGCGGGGATCACCGGCCGCGGCGTGAAGGGCGGGTTGGTGATGGTCACGATGAGGTTCTGCTGGATGTTGGTGTCGTAGTAGACGCCGGCGCCGCCGCGCAGGGCGGTGCGGCCGTCGCCGAAGAGGTCCCAGGCGAAGGCCACGCGTGGCGAGACGTTGCCCCGGGTGGGGTTGCGATAGAGGGGTCCGATCGTCGGCTCGGGCGCGGCCAGGTCGGGCAGGGCGACGTCGCGCCCACGCTCCTCCGAGGGCACGGTGGCGGCCTCCCAGCGCGCCCCCAGGTTCAGGGTGAAGCGCGAGCCGATCCGCACGTCGTCGCGTACGAAGAGGGCGGTCAGCCAGGACTCCCAGCGGCGCTCGAGATCGGCGTCCGGAGTGAGACCGATGAAGATCGCCGGGCGGCTCTGGAGGAAGCGCTCCAGGCTGGGGAAGACGAACAGGCCGCGCGAGAAGGTGGGGTTGAACTCCCGTTGGTCGTAGCGCTCCACCAGCAGCCCGGTCTCGACCAGATGGCGGCCGGTGGTCCAGAGGAAGGCGTACTCCAGCGCCGCCACCCGCTGCTCCAGGGTGACGTCGGCCGAGATCTGCGGGCCGAAGCGGGGGATGCCGCCGACGTCGATGTCGCCCAGCGACGGCCGCCCGGGGACGAAGGGGGGCAGGGGGTGCTCGAGGTTCACCTCGACGTCCTGGCCGATCCGGGTGGCGGCGTAGCCGAGCCGGGCCGTGTGCAGGGTGCTCGCCGAGGGCACCCAGGTCTGCTCGAGGGTCAGGAAGGCGTTGCGCGAGCGGAAGGAGCGGGGGAACTGGGGGAAGTCGGTGGGCAGCCGCTGGTCGGCGTCGTCCAGGGTGACGCGCGCGAAGAGCCGCCGCCCGGAGGCCGCCTGGAGATCGACTCGCGCCTGCAGGAAGTCCTCGCGAAGCCGCTGCTCGAAGGGGAAGGTGGCCACCGCCAGACCGCCCCCCAGGGTCTCGCCGTTGGCGCGCGGGAAGGCGTCCAGATAGGGCGCCACCGCCGAGTCCACCCCCACCTCCAGCCTCTCGCCCGGCCGGCCCGGGTCGGGCAGCAGTCCCTGGCGGGCGAGGTCGTCGGGCACCACGGTGGAGATGGTGCGGCCCAGGTCCTCGGTCAGGTGCTCGACGCCGAGGAAGAGGAAGAGCCGGCCCTCGCGGATCGGCCCGCCGACGGTGCCGCCGCCCTGGTTGCGCAGAAAGTCCGGCTTGGGCCCGACGTCGAAGTAGTTGCGCGAGTCGAGCCGGTCGTTGCGGTGGAAGAGGAAGGCGGAGCCGTGCCAGCGGTTCGTGCCGCTCTTGGTGAGCAGCGTCACCTGACCGCCCGCGTTGCGGCCGAACTCGGGCCCGTAGGCGTTGGTCTCCACCCGCATCTCACGCAGCGTCTCGGTGCCCAGCGAGGTCCCGGCCGCGCTGCCCGCCGGCCCGTTGGTGAAGTCGTTCATCAGGGTGCCGTCGAGCAGGTAGACGTTCGAGCGCGGGTCGCGGCCGTTGACGCTGATCCCCGGCCCGTGGGCGACCACCGAGCCGCCGTCGCGCTGCAGGAACTCCTGCACGTTGGGCTGCAGCACGGCGAGGTCGGTGAAATTGCGGCCGTTGAGCGGCAGGCTCTCGACGGCGCGGCCCTCCACCAGGAAGCCGAGCTCGCCGGCGTGCGTCTCGACCGCGGGGGGCGCGTCGGTGACCGTGATCGCCTCGTGCACGCTCCCCGGCTCGAGCGCCAGGGTGAGGGTCACCGTCTCGCCCACCGCGAGCGCGATGCCGTCGCGGACGAGCGGCCGGAGCCCCTCCGCCTCCACGGTGACCCGGTAGCGCCCGATGGGCAGGGAGGGCAGGGCGAAGCGGCCCTCGGGGTCGGTGGCGGCGCCTCGCCGGCCGGAGGTCTCCAGGTGCTCGGCGACCACCCGGGCGCCGGCCACTCCGTCGCCGAGGGCGTCCACAACCCGGCCGCGGAGGGCGCCGGTGGTCTGGGCCGCGGCACCGGTGGCGCCGCAGAGGCAGGCCGCGGCCAGCAGGAGCCGGGCGATCCGAGGCCCTCTCGAACACCTCACGACGGCACGCTACCGGGACGCCGGGCGGCCGTCACCGCCCCTCTGGGTGGGCTACCCTCCGGCGTCGCCGCGCAGGGCGCGGGCCCAGCCCAGGACCACTCGCAGCTCGCGAGCCGGCTGCTCCTCCTCGCCGGGGAGCATTCCCAGCCAGCGCCCGTCGGGCAACGGCGCGGCGCGGAGGGCGTCGCGCAGCGCCGCGGTGATCTCCGGCCGCTCCCGGATGGGGCCGAGCCGTCCGTCCGCCAGGGTCGTGGAGCGCATGCGGTGGTCGGTACCGCGGATGAGCAGCTCCAGCCGGCCCTTGCCGACGCGGGGCGACCACCAGAAGCGGCCGATCCCCTCGGTGGTCACGGGCAGCTCGGGACCCAGGGGACCCTGCGGCGCGTACCGTCTGAGATAGAGCTCCGGGCTCCCCGAGCTGTCCGATGCGTAGGCGATCCAGCGGCCGTCCGGGGAGAGACGCCCGCCCAGGTTGCGGTGCATGAGCTTGCGCTCCGCGGGCGCCTCGTCTCCGTCCGGGATCGACAGCTCCAGCAGCTCGATGCCGCCGCGGTTGCGCAGCACCAGCAGCCGGCGCCCGTCGGGGAAGAAGTCCAGGGGGATCGTGAACTCGCCCGCGCGGCGGGAGAGCAGCCGGCGCGGCGGGCCGGCGCCCTCGAGGTCGCGGACGTAGAGCCCGCCGCCGTCGCCGCCGTCGTTGCAGGTGTAGGCGATCCGGTTCCCCTGCGGCGCGATCGACCAGGGGTCGCAGTCGAGACCCGGCTCGCTGACCAGGCGGCGCAGCAGGCCCTGGTCCAGCCGCGTCACCCAGACTTCGTCGAGGCCGGCCTCGTTGACGATGGTCACCGCCGCCCAGCGGCCGCCGGGGCCGACGCGGGGCCCCTCGGTGATCGCGGCGCGCTGGGGGGAGAGCTCCTCCACCCCGCCGCCCGGTGTGAGCAGCGCCAGCCTGCGGTTGGCGCCCAGCACCCCGCCGGCCTGATACAGCAGGGTGCCGTCGTCGGCCAGCTCGTACCAGGCGCCGGCGAAGGTGGTCTCGACCCGGAGGCCGCGGGCGATGGGTCGCGCCGGCCCGGTGGGGCGGCGCGCGGCCAGGTCGAAGGGCGCCGCCAGCAGGGTGTCGTGGCGGCTGAAGAGGAGATGCCCGGTGGGGGAGTAGCGCGGCCAGCTTCCGTCCTGCAGCAGGATCTCGGCCGCACCGGTCTCGAGATCGACCAGCGCCACGTTGTGCTGGTAGCCGATGTCGCCGAACAGCACGGCCGTGGCGAGGGCGTGGCGGCCCCCCGGCAGGACCTCCTCCAGCTCCACCTCCTCCTCCAGCCGGCCGCCGGCGATGGCCACCTCCCCGACCACCCCGCCGCCGTCGGCGGCGATCTTGACGATCCGCTGCCGGGGCTGCGGCGCCACCGTGACGAGCTCGCCCGGGGTCGCCCAGACCAGGTCCTCCCACTCCGGGTTCCATTCGGCGAGCTCGAGGGGCAGCGCGCTGCCGTCCACCGGGGCGCGGTAGAGCCGGGGGCGGTTGGAGCGGGGCGACGCGGAGCCCACCCAGGCCAGGGAGAGGCCGTCGGGCGAGAAGGCCGCGTCGCGCACCCGCCAGGAGCTGTCCACCGGGCGCGCCTCGAAGTCGTCGAGGGATCGCAGGAAGAGCCGATAGAGGCCCTCCTGCGGCGTTTCGGGCTCGGCCCGCCGGGCGGCGAAGGCCAGGTGACGGCCGGTAGGGGAGAGGTTGGCGGACCCGGCGACGACCAGGTCGCTGGGGAGGGTCACCGAGAGGGCGGTGACGGGGGCGGGCTCGGGCTTCGCCCCCGGGGTCCGCCAGAGGGCGACGAGCGCGGCTCCGAAGACCGCCCCCGCGAGGAGAGCCGCGGCGAGGGCCAGGGGGGCGCCTCTGCGACGCGGCGCGGGGCCGGGCGGCGCGGGGGCGGCGCCGGTGGGGGGGACCGCCGCCGACCTGGCGGTGGTGTCGCGCTGCAGCCGCTTCAGGTCCGCGGCGAGATCGGCGGCGCTCTGGTACCGCAGCGCCGGATCCTTCTCGAGCGCCTTCGCCAGCACGCCGGCCAGCTCGGCGGGCAGCTCCGGGTTCGCCTCGAGGGGCGAGGGCGGGGCCATGCCGAGGATCTGACTGAAGACCTCGGCCGAGCTGTCGCCGCGGAAGGGGGGCGCGCCGACGGCCGCCTGGTAGAGCACCACCCCGAGCGAGAAGAGGTCGGTGCGGCGGTCCAGCGCCTCGCCGCGCGCCTGCTCCGGGGACATGTAGGCGATGGTTCCCATCGCCAGCCCCGGGGTGGTGAGGTCGTCGGGCGCCAGCTCGGTCGGAGCGTCGCCGTCGGGCGCCGGGGCGTCGCGCCGCCGCGGTCCCGTCATCTTGGCGAGTCCGAAGTCGAGCATCTTGGCCTCGCCCCGTGGCCCGATCAGGATGTTGGCGGGCTTGACGTCGCGGTGGACGATCCCCGCCTCGTGGGCGGCGTCGAGGGCGTCGGCGACCTGGACGCCGATCTCCAGCACCCTCTGCACCGGCATCGAGCGGTCGTCGATGTGGTGCTTGAGGGTCTCGCCCTCCACCAGCTCCATCACGAGGAAGGGCTGCCCGCCCTCGCTCCCGACGTCGTAGACCGTGCAGATGTGGGGGTGGTTGAGGGCCGAGGCGGCCCTGGCTTCGCGCTCGAAGCGGGCCAGCGCCTCCGGGTCCCGGGCCAGCGACTCGGGCAGGAACTTGACCGCCACCGCGCGGCCCAGCCGGGTGTCCTCGGCGCGGTAGACCACGCCCATGCCGCCGCCGCCCAGCTTCTCGAGGATGCGGTAGTGGGAGACGGTCCGGCCGATCATTCGGGCCCGCGAGCGGGAGAGGGTGGAAGCCCAGTCTACCCGAGCCGGGGTCGGGGCTCAGATGCCGGGGCGTGCCAGCATGGACTTGGCCATCCCGGCGTGGAAGCGCCCGATGGCCCGAGCGGCGTGCATCAGCACCAGCAGGTCGAAGACCCCGGCGAGAAGGAAGACGGGCAGCAGCCAGAGGGGAAGGTAGTAGCGCGTGCTCATGATGGTGATCAGCGGGAAGTCCAGGAAGAGCTGGACGAAGGGGGCGGCCATCAGGGAGAGGGCGATGCTCAGCAGGACCGTCGCCAGGGTGAAGTAGACGATTCCCAGGGGCATCCGCAGGATCATGTAGAGGATCGTCAGCCAGGTCCGCCCGTCCCGGATCCAGTAGCCGAGGCGCTGGAGCCAGCCCCCCCGGGGAGGGACGACCGCCGGCCGGCGTGGCATCCGCTCGCCCAGGAGCGTCTCCACGATCCGGCACTCCATCACGGCCGCGGCCCGCACCGTGGAGACGAAGAAGAGGAAGAAGAGGAAGCCGAAGACCAGGATGGCCAGGCCGGCGGAGAGGGACAGCCCGGTCACGGCCCAGACGAAGTAGAGGATGCCCAGGGGGAGGGAGAGGAGGAGGAAGAAGAGCGCGCCGTAGGAGCGCGGCTCCACCAGGACGCCGAAGATCCGCTGGCCCCAGCTCTCGGCCGCGCGGACGCGGGGCGGAGCCAGGGCGGCGGCGACCTGCGCCTCGGTGGCCTGGTAGCTCTCGACCACCTCCTCCGGCTCGCCGAAGCCGCTGCGCAGCGCCCGCACCAGGGCGGCCTCGTCCTCCTCGCCGCCGGCCGCCAGGTTCTGACGCTCGCCGGCGAGAAACTCCTGGGCGTCGTAGGTGGCGTCCTGGGCGACGGCCGGGTCGCTTCCGGCGAAGGCCTCGGCCAGACGATCGAAGTACTGCCGAACGGTCGAGATCTCGTCAGTCATCCTCTTCCTCCTGGTCCCTGGCGGGGGCAGCGGCCGGGCCGGCCAGCACCCGCTCGATGAAGTCCCGGGTGGCCTGCCAGACGTCGATCCACCGCTCCAGCATCTGGCGGCCCGCGTCGGTGACGCTGTAGTAGCGGCGCGGCGGCGCCGAGGTCGAAGGCCGGACCTCGCTTCTCAGCAGCCCGGCCGCCTCCAGGGAGCGCAGCACCGGGTAGAGCGCCCCCGGCTTCATGGGCAGCCAGCCCGCCCGGCGCTCCAGCAGCTTGGCGATCTGGTAGCCGTAGAGCGGCTCGCCCCTGCGCTCCATCAGGCCCAGGACCGCCAGCGAGGCGGTGCCCGAGTTGAGCTCCTTCTGGAACTTCTTGACGATCGCGTCCACTTCCATGGGGTTCCTTTCCGGGCTCTGGGGAGGGGCCTCCTTCGTCTACGAGGATGAGTGTACTAATAACTTCGTAATAGTCAAGAGTCGATAGTAGTCCGGCGGCCGGAGGGGGACGGGCGGCCGCGGGCGAGCGGGCGGCGGGCGCCGGAGGGTCGGCGGAGGGGAGAGGGTCATCGGGTACAATCGGCGCCCCCCAGGGACCTCCCGGCCGCCCTTCGCGGCCCGTTCTCCGATGTCGATCGCCTTCGAGCTGACCAGCCACCGGCAGGGTCGCGAGATCCTGGCGGGGCTGGCGGACGCCTGGCCGGGCGCGCGCGAGGAGAGGGGACGTCGCCGTTGGGTCGGCTACGACACCTTCGACTGGCGGCTGTGGCGGGCTGGCCTGACCCTCGAGGTGGAGCGCCGGGGAGAGCGGTGGCGGGCCACCGTGCGCGAGG
>JAWWBN010000130.1:0-10518 GCA_033720955.1 Thermoanaerobaculia bacterium | reverse complement strand
TGGCGGCGACGACCGTCGGATTCCCCTCCGCGGTGGCGCTGCACGACTGGATCCGCGACCTCCTCGAGCCCTGAGGCGGCCGGGTAGAATCTCCGCGCTCGCCCGAAACAAGCGGAGTCAAGCGGATGAGAGAGGATCGGCCCACCGGCCGCTCCCTCGCGGAGTGGCTCGTACCGCCGGCGATCGCGAGGCGTCTGCGGCTGCGGCGTCTGCGCCGCGAGCTCGAGGTCGACGCCTTCCAGCGCCGGCTGCTCGCCCGGAACGCCGGCCTGCGCCACCGGCACCGGGGGCGCCGCTGCTTCGTGATCGGCAACGGCCCGTCGCTCAACGAGCTGGATCTCGCGCCCCTGGGACGGGAGCTGACCTTCGTGATGAGCCGCTTCCATCTCAACCCGGTGCTGGGGCGGTGGCGTCCCACCTACTACTTCAACTCCGGCGCCGAGCCGGTCGAGCAGATCCGCCGCCAGGTCGCCCCGCTGGGTGCCCGGGCGTACTTCTTCAAGACTTTGGCCCGGACGCGGGTGGAGCGGGTCCCGGAGCTCCACCCCGGGGACGTCTACTTTCTGCTCCCGGGCGAGCGCTATCTCTTCGAGGAGTGGCCGGAGGGTCACGACCCCACCGACCCGACCGGGACGCTCTGCAAGACGACGTCGGGAAGCCAGCTCGCGATCCTCATGGCCCTCTGGATGGGGTGCTCGCCCATCGTCCTGATCGGGCACGACCACGACTGGCTCGCCCGACCCGACCGCTACCTGCGCTTCTACGAGAGTCCCGCCGAGAAGGCGCCGACGGACCCGGGCGACTACTCCTACCGGCGGCGGATGGAGGGGACGCTGGCCATCTGGCGGACCTACGAGCGGCTCCGGGACACGGCGCGGCGGCGCGGCCAGGAGATCGTGAACGCCACCCGGGGCGGGTATCTGGACGTCTTCCCCCGGGTCGACTACGAGGATCTCGTCAGTCCAGGTACCCCAACGCCCGCAGCGCCCGCAGCTCGTCGGAGGTGAGGGCGGGGGCGTCCTCCCCGGGCAGGCCGGCCATCACCGCGTCGAGCCGGGGCGCCAGCAGCTCGCGATAGCGGGCGGCGATCTCGGGCAGGTCGCGGGCGCGGTTGAACCTCTCCCCGGGGTCGTCGTCCAGGTCGTAGAGCTCCTCGGCGCCATTGGCCCGCAGCAGGTAGCGCCAGCGGCCCTCCTCGACCAGGGCGGCGGGGAGGTCGTACAGATTGCCGGAGGCGAACCGCGGCAGCTCGCGCCACCCGGCGGCGGCCTCGGCCCCGCTCCAGAGCGGCACGAGGGAGCGGCCCTCGTCGGGGGCGGACGGCGCCGGCGGCTCGAGTCCGGCGAGCTCGAGCAGGGTCGGCGCCACGTCGACCAGGCCCACCTGATGCTCGAAGACGCCGCCGGCGGGCACCCGGCCCGGCCCCCAGAAGAGCAGGGGGATGCCGGTGACCTCCCGGTAGTAGTCGTGGCCGTGCTCGAAGCCGCCGTGGTCCCAGAACTCCTCGCCGTGGTCGGCGGTGAGCGCCGCCACCACCGGCCGAGCCGTCGCCCGCTCCTCGAGAGCGGCGAAGAGACGGCCGATCTCGCGGTCGGTGTAGGCGACCTCGCCGTCGTAGATCTCGACGAGGCGGCGGCGGTCCGCGGGGCCGAGCCAGAGGGTTCCGGAGCGCACCCGCTCGGTCGCGGCGAAGAAATCTCCCACCACGGTGCCGTCCTCCCCGGTTGCCGGCATCTCCTGTCGGATCATCGCCACCGCCGCCCGCGGGTCCAGGTGGCCGGGGTCGGCCTGGAAGGGCGAGTGGGGGTCGATGTAGTGCAGCCAGAGAAAGAGCGGCGCCTCCACATCCGCCGCCAGAGCGTCGAGACCGGCGTCGGTGACCCCGGAGGCGCGGAAGTCGCCCCAGCTCTCAGGAGGCGCCAGCGCCACGAGCAGGCGGGTCAGGGGCAGGTCGCGCAGGGTCCCGGTCGCCATGGCCGACAGAAACGGGTTGGCGTAGCTGGCGAACCCCTGGTCGATGCCGGTCCAGCGCGAAAGGAACCCGTTGGCCACCACCGCGTTGGTGCGGTATCCAGCCGCGGCGAAGCGCTCGGCCAGGGTGAAGAACTGCTCGTTCAGCGCCGAGCGCCAGAAGGTGGGGCCGGGCGCCATCGGCCAGCCCGCCCGGTGCCGGACGGTGGGCAGACCGGTCATGACCGTGGCCAGGCTCGGTATGGTCCACGGGCTCGACGCCAGGGCGCGTCGAAAGACGACGCCCGCCTGGCCGAGGCGGTCGATCTCCGGCGTGCGCGAGGGGGCGGCGCCATAGAGGCCCACGCGGTCGGCTCGCAGCGTGTCCACGGTCACCAGCACGACGTCGGGGTGGCGTGGCGGCCACTCGTGGCTCAGAGCCGGCGTCTGCGGGGCGGCGTCGCGACCGCGGCCGAGGGCGATCGTCCCGGCGGCGAGGAGGCCCATCGCGGTGGCGACGGCGCCGATCGCGATCCAAGCGCGCGAGGGCCGCACCCAGGCGCCCGCTGCCGCCCCGGCGGCCAGGGCGAGGAGCGCGGTCAGGAGGCCGGCGCCGGCGCTCCGGAGCGACAGACTCGTCACGCCCAGGTCGGCCAGCGTCCACGCGGCCACCGCCGCCGCGGCCCCGAGGCAGCCGCTCCACGCCGCCGTCAGCGGGTCCGCTCCGCGACGAACCCGGAATCGTCGGACGGCCCATCCGACGGGGGTCAGGAGGAGCACCGTCAGGACGCCGACCGGGAGGCCCAGGCTGGCGAGACCGGGAAGCGGCTCGAGGCCGCCGCGCAGCGAGGGCACGCGCGCCATGAGCAGCGCGGTCTGGAAGAGCCCCAGCGCGCCGCCGGCCGCGAGCGCCGCCACCCACAGGGAGTGGCGATCGAGCCGGGACGGCTCGCGACGGGCTCGGATCTCTCGGCCATGGCCCATACGGTCCACAGATCTTACGCTGCGGGCGTCAGGAGCCTGGTGGTCCGCGGAGGGATGAGAGAATCGGCCCATGGCCGTGGAGATCCACCCCCTCGACCTCGACTTCCAGGGCACGCCGCAGACGATCGCCTCCTTCCTGGTCCGCGGACCGGACGGCGTGGCCCTGGTCGAGACCGGGCCCGGGTCGACTCTTCGGACGCTGCGGAGGCGCCTGGCCGAGAGCGGGGTCGAGGAGGGGGAGGTGCGAGCCGTCCTGGTGACCCACATCCACCTGGACCACGCCGGCGCCGCCGGCTGGTGGGCGCGCCGCGGGGCCACGGTCTACGTCCACCCGCGGGGCGCTCCTCACCTGGTGGATCCGTCCCGGCTGCTGCGCAGCGCGACGCGGATCTACGGCGACAGGATGGATGTCCTCTGGGGAGAGACGGTCCCGGCCCCGGCGGACCGGGTCGTCGCGGTGGAGGACGGCGAGGAGGTTTCGGCCGCGGGGCTGACCTTCCAGGCCGTCGAGACCCCCGGCCACGCCCGGCATCACCACGTCTGGCGGCTCGGGCGCGTCCTCTTCTCGGGCGACGCGGCCGGCATCCGTCTGCCCGGGGAGAGCTGGATCGACCTGCCGGCGCCGCCGCCGGAGTTCGATCTCGAGGCGTGGAAGGAGAGCCTGGCCAGGATTCGCGGCCTCGGGGCGAGGACCCTCTACCGCACTCATTTCGGACCCACCACGGAGGTGGCCGCCGAGCTCGACGCCTTCGAGGCGTCGCTCGAGGAGACGGCGGAGTTCGTGGGCCGGATGGTTCGGGAGGGGGCGAGCCGGGAGGAGATGCTCACCCGGTACGGCCGCCGGGTGCGGGAGCTGGCGTCCGAGGCGGGCGTGGACGAGACGGCCGCTCGCGCCTACGAGGTGGCGAACCCGAGGGAGATGTCGGTGGACGGCATCGCGCGATACTGGAATCAGCGGGGCGAGGCGTGACCGGGGCGGCAGGGAGGCGCTCCGGCCGCCGTCTGCCGAGCTGGTGGGTCGTAGCGCTGGTCGTCGCTCCGTTGGCGCTGATCCTCTGGCTGCGGACCGGCGACCGCACCGGCGACAAGGGCATGACCAACGTGGCCACCGGGCTGCTCACCCTCTTGGCGCTCGCCATCCTCCTCGTCTGGTTCGCAGCCTGCCGGGGCTACGCCCCGCGGACGCGGCTTGCCGTCCTCGGGGGTCTGGTCCTCTCGGTGCTCCTCTTGCTGGGGCTCTTCCGGCTGGAGGGATGGAGCGGCTCGATGGTGCCGCGGTTCGTGCCGCGGTGGGCGGGTCCGGCGGAGTGGGGCAGCGGGGACGAGAGCGTCGCACCGGGGGCGGCGCCGGATCTGACGGTGACCGGGCCGATGGACTTTCCCGGCTTCCTGGGCCCCGGCCGCGACCTCGTGGTGGAGGGGGTCGCCCTGGCCCGGGACTGGACGGCGACGCCGCCCCGGGAGCTCTGGCGGCGCCCCGTGGGAGCCGGGTGGTCGGGCTTCGCCATCGTCAACGGGGTGGCGGTCACCCAGGAGGAGCGCGACGGCCGGCAGGTGGTGGCGGCCTACCGGGCCGCTACGGGAGAGCCCCTGTGGAGCCACTCCTGGGAGGGCGGCTTCGACCACCCGCTGGGCGGTCCGGGGCCCCGCGCGACGCCGCTGATCGACCGGGGCCGGGTCTTCGCCCTGGGCCCGGGCGGACGGCTGGTGGCCCTCGACGGTGGCACGGGCGAGCCCCTCTGGGAGCGCCGCCTGCTCGAGGAGTACGGAGTCACGCCGGAGGCCGAGGCGGCGACGGTCTCCTACGGCCGCTCCAACTCGCCGCTCGCCGTCGGCGAGCTGGTGATCGTGCCCGCCGGCGGCAGGGCCGGCGGGCGCCTCGCCAACCTGGCCGCCTACCATCGGGACACCGGCGAGCGGATCTGGGAGGGGAGCGAGCGTCAGATCGGCTACAGCTCGCCGGCGGCGGCGACCCTGGCCGGGGTGCCGCAGGTGCTCATCGTCAACGAGGCCAGCGTCACCGGCCACGACCCGGCCACCGGGGAGGAGCTCTGGAGCCACCCGTGGCCCGGCCGCTCCTCCGCCGACGCCAGCAACTCCCAGGCGGTGCCGCTGCCGCCCGACCGGGTGCTGGTGTCCAAGGGCTACGGGGTCGGAGCGGCGGTGCTCCGTCTGGCCCCCGCGGGCGGGGCGCTGGCGGTGGAAGTGCTGTGGCACGAGGGGCGTCTGCTGCGCACCAAGCACACCAACGTGGTGGTCCGGGACGGCTACGCCTACGGCCTCTCCGACGGCATCCTGGAGTGCGTGGATCTGGCCGCCGGCGAGCGCCGCTGGAAGCGGGGGCGCTACGGCCACGGCCAGATCCTCGCCGCGGGCGACCTGCTGCTGGTGCTCTCCGAGGAGGGCGAGCTCTTCCTGATCGGGCTCTCTCCCGAGCATCCCGACCAGGTGCTGGGAAGCCTCGAGGCGCTCGACGGCCTGACCTGGAACAACCTCGCCCTGGCCGGCGATCTGCTCCTGGTCCGCAACGGCCGCGAGGCCGTGGCCTACCGGCTGCCGACGCCGCGGTAGGTCAGGAGGCGGCGCGTGTCACCGCCGCGTCCCGCGCCCAGCCCACCAGCCGGCCCCGCCCGTCGAAGAGGTGCGGGTAGCGCTCCCGGGTCGCCTCCACGAGCTCGGCGAAGGGCAGATCGTCGAAGCTGCCGCGGTCGAGGACGTACTCCATGTGGAGCCGACCCTCGGCGTCGAAGGGCTGGAGAACCGAGTCGGAGCGGCCGTCGAACTCCAGCGGCGCGACGCCGAAGCGCCGGCAGAGGCCGACGTCGAAAGCCGGCGTGGCCTTGATCCAGCGTCCATCGAGCTCGAGCTCGGCCATGCCGTGGAAGGCGAAGATGTCGGTGCGCATGAGCTCCAGCAGTTTGTCGGGGGCCAGGTGGTTGCGCACGTCGGCGAAGGCCAGACGGGCGGGGATCCCCAGCGCCCGCGCGGCGGCCGCCAGGAGGATCGCCTTGGGGATGCAGAAGCTGCGGCGGGTGGCCAGGGTGCGGCTGGCAGGGTAGGTCGTCGGCTCGAGATCGAAGACGTACGGGTCGTAGCGCACCCCGTCGCGCACCGCGTAGTAGAGCCGCACCGCCCGCTCGCGGTCGCTGCCCGCCCCGCCGGCCTGCCGGGCGAAGGCGGCCACCGCCGGGTGGTCGAAGTCGAGAAAGCTCGTCGGACGGAGAGTGGCGGGAACAGTCCGCTGCATGACGGGCGGATGGTACCCGAAGCCGTCAGAGGACCGGTGCGGCCATCGCCCGCGCCGCGGCGGACTCCAGCACCCGAACGCTGTGGGCCAGGGCCGCGAAGCGCGCGTCGGTGGCCTCGCCGCGGGCGTAGCGGAAGTAGATCTGCTGCGCGATCGCCGCGAGACGGAAGAGCCCGAAGACGTAGTAGAAGCCGAGCTCGGGGAGGTCGCGGCCGGTCGCCCGGGCGTAGAGCGCCACCACCTCGGCCCGGGTGGGGGCGCCCTCCAGGTTGGTGGGCAGCATCCGGATCGCCTGGAGGTCGGGCGGGTCGCCGCCCTCCACCCAGTAGCCCAGGGACGACCCCAGGTCCATCAGCGGGTCGCCCAGGGTCGCCATCTCCCAGTCCAGGACGCCGACGATCCGCGTCGGGTCGGCCGGGTCGAGGACCACGTTGTCCAGCTTGAAGTCGTTGTGGACGAGAGAGGCGCCGCGCTCCGGCGGGAGCCGCTCTTCGAGCCAGCGGATGACCCTCTCGAAGTCGGGCACGTCGTCGGTGCGGGCGCGCCGGTAGCGTCTCGCCCAGCCACTGACCTGGCGCTCGACGTATCCCAGCGGCCGGCCCAGGTCGGCCAGCCCCAGAGCATCGTAGTCGAGACCGTGGAGCTCGGCGTGGACCTCCACCAGCCGCTCGCAGAGCCGCCGCACCGTGGCGGGCGGCAGCTCGAGGTCCGGGGGCGGGTCGCGGCGCAGGATGATCCCCTCTCTGCGCTCCATCACCAGGAAGGGCGCGCCCACCACGGATTCGTCGTCGCAGTAGAGCAGCGGCCTGGGGGCGTAGGGGAAGCGTCCGGCGAGGGCGGAGAGCACCCGGTGCTCGCGCGCCATGTCGTGTCCGGTGCGCGGCCGGGTGCCGGCGGGAGGGCGGCGGAGCACCAGATCGCGATCGCCGAGCCGCAGCAGATAGGTCAGATTGGAGAAGCCCGAGGGGAACTGGAGCACCTCGAGCGACGCGCCGGCGGCCCCGGGAAGCCGGGCGCCCAGGTAGCCGGCGAGACGCTCCACGGGCAGCTCGGCGCCGGGCCGCACCGCCACTGGGCGGTCGCCCCGGCTCACCGGCCCGGCTCGCCGCGCCCCTCCTCCTCGGGGCCGACGACGACGATCATGCCCCGGCCTCGCGGCGCCCGGTCGAAGCTGATGAACAGCGCCCGCCGCATGAGCAGGGTGTGACCCCAGCCGCGGCGCATCTCCGACAGGGTCTCGGCGCTCTTCTGCCGCAGGGAGAGCGGATCGAAGGTGCGCTGGCCGAAGCCCAGGGGCCGGATGATGGCGTAGGCGAGGTCGCCCTCGGTGCGGAAGATGTGGGCCGAGACGCGGCGGGCGATCGCCCACGGGTGGAAGGAGTACTCGGCGTAGTTGATGATCGCTTCGTTGATGGTGTTCATGAAGGGGCCGGCCAGCCGGCCGAACTGCTCTTCGATGACCGGCACCATCACCTCCCAGAAGTAGCGGTCGCAGCGGTCGCGGAAGAGCTCCGCGTCGTCGCCCCCGAGTCGGGCCCGTAGCTGCCGCAGGTAGCCGGCCGCCGCCTCCAGCCAGCCCCGGTCGGGATGTGCGGCCTGACGCCGGAGGCGGTGGACGGGACCGCCGGGCAGGACGAACTCACGGTCGAAGAGCAGCCGCCGGCGCGCGCCCGCCTCGACCGGCTTGAGCTCGTTCTTGAGCACGTGGACCGCGGCGACCGCGATCGCCCGCGCCTCGCCCTCCAGGCTCTCGAGATCCGAGATCGCGTCCTTCAGGCGGGCCCGGCCGCAGATCTCTCGGAGCTTGCCCATCGCCTCTCTATCCGAAGGCCAGGCTCAGGAGGGTCTGCTGCTCGATCTTGTGCGCCTTGGGCGAGCCGGTGGCCGGACTGGCGGAGCGGGAGCGCTTGACGGTGCGCACGTGGCGGCCGCGGGTGAGCCGTTCGATGCGGGGCTGAACGAAGGAGAGCGCCCCCATGTTCGCCGGCTCCTCCTGCACCCAGACGATCTCGCGCACGTCGGCGAAGCGGTCGAGCTCCCCCGCCAGCTCGCTGTCGGGGAAGGGGTAGAGCTGCTCGATCGACAGGATGGCGGTGGAGCGGTCCTCGCGCTTCTTGCGCTCGGCGCGCAGCTCGTGGCCGATCTTGCCGGTGCAGATCAGGATCCGCTGGGCGGTATCCAGGTTGCGCTCCGGGATCACCGGCCAGAAGCGCGGACGGGAGAGCTCCTCGCGCTCGGCCGCGGCGTCCTTGGAGCGCAGGCCGCTCTTGGGGGTGAACACGATGAGCGGCTTGCGCCAGGCGCGCAGCGTCTGACGCCGCAGCAGGTGGAAGTACTGGCAGGCGGTGGAGGGCTGGGCGATCTGGATGGCGTCCTCCGCGGCGAGCTGGAGGAAGCGCTCCATGCGGGCGCTCGAGTGCTCGGGGCCCTGGCCTTCGTAGCCGTGGGGCAGCAGGACGACCAGACCGGAGAGCAGCCCCCACTTGTCCTCGCCGGCGGTCACGAACTGGTCGAAGATGATCTGCGCCCCGTTGGCGAAGTCGCCGAACTGCGCCTCCCAGGCCACGAGGGCCTCCGGGTAGTCGCGGCTGTAGCCGTACTCGAAGCCCAGCACGGCGGCCTCGGAGAGGATGGAGTTGTAGATCTCGAACCGCGCCTGGTCGTCGGAGATGCGGGCCAGAGGGCTCGTGGTGGCGCCGGTCTCGTGGTCCACCCAGACGGCGTGGCGGTGGTTGAAGGTGCCGCGCCGGGTGTCCTGGCCGCTCATCCGCACCGGGTGGCCCTCTTCGACCAGCGACGCGATCGCCAGCGCCTCGGCCATGCCGAAGTCGATGGGCCGCTCGCCGCGGCCCATCTCCGCTCGTTGCTCCAGCAGCTTGGCGACCTTGGGATGGGGCGTGAAGCCGTCGGGGACCGCCGTCAGTCGCTCGGCCAGCCGCTCGATCCGCTCGGCGTCGATTCCGGTGTCCACCTCGAGCTCGGGCCGCCACTCCCGGCCCTCGTAGCCGTCCCAGTAGGAGGGCAGGGTGTAGATCCTCGGGATGGACTCGAGCTGGCCCGCCTCTTCGCTGGCCGTCGCGTACTCGTCGCGCACCCGACCGGCGAGCTCCTCGAGCTCGTCCGCCTCGGCGCCGATGGTCTCGGCCCAGCTCTCCCACAGCGGCGGCCTCTCGTCGATCCTGCGGTAGAGCCGCGGCTGGGTGAGGGTGGGGTCGTCCACCTCGCTGTGCCCGTGGCGGCGAAAGCCGATCAGGTCGACCACGACGTCGCTGGCGAACTTCTGCCGGTAGGCGACGGCGATGCGTGCCGCGCGCACCACGGCCGCCGGGTCGAGGGCGTTGACGTGGAAGATGGGGATGGGCAGCCGCTTCGCCACGTCGGAGGAGAAGCGGGACGAGTGGAGATCTTCCGGGTCGGTGGTGAAGCCGAGCAGGTTGTTGACGATGAGCTGCACCGTGCCGCCCACCGAGAAGCCGTCGATCTCCGCCAGGTTCAGCGTCTCCGCCGCCACCCCCTGGCCGGCGAAGGCGGCGTCGCCGTGCATGACGATGGGCATCACCCGGGTGCCCCGCTCGTCGCCGCGCCGGGTCTGCTTCGCCCGCACCCGGCCCATGGCCACCGGGTTGACCGCCTCCAGGTGGCTGGGATTCGACACCAGCCGCACGGACACCTCGCTCCCCTCGCGGGTGCGGTAGGTGCCGGTGGCGCCCAGGTGGTACTTGACGTCGCCGGCGCCGAAGATGCTCCGCGGGTCCACGTCCTCGAAGCCGGCGAAGAGCTCTCTCCCCTCCCGGCCCACGACCTGGGCCATCACGTTGAGCCGGCCCCGATGGCTCATGGCCAGGAGGACCTCTGCGGCGCCGTCGGCCGCGGCGCGCTCGATCATCTCGGTGAGCAGCGGGATCAGCGCCTCGATGCCCTCGATGGAGAAGCGCTTGTTGCCGATGTAGCGCTTCTGGAGAAGCTGCTCGAAGGTGGCCGCGCGCAGGAGCTGCTCGAGGACGGCGCGACGGTCGAAGTCGGCGGGCTCGCTCTCCATCGCCTCGGCTACCCAGCGGCGGCGCTCGGGGTCGGGCATGTGCATGAACTCGGCGGCCAGGGTGCCGCAGTACCAGTCCCTGGCGCGCTCGGCCGCCTCGCCGTCGGCCGCGTCGAGCTCGGCGTGCTCGGCGGGGGCGAGCCGCCCGAGCCAGTCGAGGTCGGCCTGGAGATATCCCCAGCGGCGGAAGGTCTCGAGGATCTGCCGATCGTCGTCGCCCATTTCGGGGCAGAGCATACCTGCTATATTCGCTGGAGCTTTCGAACCCGAGCGGGGTGCGGTGACCCCGGGAGGCGGC
>JAWWBN010000129.1:0-10565 GCA_033720955.1 Thermoanaerobaculia bacterium | reverse complement strand
GCAGGAACTCGAACTGCGTGCCCGCCTCGCCGACCACCCGGCTCACTCCAAGCATCAGTCCGCCGCCGGGAGCCGTCCAGCACTCGCGGTTCGCACCGCCGCCGCCTTGCCCCTCCCAGCAGCCGGCCATCCAGGCGAGATCGTCGATCGTCGCCGACTCGGCGGGCGCGGGCGGAGGGGCGACGACGATCGCCAGCAGGGCGACGACGACCACCCGGCCGACGGGGTCTCGGCGGCTTCTCGTTCGCTTCCTCATTCTCTGTCTCCTCTCTCTGTCGGAAGGCCGGACTGCGCGCTCGGCGCCGCCCGCGCGCGACGGCTCCACCTGGGCTCCCCGGTTTGGTGACTCGAAGGGCGGCGGGGGATGCATCGCGCCCCCCGCCCTCCGAGACGCCCGGCGGCGGGACGAGGTCCTCACGCGGCCGGCTCGCGGAGCCGGTCCAGGAAGCCGAGAAGGGCCGCGCTCACCGCCTCCGGCTGCTCGAGAGAGGCCAGATGACCCGCCGCCGGCACCTCGACGAGCCGAGCCTCGGGCAGCGCCGCGGCCAGGCGGCGCGAGCGCGGCGGCGGCAGGGAGGCGTCCTCCTCCCCCACCAGAACCAGGGCGGGCACGGCGATCGACCCCAGACGCGCCGTCAGGTCGTCGCGACGCACCAGGGCGGTCAGCATGCGGAGCATCGAGGGGACGTGGACGCCGCGGAAGCGCTCGACCCACTGCCGAACCAGCTCCGGCCGCTCCCGCAGGGTGGTGCGGCCGAACATCTGCTTCGTCACCTGGGGCATCACCGGACCGAGCCCGAGCCACCGCGCCACCGCTCCCAGCAGCCGGTACTTCAGGGTCACCCCGCGCTTCTCCGGCCCGGCGTCGGTGTCGAGAAGAGCCAGCCCCGCCACCCGCTCCGGCCGGACCAGCGCCGCCCGCAGAGCCACCATGCCGCCGACGGACAGTCCCGCCCAGACCGCCTTCTCCACGCCCTCGCGGTCGAGCACCGCCACGGCGTCGTCGACCATGTCGTAGAGGTCGAACTCCTCCTCGATCGGCCCCGAGCGGCCGTGTCCGCGGAGATCCACGTTGAGGGTCCGACAACGTCGCGACAGCGGCCCCACCTGCGGCTCCCACATCGCCCCCGAGCAGAGAAAGCTGTGCAGCAGGACGATCGCGGGTCCGTCGCCCGTGGCCTCGTAGTGGATCTCGATTCCGTGGCTCCTGGCGGTTCCCATCGGATGACCTCCCCCCGGGACGAGCCCCCCGGATCTCCCCTGGAAGGGGCGTGACGCCTCGTCACGAGAAGGCCGGGCGGGTCGGCGTCATCGTACCAGCGACAGGGGCGCTCGGCGGTACGGATCCGGCCCCCACCCGGGTGGTGCCGCCGGAGGTGGCGCCCGGACCCGTGTCGGGCGGTGATCGGGCCGTCAGAGCGACGGCAGGCCGACGAACGTCCCGCCGTTGCGCTCGCAGAGCGCTCGCATCAGGGTGGCGAAACGGACGTTGGTGCTCTCTCCCACGCCGGGGGTCGCGAAACCGGTGGGAAAGCCGATGGCGTGGATCCGAGCCGGGCGCTGGCCGCGGGCATCCTCGCGGTTGAGACGGTCCACCGCGGTCACCACCTGGTCGATCGAGCTGCCCGTGAACTCGTCGCCGAAGACGTAGATCGAGATCTTCCGGTCGGGCGCGGCGAAGGTGCGGATGGCGCGGGTGATCCCCTCCACGGGGCTCGAGTTCGAGAAGACGTTCCAGCTCGCCAGCCGGTCGAGGATCGCCTTGCGGCGCGCCGGCGTGTCGGGGATCCACTTGCCGGCGTACTGGCTGTACATGTACTGCCCCATGTCGTTCATGACCTGCATCCCCTTGACCTTCGGATAGGCATCGAGGACCTCACCCATCTTGCGGCGCACCAGGGGCCAGGCGTATCCCTGCATGCTGCCCGAGGTGTCGATCACGAAGATCACGTACTCGCTGTCCACCGGAATGCCCGCCACGAGACTCGGAGGCGGGGGCGGTCGGTCGGCCTGCGCCTGGAGACGACGCATCTCCTCGGTGAGCCGCTGCTGCGCCGCCAGCAGCCGGCCCTCCAGGATGTCGGTCACCTGCGCGAGCTGACGGCTGGCGGCGTACTCGGCCTCGATCTTCGACAGGTCGCCCCGGAGCCGCGCGATCTGCGCCCGCTCCTCGGAGAGCTGCGCCGTCCGGGCGGTGAGATCGCGCTCCAGCACGTTGGTCTCGCCGCGAATCTCCGCCAGCTCCAGCTCCAGCCGCGCCACCGCGGCCTCGAGGTCGCTGCGCGCCGTCTCCAGCGCCCGCGGCTCGCCCAGCTTCGACAGCACCAGGAGCAGCACGATGGCGCCGAAGCCACAGCAGACGGCGTCGAGAAAAGAGAGGCTGAAGGTGTCCAGCCCGGCGCGCGGACGCCGCGGCCTCAAGGCCAGTCCTCCGAAGGGGTCAGGAAGGAGCCCCCGGTGGCCATCGCCAGCTTCCAGAAGGCGCTGGCCGCCATCGGATCGCCCTCGATGGGCAGCAGCAGCGTGTTGACCGGCACCCGCGACGGCAGGGCGCCGACCGCCCGGTCGAACAGTCGCAGCCGCTGCCGCGCCGAGACCGTGGCTCCCGCCGCCCGCGCGCCCCCCTGGGTGGGCAGACCGTCGGTCACCAGGGTGATGCTGTCGGGCGGCGGCCGCATAGCCGCGGCGGCCTCGAAGGCGCGGTAGAGGTTGGTGCCGCCGTCGGGGACGACCTGGCGCACGGCGACGACCGCCTCCTCGAGCCTCTTCGGATCGCCGCCGTCGAGCCACTCGCCCTCGGTCCCGGCGAGCGCCGGCGCCGCCCTCTCGGCGAAGGTGTAGATCTGGAAGCGGCTCTCCGGCGGTATGCGGGTCGTCAGCCAGTCCACGGTGGCCACCGCCCGTCGCCACTTCGCCGCCTGCACCTTGCGCTCGTCGGGCAGGTTGCGGCGCCGGACCACGTTGACGATGGTCTCGCCCAGCATGCTGCTGGAGGCGTCGAGGAGAAGGAAGATCCGCCGCCCGCCCACCTTGAGCCCGGTCAGGTACTGGCGGTCGCCGTCGCCCACGAAGCTGCGCAGCCGGTCGCCCGGGGTCTCCGGCTCGGTCACCCGGCCGGCCAGCCTCCGGGCCTCCTCCTCGAGGGTGCGCACGTCGGTCTTCAACCGGTTCAGGTGCTCGCGCTCGGCGACCGTGGTCTCGTCCAGGTTGGCGAGCTCCAGCTCGATCTCCCGCAGCACCTCGAGCAGCCGCCGCGACAGACCCCGCGCCGTCTCCCGCTGCCGGTCGGTCTCGACCACGGCGTTGCGCAGCTCCACCAGGTTCCGGACTCCCTCGAGGACCTCCCGCTCCAGCCGGTCCACCTCGCCCTGGAGCTCGCCGGTGAGCCGTCCGGCGCGCACACCCACCGAGGCGTTGATGACCATGTAGAGCAGCACCACGGCGCCGAAGCCGCACATCATGGCGTCGAGAAAGGCCAGGCCGAAGGGGTTGAACGATCCTCGGCGCCTCACGCTCACCCCCGCGCTCCGGGCAGACGAACGATCAGGGGCGGCGCCTCCACCCCGGGGTGATGGATCTCGCGGGCGTGCCGGAGCGCCCCGGTCAGGGCGGCCATGGCGGGAAGCCGGATCGCGGGACCCGACGCGCTCCCGCGGATCTCGAGACCGGGGAGGCCGCGCAGGCGGTCGCTCAGCAGCAGACCCGCCGGCTCCGGCGCGGCCTCGACCGCGGCGCGGACCAGGTCGGCCAGCCGCTCGTAGGCGAGCGCGGCTTCGGCCGCCACCCAGGCGCGCTCCAGCTCGATCTCGTGCGCCCGCCCGCCGGCGGCGATGGACACCGCGATCGAGCTCTCCGCCGACAGCCGCGCCAGCCAGCCCGGCAGACGCAGGTAGAGCTCCTGCTCGGTGGCCGCCGCGTGCAGGGGATCGAAGCGGGTCCGGCGCACGAACTGCCGGGCCACCGCCCGCGCCCAGCCGTCCAGCAGGGCGGCGGAGCCGACCCGCTCGTCCCGCACCACCCGGCCGCGGACGACCCGGCCGCCCTCTTCCGGCAGCAGCTCGGTGGCCACCGCGCGGTTGCGCTCCAGGTCGAGGTGGATCCGCCGGCCGCCGTCGGCCGGAGCGCCGCCGGCCGCCGCCGCCACGGCGGCGTCCACACAGCCGGTCACCGGCCAGCCGGCCCGCCGCGCCACCGACAGCGCCAGGCCGAGCCGGGACAGGGAGAAGGAGCCGGGCGCCACCAGGAGCACCCCCGTTAGAGAGCGCCCGCCGCCGAGCGCCGACGCGGCCCGGGTCCCGAGCTCCTCGAGCTGCGCGAACGCCAGGTCGGCCGAGCGCAGCCCCTCGGGGAAGGGCGGCCCCAGCGGCTCGAGACCGAGCTCGGCCCAGTAGCTCTGGTGCACCCGACGCGGCGACAGCCGCGCCCGCTCCTCGGCGGCGCGCCCGGTGACGATCCGCTCCTCCTCCACAACCGCGATCCCAGGGTCAGCCTGGAGCTCCGCCAGGGCGGGAGGACCCGCGAGCGTCAGGCCGGCGTCGTTGAGCTCGAGGGCCGCGATCGCCGCGCCGGGATCGCTCACCCGGTCCCCAGGTGGCGCACGAGACGGGTGTCCAGATAGCTCTGGCAGTCCAGCACCAGCCGCTCCTGGCGGAGCTGGAGCTGGTGGAGCAGGAACATCAGGACGATGGAGATGAGCAGGGCGATGAAGGTCGAGTTGAAAGCGGTGCCCAGGCTCTGGGTGACCCCGGCGATCTCGCCCTCGACGGCCTTGTGGGCCTTGCCCAGCGCCTCGCCGATGCCCCGCACCGTGCCGATGAACCCGATCGACGGAATGGCCCAGGCGATGTAGCGAACCATGGAGAGCTCCGACTCGAGCCGCTCGGCCTCGGCGTCGCAGACCGCCGTCGCCGTGTCCGAGACGTCCTGGATGTTGCGGGTCGCCAGGAACCGGTGCAGCGCCGCCAGCAGGGCCCGGGGCAGGAGGGCCGAGCGGCGCTCCTCGGGCAGCGACTCGATGCCGCGGGCGTACTCCCGCGCGTCCTCGGGCAGGATCCGCATCCCCGGCGGCACCGGCACCAGCTCGCGGTCGAGGAGCCGCGCCTCGCGGCCGGCGCTCCAGCCCTTGAGCGCCATGATCGCCATGGCCCAGAGCATCAGGATGAAACAGGCCTCCTGCTCGAAGTCCCGGATCGTCACCCAGAGCGATCGCGGCTGGACGTAGTCCGGATCCTCCTGCATCGCGGCCGTCTGCTCGGCGAGGATCGTGTCGGCCCGCGGCCGCACCACCGTGACGTAGATCGAGTGGACCAGGATCGCCGCCGCCGCCAGCGCCCCGATCTGGGCCAGGAAGCCGAACGTGTCGCGCCGCCGCATCAGATGTCCACCGGGAAGGAGATCGCGCTGTCGGCGGGGAGCCGCTCGGTGGGCACGAACTCCTCGAGCCCCTCCTGCGCGGCGTGCGAGTGCCCGAGCGTCAACGCACCCAGGGCCAGGACGATCCAGAGCAGCAGATCGAGCGGTCTCTTCATGGTGGGGTACCCTCCGCGGTGCGGGCGATCCGGAAGCCGACGTCGGGCCGCCCGTCACTGCCCGAGTCGCGTCGCGTGAGCCGGAGATCGGTCACCGTGACGGTCATCCAGCTCGCCCCCCGGATGACGTGCAGAAGTCCGCCGCCGGTGGTCACCGGGTCCCGCTCCACCGAGCCCGGGGTGCCCGGGCGATCGGCGTAGACGTCCTGGACCCACTCGGCCACGTTGCCGCCCAGGTGGAAGATGCCGCGCTCGTCGGGGCGCAGGCTGTCGGCGGGGGCGGTACCGGGGTAGGCGTCGCGGTAGCCCGGCAGAGCCGAGCCCAGGACCGCCAGGGCCTCGGCGCCGCCGAAGTTGCCGCTCTCCGGCTCGATGGGGAGCTCGCCCCCCCACGGGTACTTGAGAACCCGGCCGCCACGGTGCCGGGCCGCCCAGCTCCACTCCGCCTCCGTGGGCAGCCGGTAGCCGCGGGTCGGCTCGGCCACCGCCGCCATCCGGCCGCCGCGGGCGACGTAGGCCGGCGTCAGCGACTCGCGCGCGCTGAGCCAGTTGCAGTAGCGGGCCGCGTCGTCCCAGGTGACCCGCACCACGGGGTGGTGGTCGATCTCCAGGTTGACGCCGCTTACGGCCCCCGATCGGTGGCCGGCGAGAAACTCCCGGAACTCCCGGTTGGTGACCTCCCGGGTGCCGAGGTAGAACGGCCGCGTGATCTCCACCTCGCGGCGCACCTCGTTGAACCGCCGCCCCGGCTCGCGGCGGGGCGCCCCCATGCTGAAACGTCCGCCCTCGACCCGCACCAGCTTCACCCCCTGGGAGGTCTCGATCTCCGGGGGCGCCGCCTCCGCCCGGACCTCCTCGGGCGTCCGCAGCACCGCCTCGACCGACTGCGCGAGGCCGGGGCGCGGGGTCACCTGGGCGCGGAAGGTCTCGTAGCCCTCCTTGGCCACCTCCACCGTCCGCTGCGCTCCGGCCGGGAGGCTCACCTCCAGGCCGTCCGCGCCGGTGCTCCCCCGCGCCTCGCCATCCACCCGCACCTCGGCGGTGGGGGGACGGCTCACTACCCGCAGCCGAGCGAGCCGCGGGGGCAGGGTCAGCTCCAGAAGACGGCTGGCCCCGGGAGCGAGGCTGACGGAGGCCGTGGCGGCCTCGTGGTCCGGGCGCGTGGCCTCGACGGCGTAGCGGCCCGGCGGCAGGTCCAGCTCGAGGGGCGACGGCCCACGGTCGACGCCGTCGATCGTCACCCCGGCGCCGGGCGGATCCGTGACCACGCTCAGGTTGCCTGCCGCCACCCTCAGGCGCTCGCCGACGGCGGCCGGCTCGCCGGCCACGACCTCGATGCGCCGCGCAGCGGCGCGGTAGCCGTCCAGCCGCCAGAGCACCCGGCGGGACCCCTCCTCCACCTCCACGGTCAACGGGGTGACGCCGACCGCCTCCCCGTCCACCTCGACGGCGGCCCCGGCCGGGGTCGAAGTGATCTCGAGCGACGCCAGGCTGCTCTCGAGGGTCACCGCCAGCTCCACCGACTCGCCCGGCGACGCGACCGTCACCCGGGTCTCGTGCTCGCGGTAGCCGGGCGCGGAGAGGGTCACCCGGTGCTCGCCCGGAGCCAGCTCCACCGCCGCCAGCGGCGTCACACCCGCCGGCCGGCCGTCCACGGAGACGGCGACGCCCACCGCCGGCTCCGTCGCCAGGGTCAGCCGCCCGGGGAGGGGCTCGAGGTAGAAGACCCGCTCGGAGCCGGCGTCGCGGCTCACGGCCAAGATCTCCCGCAGGGGCCGGTAGCCCTCTTTCTCGGCGGTCAGCTCGTAGCTACCCGGGAGCAGCAGCAGACGGCCGTCCAGCCGCGGCGCCGGCAGCCAGGTGTCGAGAGCGAGCCGGTCGGGCGCCGGTCGCACCTCCACCCGCACCGCCCGGGCGGCCACCGCGTATCCCGCGGCGGCGACCAGGGCGGCGACCGCCAGGAGAGCGGCGGCTCCGGTCCAGGTCCAGCGGCGGCGGCTCCGGCGTCCGGGCCGCACCGGCTCGAACAGGACGGGGCGAACCAGCGGGGCCTCCCCCTCGCCGCCGCCGGAGGGAGGAGGACCGGTTGGCGGCACGACCGTCGTCACCCGGTCCCGAACCTCCAGCCGCGGTCCCCGGTCGTCCTGGCGGAAGACCATCCGGGTGCCCCCCAGCGCCAGCGTGTCTCCGTCCCGCAGCCACCGCGAGCTGCGGACCGGGTCGCCACCGCACGCCACCGGACCCGGTGCGGCGGCGTCCGGCTGCACGAAGAGCTCCCCCTCCGAGCTGCCCAGGTGGAGCCAGGGACCGCCGGCGGCCAGCCCGGGGAGAACCACGTCGCTGCCGGGCCCGCCCAGGGAGACCGGCAGCTCCTCCGACGCCACCCGGCGGACGGCGCCGTCGACGTCGATCGTCACCGACCGGCTCACACCGGCTCCCGGCAGCGCACGATCAGCGGCTCGGGCGCGGCGCCGGCCGAGACCACCAGGGTGAGCCGCACGTCGCGGTAGCCGCGCCGGGTGCCGACGACCGTGTACTCCCCGGGCCGCAGCTCCAGCTCGCGCCGGGTGAAACGGCCCAGCCGCCCGACGTGGTGGATCGCCACTTCGGTGAGCCCGTCCGAGACCAGCTCCACCTCCACCGCGACCTCGGCCTCCGCCACCAGGGCGCGCAGCGCCTCGACCTGGCTCTGGTGGCGGGGACCGGGCGACTCCACCGCTGCGGCCATCTCGAGCAGCTCGCGCGCCTCCTCCAGCACCGTGTCGGCCGCCAGCCGCCCGGGTCGCGCCAGGTGCCCGTCCAGCCGCGCCGCCAGGTCGGCCCGCGACCCGGCGCGGCGCAGACCGGCCTGGGCGAAGGCCGCGGTGGGCTCGATCTCGAGGGCCGCCCGGTAGGCCGCCACCGCCGCGGTCCACGCCTCCTCCGCCTCGCGCCGCTTCGCCAGGGCCTCGAGATCCCGCAGCTTCGCCAGCTCGAGGACCGCCGGATCGGGGGGCGGGGCCGGCGGGGCGGCGGGAGCCTCCGAGCGAGGGGACGCCGCCGCCCGGGACGGCTCGGGCCCGTCCTCCCGGGGGTCGTCCGCGGCCCCCGGCGGGCGAGCTTCCTCCGCGGCGACAGCGGCCTCCGGCGGGGTGGGCGTCGGCTGGCTCGCCTGGACGCGCGGCGGCGGGGCGGCGGCGCCGGCCGGGTCCTCGAGCGGCAGGTCGGCCGGGACCGCGGGGGCGTCGCCGCCGGGCCAGGGACCCGCCAGGAGAAGCCAGCCGGCCACCGCGAGCACCGCGAGGTAGAGCGCGCCCGCCAGGATCCGGGGCGTCCGCCTCGACCGCTCGGGCTTCACCCGCACGCCGGCCTCGTCGCCGGAGGGGCCCACCCGCGGCGGCGGGGTCAGCCGGACCCGGGACCGCCGCTCGCCCTCGCTCACCTGGGGCCGGTCTCCTCCGTCTCCAGCTCGGCGGAGGTGTCCGGGTCGGGGGGCAGTCCGGTCTCGGTGGCGAGGATCTCGCGCAGCAGCCGGCGCCACTCCTCGTACTGGGTCGCGGCCGAGCCGGTCAGCCGCAGGGTGCGGCCCTCGACCTCCACGACCATCGGCGCCACCTCGCTGTCGAAGGAGGCGGCGAGCTCGCGGATGGCCTCGCGGTGGATCCTCGCCTCCTGCGACTTGGCGAAGCCCGCCTGCACCGCCAGGGTGCCGCCGATCACCGCCGCCTCCTTGGCCGCGCGCTCGGCGCTGCTGTCGCCGTCCGCCAGGATGCCGCCCAGAATGGCCAGACCGCCGAAGATCTTCGCCATCCGCGACTGCTTGCGCAGCTTGGCCAGCGCGACCTCCTCCTCGTAGCTGTACGCCCGCCACTGCCGGTACGGCTCCTCCATCTCCCCCGCGAAGGTGACGTACTGCTCGTGGAGGATGTCCACCAGCAGGTAGTCGCGCTCGCGGATCTCGGCGATCCGATCCACCATGGGGTCGCCCTCGGCGGGCAGCGAGGCCACCCGGTAGCGACCCCGGGCGCCGCGCTCCAGGTCGTCCGCGAAGCTGGCTGGCGCCAGGTCGGCGGCGAAACGGAGGAAGGCGATCTCGCGCAGCCGGGCCAGCTCCGCCGCTTCCAGCTCGCGCCGCGCCTCCAGCAGATCGTTGGCGATCTGGTGAAAGAGGCTCTGGAAGGGGTCGGGCGGCGGCTCGCCCTCCACGGGCTCGGCGTAGCCCGCGGGATCGGCGCGGCTCTTGTACTTCCGCGTCAGCCAGCGCTCTCCCGAGGCGTCGCGGGCGACGATCTCGAGGACCAGGGTGCGCCCGGTGGACTCGACGATGGTGCCGGACACGGTCAGATCCACCGCGTCGGTGGGCGCCGGGATCACCCGCACGGCCCCCCAGTGGCCGGAGCTCTCGAGGGCCCGCGCGAGCCGCAAGGGGAAGAGCCTCGCCTCGCCGCGCCGGATCTCCCGGAAGACGCCCCGCTCGGCGAGCTCGGCCTCGAGCTCCGGGCTCTCGGCCTCGGGGATGCCGAGCCGGAACACCCGCACGCCGACGTCGAGGAGCTCCGCCGGGGGGACCTCGGCGGCGGCCTGCACCAGGAGCACGGGAGGCTCCACCGAGCGGGCCGCCGCGACGGCCGAGGCGGTGGCCAGGCCCACCAGGATGGCCAGGCTCGCGACTCGTCCTGCCCGCTCAGCCATCGTCCTTGGTCTCGCCTCTCTTGTACGCGCGGTACTCGTCCCATAGCTTCTCACGAAGCTCGGGGTCCTCCTCCTTCATCGCCGCCTCGCGGATCTGCCGGGCCACGATGTCGTCGTCGCTGCCGTCCCCCACGTCGGGCGGCACGCGCGAGCCGGAGCCGCCGCCCTCCTCCTCGGCGGCCTCCCCGGCGCCCCCCACCTCCCCCGAGCCCGTGCCCGAGGCCCCGGAGAGGGCCTCGCCTTCGCCCTGCGACCCGTCCTCGCCGCCGTCCGTGCCCGGGCCGCCCGCGCCCCGGCCACTTCCCGCCGCCGCCGCCGCCGCCGCCTCGGCCGCCGATCCCCGCCGCTCGGCCTCCTGCTGCCGCT
>JAWWBN010000128.1:0-10584 GCA_033720955.1 Thermoanaerobaculia bacterium | reverse complement strand
CAGCTCTGCCGGTCGGCCGCCTCGTCGTAGGCCAGGGGCATGTCGAAGCGCTCGCCGATCTCCGTGGCGCCCGGGTTGGTGAACGAGTGCACCGCTCCCGGGTACGCGATGAGCTCGAAGTCGATGCCGGCCTCGGCCATCTCCCGGCGGAAGGCGTCGATCGACTCCGGCGCGACGAAGGGGTCGTCGGCTCCGTGGAGCACCAGCACGCGGGTCCGGGCCGCCTCCGGAGCCGCCTCGGTCCGGGGCACCAGGTCGCCGTGGAAGCTGGCCACCCCGGCGAGACCGGTCCCCAGCCGGGCCATGTGGAGGACCACGGCGCCGCCGAAGCAGTAGCCGATCGCGGCCGTGCGCGAGGGGTCGGTCGTCGGTTGGGCCTCCAGCAGCTCGCGGGCGGCGGTGAAGCGGTCGGCCAGGACGTCGAGGCGGCTCGCCACCTCGGTCATGAACTTCTCCGCGTCGGCCGGGTGCTCCGCCACCTTGCCGTCGCCGTACATGTCCACGGCCAGCGCCGTGTAGCCCATCTCGGCGAGCATGCGGGCACGCATGCGGGCGTACTCGTTGTGGCCCCACCACTCGTGCACCACCAGCACGCCGGGCCTCGGGCCCTTCCGGGCCGCGTCCCAGGCGATGTAGCCGTTCAGCCGGACGCCGCCGACCTCGTAGGCGATCTCCTCGCCCCGCACGTCGGTGGGGGGCGACGGCGCGGGTCGCGACGGGGGAGCCTGGGTGCTCTCGCGCTCCGGGCCGGAGCAGCCGAGAAGCACCACGGAGAGGCAGACCGCGGCAGATCTCCGATTCATGGCCGAGGAGTCTATCCGGACGGCTCCCGCCGGTAACGGGAAGGACGCACGAGACGCCTGTTCTCCCAGGAGGCGGTCACTGGCGACCGTCCGAGGAGGAACCATGAAGCAGAGCCCGACCCTGGTGCTGACGGCCGCCGTTCTGAGCCTTGCCGCTCTCGGCTGCCGCCCCGACCTGACGGTCAACGTCGACGCCCGCTCCGCCTACCAGGACGAGGAGGACGTCCGCGGCACGGTCTTCGCCAACGTGGAGAACGTGGGCAGCGCCGCCGCCGCCGGCACGGCCAGCGCCGGCGCCAGCGGCTACATGGTGGACCTGGTGCTGTCGACGGACGGCACGGTGCCGGTCGCCTTCGCGACGGTGCCGTCGCCCTACGTCTTCCAGGACGACATGCTCCTGGTGGGCGGCCGGATCTCCAACACGGTGGATCTGGCGGCCGGCGCCAGCCACAACTACGACGGTCACGGTGGCAAGCTGCCGCCGGGCACGCCCACCGGCTCCTACCTCTGCGCCGTGGTGGACCCCAACAACGTGATCGCCGAGTCGGACGAGACCAACAACACGAGCTGCGTGCAGTTCAAGGTCGTGCCGTAGCCGGGCGGTCGCCGGCGGCTCTTCGCGGCCTCGCCGCCAGGGCCCGCGGCCCTCGTTTCGGGCGGCAGCGCCCTCCCCGGCGCCGGCGGATTGGCCCGTATAATCGCGCCGGTCTCCGCTCCGCTCTGGACGCTCGGGCGCACGGCTCGACGCCCGGGGATCGGGTCCTCGAAAGCACGGGACGCCGCGCATGAGTCGATCGACACCCGCCACCGAGCCTACGCCGCCCCGCTCGCTACCGCTCCTGGCCGCGCTGGTGGGGCTCCTGGCAGCGGGCGCCGGGGCCGGGCAGACGGCGAGACCGATCGTCGAGCAGACCCTCGCCGACCTCGAGCGGGTAGCCGGCGGTCCCCCTCGGGCGACGATCTCGCCGACGACCGGTCTCGCCACCTTTCTCTCGTTCTCGCCGCCGCGGCAACCGGTGGTGGCGTTGCCGGAGTCGGCTCCCGCCGAGGAGAGGGCGAGGCTCTTCCTGGACCAGTTCGGCGCCGCCTTCGGGCTGGCCGGCCGCGGGTCGGTGTCGCTGGTCCGGGTGGCCGGTCCCGACGAGGCGGGGATGGAGCACATCCGGTTCCGCCAGGCGCACGGCGGCGTGCCGGTGACCGGAGGCGAGGTGATCGTCCACCTGCGTGGCTCTTCCGTGGCGAGCGTCAACGGCAAGACGGTGCCCGACCTGGATCTGACGGACACGGCTCCCGCCGTCGATCCGGAGGGGGCCCGGGAGGCCGCATGGCTGCTTCTGGACCGGCGGCTCGGAGTGGGACCGGGGGAGGCCCGGCTGAGCGAGCCCCGGCTGGAGCTCTTCAACCGCGGTCTGCTGGAGGGTCGCCGGGCGTGGACGCGGCTCGCCTGGTTCGTCGAGGCCAGCGCGATCGACCTGCGTGAGTACATCTGGGTCGACGCCGCGAGCGGCGCGCCGCTGCTCCACTTCAGCCAGCTCACCGACGCCCGGGTCCGTGCGATCCACGACGCCAACGACCCGGGCGACGGCGCCTTCGGCGCTCTGCCCGGGGTGCACGTCCGCGGCGAAGGCGACGCGTCCACCGGCGATACGGACGCGGACGCCGCCTACGACTACTCGGGGGACACCTACGACTACTTCTGGAGCGAACACGGCCGCGACAGTTACGACGGCGCCGGCGCGCCCCTGGTCTCCACCGTCCACTACTGCCCCAGCGCCCCGGACTGTCCCTACGCCAACGCCTTCTGGAACGGCAGCCAGATGGTCTACGGCGAGGGCTTCCCGGCGGCCGACGACGTGGACGCCCACGAGCTCACCCACGCCGTCACCGAGCACACCGCCGCCCTCTTCTACTACATGCAGTCGGGCGCGCTGAACGAGTCGTACTCGGACATCTTCGGGGAGACGGTCGATCTGGTGAACCTGGCGGGGACCGACACCGCCGGCGTGCGCTGGCAGATGGGCGAGGACGTTCCGGGCATCGGAGCCATCCGCGACATGATGGATCCGACCGTCTTCGGCGACCCGGGGAAGGTGAGCGACTCGGAGTTCGTCTGCGGCGACGACTACCGGAGCGACCGGGGCGGGGTGCACTCCAACAGCGGAGTGCCCAACCACGCCTACGCGCTGATGGTGGACGGCGGCACCTACAACGGCAAGACCGTCGTGGGCCTCGGGCTGACCAAGGCCGGGAAGATCCAGTACCGGGCGCTGGCCAGCTACCTGGTCTCGAGCTCCGATCTCCTCGACAACTACGACGCCCTCCAGCAGTCGTGCGAGGATCTGATCGGGATCTCCGGGATCACCCCGGCCGACTGCGCCGAGCTCGTGGACGCGCTGGACGCGGTCGAGATGGCCTCGCCCTGGCCGTGCGCGCCCGCCCAGGGCGCCGTCCCCGCGTTCTGCCCCGCCGGCCAGGCGCCCACCCTGTGGCACTACTGGGACATCGAGACCAGCAGCCTGGCCGCCTGCCCGTCGAGCGGGGTGCCCACCACCTGGTGCGTGGAGGGCCCGTCGAGCCTTCTGGGCACCTACGCCACCAGCGGCGTCAAGAGCTACTGGGGCTACGACCGGCCGACCAGCGGGTCGTACGGAGTGGTGGTCGATCCGGGGATCGCCTCGCTGCCGGCGGGAGCCCGCATGCAGTTCAACCACTCCCACGGCTTCGACAACACCGGCGCCTCCTTCTGGGACGGCGGCCAGGTCGGGTACAGCACCGACGGCGCGAGCTGGATCGACGGCGGCTCCCTGATCACCGCGGGCCAGACCTACGGCGGCGTCATCAGCTCGTGCTGCTCGAACCCGTTCGGCGGCCAGAGCGCCTTCGTCGCGGACAGTTGGGGCTACACCGCTTCGCAGCTCGACCTCTCGTCGCTGGCCGGGCTTCCGTTCCGCTACCGTTTCGACGTGGGCACCGACTTCGTGGTGGACGAGTACGGCTGGTTCGTGGACGACATCCGCATCTACACCTGCGCCGCGTGCGTGGCCACCCGTCTGCTGAACGCCGCCTACAACGGCCTCGCCTCCTCCTACGGGGCTTCGGCTCTGGTGGAGGCGGGAGGGGGCTACCGGGTGGGCGCCATGGAGAGCGTCACCCTCGAGGCGCCCGAGGTGCGGCTGAGCAACGACCTGGAGGTCGCGGGCGAGCTGACCATCGGCAACGCGGCCTGTCCGTAGAGCCCCGCGAGCCGTCGCGGGGTCGCGGCTCTCTCGAACCGGGCCGGCGGCCAGGGCGAAACCCGACGCGGCCGTCGCCGTAGGGTGTGGGGAGGAGGTTCCGAGAGCATGGCCAAGATCCTCAAGATCCTGGTGGGTCTGATCGTCGTCGCCGCCATCGTGGTAGGCGCCTACTTCTGGCTCCAGGGCCGCCAGGGCCGGGGCGAGGAGCTCGAGCTGGTGGCGGTGGAGCGCGGCTCCATCACCGAGAAGGCGGTGGCGGTGGGGCAGATCGAGCCGCGGCTCAAGTTCGAGGTCAAGTCCAAGATCTCGGGGATCGTCAAGCGGTGCGCCGTGGACGTGGGCGACCGGGTGGCGGCCGGCGACCCGCTCTTCGAGATCGTTCCCGACCCCACCCCGGGCGAGCTGGTGGAGGCGGAGCGGCGGCTGGAGGCGGCAAAGTCGGCCCACGCGCGGGCCGCCGCCGACTGGCAGCGGTCGCAGGAGCTGGCCCGGCAGGGGGTGATCTCGGCCGAGGAGGCCGACGCCCGCCGCGAGGCGTTCGAGCTGGCCAAGATCGAGCTCGACACATCCCGCGACAACCTGGAGCTCACCCGTGCCGGCCGGATCAGCGGGCGCGGCCGGGAGATGGAGTCGATCATCCGCGCCCCCGCCGCGGGTATCGTGCTGGAGCGCAACGTGGACCCCGGCGATCCGGTGGTCCCGCTGACCTCGTTCCAGGAGGGCACGGTGATGGCGGCGGTGGCCGACATGAGCGACCTCATCTTCAAGGGCACGGTGGACGAGATCGACGTGGGCAAGCTGAAGGTGGGGGTGCCGGCGCGGCTCAACATCGGCGCCCTGCCGGGGGAGAAGGTCACCGGGCGGCTGAACCGCATCGCGCCCCAGGCCAAGGAGGAGGAGGGGGCGCGGCTCTTCGAGGTCGAGATCGAGCTCGACCCGCCGGAGAACCCGGAGATGGTGCTGCGGGCGGGGTACTCGTCCACCGCCGACCTGGTCATCCGCGAGAAGACCGGCATCCTCGTCCTGCCCGAGCGGCTGGTGCTGTTCTCGGACGCCGGCGCCGCGACCTTCGTCGAGGTGCCGGCCGGCGAGCCCGAGGCGGAGCCGCGGAAGGTGGCCATCGCCACCGGGCTCCCCCCCGGCCTCAACATCGAGATCGTCTCCGGTCTCGAAGAGGGCGCGGAGGTGGTGGAGCGGCCGCCGCGGGAGATCTTCTAGATGACCGGCCTCGGCAACGCGCTCCGGCAGCTCCTGCGCGACCTGCGGGCCCAGAAGCTGCGGACCTTCCTGACCACCCTGGGGATCGTCTGGGGGACGGTGGCGGTGAGCCTGCTGCTGGCCTTCGGCGGCGCCTTCCACCGCCAGATGCAGAAGAACGCCGCCGGGCTGGGCCGGGGCATCGTGATCGCCTGGCCGTCGCAGACCTCGATCCCCTTCGAGGGGCTCGGCAAGGGGCGGAGGATCCGGGTCACCGCCGAGGACCTGGACCTGGTGCGCAAGCGGGCGCAGCTCGTCGGCGCGGTCTCCGCGGAGTTCCAGGACACCCTCACCCTGCAGCTCGGCCCGCGGCGGCTGGCGGTGGAGGTCTCCGGGGTCGATCCGCCCTACGGCGAGATGCGCAACCTCATACCCCAGGCGGGGGGCCGCTTCCTGAACCCGCTCGACTCGGAGACCAAGCGCCGGGTGGCCTTCCTGGGCAACGAGCTCGCCGAGCAGCTCTTCGGCGCCACCGATCCGGTGGGGCAGATCTTCCGCCTGCACGGCTCGCCCTTCACGGTGGTGGGAGTCCTCAAGCGCAAGGTGCAGCAGTCGTCGTACAGCGGCCGCGACAAGGACAAGGTGGTCATCCCGGCCTCCACCTTCCGGGCGCTGACCGGCGAGAAGTATGTGAGCAACTTCATCTTCACCGCCGCCGCGCTGGGGCGCAGCGAGGCCGCCGCCGACGAGGTCCTGGCGATCCTGGCCGCCCGGCACCGCTTCGACCCGAGAGACGAGGAGGCCCTGTCCATCTGGGACACCACCGAGATGGCCCGCTTCCTCGACACCTTCATGAACGCCTTCAAGGCCTTCCTGGCCATCGTCGGGTCGCTGACCCTGGTGGTCGGCGGGATCGGTGTGTCGAACATCATGAACGTGGTGGTGGAGGAGCGGACCTCCGAGATCGGGGTCAAGATGGCCCTGGGAGCCAAGCCCCGCGGCATCCTGGGTCAGTTCCTCGTCGAGACCCTGATCGTCACCGCGGTGGGTGGGGCGATCGGCCTGGCGATCACGGCCGCGATCTGCGCCGGTTTCCCGGCGCTGGGCCTGACCGACTTCGTGGGCCGGCCCGAGGTCTCGACGCCGGTCGCCGCGATCACCGCCTCGCTGCTCGGGCTGATCGGCCTGGTGGCGGGCTACTTTCCGGCGAAGACGGCGGCCGACCTCGATCCGGTGGTCGCGATGAAGATGTGAGGCGCTGGGAGTCCAGTCGGTGAATCTGCGTCCCGGTCTCGTCCTCCAGCTCTTCTGGCGCACCTCGCGGGTGCAGCGCAAGCGGGCGCTGCTCACGGTGGCGGCCATCGCCTGGGGATCGCTGTCGCTGGTCCTGCTGCTGGCCTTCGGCGAGGGGCTCGGCACCCAGCTCGGGCGGGCCAACTCCGGGCTGGGCACCAACATCGCCATCATGTGGCCGGGGGAGACCACCCGGCCCTGGAAGGGGCTCCCCGCGGGCCGCCCCGTGCGTCCCCGCACCGCGGACATCCGCCTGATCGAGGAGCGGGTGCCCGATCTGTTCGGGGTCAGCGGCGAGATGCGGCAGTGGCGCACGGCCTTCACCCGCGGCGACGTCACGGTGAACGGCCGGCTGACCGGAGCCAGCCTGGTCTACGGGCGGCTGCGCAACCACGTGGCGCGAGCCGGGGGCCGGTTCCTCAACCCGATCGACGACGCCCGCCGCCGGCGGGTGATCTTCCTGGGCTACGACCTGGCGGAGGACCTCTTCGGCCAGGACGAGCCGGTGGGGGAGACCCTGCTGGTGGACAACGTCCCCTACACGGTGGTGGGCGTGATGGCCGAGAAGCTGCAGAGCTCGACCTACGGCGGCATGGACAAGGACCACGCGGTGATCCCCATCCGCACCTTCGAGGCCCAGTACGGCACCGACCGGCTCGCCAACATCGTCATCAAGCCGCTGGACCCGGCGGAGATGAAGCGCAAGCTGGCCGAGGTCCGGGAGACCCTCTCGCCCCGCTACGGCTTCGACCCCGACGACGAGCGGGCGCTGGGCGTCTGGGACACCGTCGAGACGGGGCAGATGTTCGCCAACATGATGCTCGGCATCCAGCTCTTCCTGGGCATCATCGGCGGACTCACCCTGCTGGTGGGCGGGATCGGCGTCGCCAACATCATGTACGCCGTGGTCAAGGAGCGGACCCGGGAGATCGGAGTCAAGATGGCGCTGGGCGCCCGCGCCGGCTGGGTCACCGGGCCGATCGTCCTCGAGGGGCTGACCTACACGCTGCTCGGCGGCCTGGTCGGCCTCCTGATGAGCACCGGGCTCATCCTGCTGATGGGCCTGGTGCCGGTGGAGGACAACGTCGCGATCGAGATGCTCGGCAAGCCGACCCTCTCCCCGGCCATCACCTTCACCACTGCGGGCATCCTCGGGGTGATCGGCCTCGCGGCCGGCTATTTCCCGGCTCGCCGAGCCTCCCGCATCGATCCGGCCCAGACCCTGCGGTACGAATGATGTCGAAGGGGGACCAGGCCGCGGCCGGCAACGGCGCCGTGATCCGGATGGACGGGATCCGGAAGGTCTACGAGACCGGCAAGGTCAAGGTCGAGGCGCTGCGCGGCATCGACCTCACGGTGGCGGACGGCGAGTTCGCCGCCATCGTCGGGCCGTCGGGCTCCGGCAAGTCGACGCTGATGAACCTGATCGGCTGTCTGGACACCCCCACCGACGGGCTGTACGAGCTGCGTGGCCAGCGGGTCGCCGGTCTCTCTCGCGCCCGGCTGGCGACCATCCGCAACCGCCGGGTGGGGTTCATCTTCCAGAACTTCAACCTTCTGCCGCAGATCAGCGCCTACGAGAACGTGGAGATGCCGTTGCTCTTCGGCGGCGTCCCCCGCCGGCGGCGCCGCGAGCGGGTCTGCGACCTGCTGGAGCGGGTCGGTCTGGCCGACCGCATGGAGCACAAGCCCACCGAGCTCTCGGGCGGTCAGATGCAGCGGGTGGCCGTGGCCCGCGCCCTGGCGATGGACCCCGACATCGTGCTGGCCGACGAGCCCACCGGCAACCTGGACTCCCGCTCGGGCGGCGACATCATGAGCCTCTTCGAGGAGCTCTGGGAGCAGGGCCGCACCATGCTGGTGATCACCCACGACCCGGCCCTGGCCGAGAGGGCGCCGCGCCGGGTCGAGCTCCTCGACGGCCGGATCTCCCAGGACACCGGGGTCGGCGCGGGCTGAGTCGCGTTGGGGGCATCTGCTACAATGCCCCCAAATCCACGACACTCTGACCACGGATCCTGTTCCTACCGGAGAGGAGGGGGCTGATGTCCAAGAAGAAGGGGCCAACCACCGGCCGGCGCGGAGGGGGAGGCCGGAAGACCCGCGAGAGCCGCGGTTTTCTGCTTCCCTTCGCCGGCGAGGAGAACACGACCCTCGGCCGTGAGTTCCTGGAAGATCCCAAGAAGTTCCTGCGCAGCAACGGCCTGCGGGCCGCGGACCTGGAGTGCCGGCCGGAGGTGCACGCCGCGATCGAGCGGGGCGAGAAGTTCGGTGACGCCGTACTGGGCTTGGGTGGGACCGCCACCGACATCAAGATGCTGGAGCCGCTGAAGAAGCTCGCCGCCGAGCACTTCGGGGAGAACTACGAGGTTGCGATGGTGCCGTACGGACTCAAGTTCAGGGAGCGGGCCCGTTTCCAGAACGACCTGACGGCGACCGGCTCGGGCACGATCACCTTCTGCGACAAGGATGCGGACGTCGACGGGTGAGCCGGCGCTCGCGCCGCGTTCTGGTCGTCGGCCAGATTCCTGATCCGCATATCGAGAGGGTCGAAGAGGGGCTCGACGCCAGGGGCGCCGACTCTCTGGTCCTGGATTGCTTCCAGGAGGACCACTTTCTCGACCTGGAGCTGAAAGACGGCCGGCCGGGCGGCCGGGTGGAGGCCGCGGGCGTGGTGTGGGATCTGGGGTCGGTCGACGCGGTCTGGTGGCGGTGGAAGCCGGTTCGCGCCTGTGAGTGGAGTGGCGCCTTCGCCAGCGTGGCGGAGAGGTTTCGCAGCGACGAGTGGCGTGCCGGTCTGCGCTCCCTTCCCCGGTTCACCCCCCGAGCGGAGTGGATCAACCCTCTCTGGGATCACCGGATCGCCAGCGGCAAGGCCTTTCAACTGGCGCTGGCCGCCGCCGTCGGGCTCGGCGTGCCCGATACCCATTTCACCAACGACGCTCGGCGAGCGGCCAGCCTCTTCGGCGACGGGCGCAGGGTGGTCTACAAGACGTTGAGCTCGTTCCTGGTGCCCCCCGACGAGATCATCTTCACCAACGAGGTGGACGAGTCCGACGTGCGCCGCTCCGGGGAGCAGATCCGCCAGGCGCCGGGCATCTTCCAGCGCCTGGTCGAGAAGCGGCACGAGCTGCGGGTGACCATCGTCGACCAGCAGGTCTTCGCGGTCCGGATCGACTCCCAGATGTCCCCGATCACGGCGGGAGACTGGCGGCGCGACCAGTTCCAGAAGATGTACGGCGAGGCCGAGCTGGCCCCCGTCCTGCGCGAACGCCTCCTCGAGTTCCAGCGGCGGGCCGGCATCCGCTTCGGCGCCTACGATCTGATCGTCGAGCCGTCGGGCGCGCCGGTGTTCCTCGAATGCAACCCGGCCGGCCAGTGGCTCTGGCTGGAGCTCGAGCTCGGGCTGCCGATCTCCGCGGCCGTCGCCGACGCGCTGGCCGGTTCTCGCTAGCCCGGCTCTACGGCGTCAGGCCTCGGCCAGCCGGAGCGCATCGAGGCGCTCTCGGGTCGCTCCCGTCAGGGGGCGCGCCTTGCCGGTTCTCCCGTCCACCTGGACGATCACGGTCTCGGCCTCGGCCACCCGAGTCTCTCCCTGGTAGATCACCTGCTCCAGGGTGAACGAGCTGTTGCCGACCTTGCGCACCCCCGTGCCCACGGTCGCCGAGCCGGGCCACTTCATCTCGGCGCGGAAGTCGAGGCCGAGCCGGGCGATGACGAACTCGGCGCCCTCCGCCGCCAGGGGTCGCTCCGGGTCGTAGAGGATCTCCACCCGGCCCGTCTCCAGAAAGGTGGCGAAGAGGGCGTTGTTGACGTGGCCCTGGCGGTCGGTGTCGGCGTAGCGGATCTTGTCGGTGGACTGCCTTGGATACTCCTCCGGTCGTCGCTGCATGCCGGGGAGTATGCGGAGGGGTCGAGGCGGGGTCAAACGCGGGCGCGGCGGAGTCGGCGGCCGGTGCCCGCGCGGGTGGCGGTCCAGGCTATAGTGGAGCGCGGCGATGCCCGACGCTCCCGCATCGTTCGCCGAGAAGCGGCGGATTCTCCAGCTCGAGACT
>JAWWBN010000127.1:0-10622 GCA_033720955.1 Thermoanaerobaculia bacterium | reverse complement strand
CTCGAAGCGGAGGCGCGTGACGATGAGGCGACGTTCCGAAGGCAAGACCCTGGTGATCGTGCTCCTGGTGTCGGTGGCGCTGGCGGTGGCCGCGGTGGTGCTGCTGATCGCCACCCTGAGCGGTGGCGAGCTGGTTCCCCCGGGCGAGGTGGTGCTCGAGCTGGACTTGGCCCAGGGCTTCGTCGACGGCCGTCTGGAGGACCCAGTGGCGCTGGCGTTTCTGCCGGTCGAGCCCTCGCTCAGGGAGGTCGTGGACGCGATCCGGCGGGCCGGAAGGGACGACCGGGTGGTCGCCCTGGTCGCCCGGGTGGGGGCGGCGCCGGTGGGCCTGGCGACCCTCCAGGAGCTGCGGCAGGCGGTGCTCGACTTCCGCGAGGGCGGCAAGCCGGCCTACGCCCATGCCGAGACCCTGGGCGAGTTCGCGCCCGGCAACGGTGCCTACTACCTGGCGAGCGCCTTCGACGAGATCGATCTGCAGCCCTCCGGCGATGTCGGTCTCACCGGAGTCCGCTACGAGGTGCCCTTCTACCGCGGCGCCCTGGACAAGCTGGGCGTCGTTCCGCAGCTCGACCACCGCCGCGAGTACAAGAACGCCATGAACAGCCTGACCGAGACCGGCTTCACCGAGGCGCACGCAGAGGCGCTCCAGGCGGTTGCCGACTCGCACTTCGGCCAGATCGTGCGCGGCGTCGCCGCCGGCCGCGGTCTCGACGAGGAGGCCGTGCGTCGGATCTTCGACGGCGGCCCCTATCTCGGCCCCGAAGCGCTCGAGCTGGGGCTGGTGGACCGACTGGCCTACCGCGACGAGCTGACCGACCGCCTGCGCGAGCGGTTCGGCGACGGGGTCGGGAACGAGACCCTGGCGCGGTATCTGCGTCGCGGCGGAGGCCCCTCGGGCGGCCGCTCGGTGGCCCTGATCTACGGCGTCGGCTCGGTGGTCCTCGGGCCCGGCGGCTACGACCCCTTCTCCGGGTCGCGGGAGATGGGCTCCGAGACCGTCTCGCGCGCCTTCCGCGAGGCGCTGGAGGACGACGACGTCGAGGCGATCCTGTTCCGGGTGGACAGCCCGGGCGGCTCCTACGTGGCCTCCGACACGATCTGGCGGCAGACCGTCCTCGCGAAGGAGGCGGGCAAGCCGGTGGTCGTGTCGATGGGCGACCTGGCCGGCTCCGGCGGGTACTTCGTGGCCATGGCCGCCGACGCCATCGTCGCCCAGCCGGGGACCATCACGGGGTCGATCGGCGTCTACGGCGGCAAGCTGGTCACCCGCGAGCTGTGGGGGAAGCTGGGGATCGCCTGGGGCGGCATCTCGGCCGGCGAGCGGGCCGCCTTCTGGAGCGGCGTCAGCGAGTTCTCGCCCGCCGAGTGGGAGCGGCTGCAAGCCTGGCTCGACCGGATCTACGACGACTTCACCGCCAAGGTGGCGACGGGCCGCTCGCTGACCCCGGAGGCGGTCTCCGAGCTGGCCAGGGGGCGGATCTGGACCGGCGAGGAGGCGGTCCGGCTGGGCCTGGTGGACGAGCTGGGTGGCTACGAGGCGGCGATCGCCCGGGTGCGCGCCGAGATCGGCGCCGCCGAGGACGAGCGCATCCGGCTCCAGGTCTTCCCGCGGCCCCGGTCGGCGTGGGAGGCGCTGCGGGACCGACGCTCGTTCCTCGACCCCGCCGCCGGGCAGCTACTGCGTCGTCTGGCTCCGGTGGTCGAGCTGGCGCGCCGGCTGGGCTGGCTCGACGGGCCGGGGGCCGGGGCGCTCGAGATGCCGTGGCGGCTAAAGCCGGCGGGATGAGAGGGGTGTCCCGGCTGGCGGCAGCCGCGCTCGCGACGATCCCGGTGTCGCTGGCGGCGGCCGGGCCGCTCTCGGTCAGCGCGCCGCCGGGCTCCGTGGTCGTGTGGCGGGGCGACGGCCTCCGCGCCTGCGAGGCCGGGGGGGAGCGCTGGGCGCCGATCGACGGCGCCTGCTGGTACCCGGTGGACCTGCTCCGCCCACCGGGTCCCTACGAGGTCGCCCGCGAGCTCCCCACGGGCCGCGAGCGGGCCACCATCCGGGTGGGGGAGTACGGCTACCCGGTGCAGCGGATCACGATCGAGGACGACTCGAAGGTGAACCTCTCCGCCCGGGACCTCGAGCGGGTCGGGCGCGAGCAGGAGCTGGTGGGCGCGCTCTGGTCACGGCGCGGACCGGCCCGCTTCCGTCTTCCCCTCGCCGACCCGCTCGACGAGCTGCCGCCGGGCGGCCGCTTCGGCCACCGCCGCTTCTTCAACGACCAGCCCCGCAGCCCGCACTCGGGGGCCGACTTCGCGGCGGCCGAAGGGCGGCCGGTGCGAGCAGCGGCAGACGGCACCGCGGTCCTGGTCGCAGATCTCTTCTTCTCGGGCCGGAGCGTCTTCCTCGATCATGGCGACGGCCTGATCACCATGTACTTCCACCTGAGCCGCATCGACGTGGCGCAGGGGGCCGAGGTGGCCCGCGGCCAGACGATCGGGCGGGTGGGGCAGACCGGGCGGGCCACCGGCCCGCATCTGCACTTCGGAGTGCGCTGGCGCGGCGCGCGGGTGGACCCTGAGCTCCTGCTAGGCGGGATCGGCCGGGTGAGCGAGATCCGCTGAGCCCGGTCCCGCCGGCAGCGAATCGGGGAGGCGGCGCCAGCCGTGGTCGGCAAGCCACTCCTCGGCCTCCGCGCGACGCTCCTCGGCGATCGCCACCCGCAGCCGGTCCCCCGGGGCGGGCGCGGCGCCACCGTCGTAGGGCCGTGACCGCCCCTTGCGCTGGAGCAGCATCGGCAGCGCCGACCGGGTGGGGTCGGCGCCGGGGCCCAGGGAGCTGCCGGGCTCGTCGGCCGGAGGCGCCGCCGAGCGCTCCCAGGTCTCCACTGTGGCCGCCCCGCGACGCAGACGGCCGATCCAGCGGGAGACGTCGCGGGACGCGCCGAAGAGCGAGCGCACTCCCGCTCTCTGGAGCATCTCCGCGGTCACCCGGGAGGAGTCGGCGCGCAGCGCGACCCAGACCGCGGGCTGGCGGAACTCCTTGCGCACCCTCTGGGCGAAGAGGAAGTTGACCTCTTCGTTCGGCGTCAGACCGATCACCCCCGCCCGGCTGTCGAGCTCGGCGCGCAGCAGCAGGGGCTCGGAGAAGGCGTTCCCGTAGAGCACCCGGTGGCCCTCGGCCTCGGCGGCGGCGCAGGCGCCCGGGTTGGAGTCGAGGAAGACGACCTCGTCCCCGGCCTCGCGCAGCCCGGCGGCGAGGGCCAGCGAGACCGGGTTGGCGCCCAGGATGGCCCAGCCCGCGTCGCCTTTCCTCTGGAGACCCAGCAGACGGGCCAGCGGGCCGCCGGTGAGACCCTGCACGACGACGGTCGCCGCGATCACCAGGAAGACCAGGGCGCGCAGCTCCGTGCCCCCCGGAATCCCCGCCCGGTCGAGCTCCTGGGCGAAGAGGGAGGAGACCGCGGCGGCGACGATGCCGCGCGGGGCGAGCCAGGCGAGGAAGAGCTTCTCGCGCCGGGTGAGATCGGCCCCCAGCGTGCCCACGAGGACGTTGAGGGGCCGGACGACGAGCATCAGGGCGACCACGGTCCACACCCCGGGCCAGCCCAGCGCCTGGATCTCGGCGACGCGGACGTCGGCGGCGAGCAGCACGAAGAGCAGCCCGATGAGCAGCACGGTGAGCTGCTCCTTGAACTCCTTGAGACCCTCCAGCGGGTGGCTCTTCAGGTTGCCCACCAGGATCCCGGCCACGGTCACGGTGACGATGCCGCTCTCCGGCTGGAAGGCGTTGCTGGCCTGGAAGGCCGAGAGCACCAGCGACAGGCTGACGATGTTCTCGAGGCCCTCCGGCACCAGGGCGGGGAAGCGCAGCAGAAGGGCGATGACACCTCCGGTGACCAGCCCCGCCACGAAGCCGAAGCCGAGCCGCACGCCCAGGTGCAGGATGCCCTCGTCCCAGTCGTGCGCGATGCCGCTGATCATCACCTCGAGGGTGACGATCGCCAGCACGGCCCCGATGGCGTCGATCAGCACGCCCTCGGCCTCCAGCACCGTGGCCAGCTTGGGCCGCAGCCGGATGCGACGCAGCAGCGGCGTCACCACCGTCGGGCCGGTGACGATCACCAGGGAGCCGAAGAGCACCGCGGGGGTCCACCCCCAGCCCATCAGGAGCCGCGCCGCCACGGCGCCGCCGGCGGCGGTCACGACCGCTCCGAAGGTCACGAGCTGTCGGATGCTGCGGGCGGAGCGACGCAGCCGGCGCACGTTGAGGTTGAGGCCGCCCTCGAACAGGATGATCGAGACCGCGAAGCCCACCAGGAGCTGCAGCCCGCCCCCCAGCAGATCGGGCTGCACCCATCCGAGCAGGTCGGGCCCGAGGACCACGCCGGTCGCCAGCAGGAGGACGATGCCGGGGATCCGCAGGTGGCGCGCCAGCGCCTGGGCCATCACTCCGGCGGCGAGGGCCAGCGCCAGGGTCAGGGCGGGTCCGGCGGCGGCGTGGGTGGGATCGGCGGTCAACTTCGATCTGAAAGGGGGGGATCCCGGCGGGCGCGGCCGTCCTGAACGCTTGCGAGTATAGCCGCCGCCGGCGCTGGTCGTTTGCGCCGCCGCCCGACGATGGAGAGAATGAGCGCCTCATGCGACTCTCCACACCGGCCCGGGCTGCCGCGCTCCTGCTTCCGAGCTGCTCGCTACCGCTCGCCCTCGTGCTCCTCGCGGCGTCGCCCGCCGCCGGACAGGATCCGAGACAGAGGGCGCTGCCCGTGGGCTTCGTCGAGGCCCTGACCCTGCCGGTGCGGGCCTCCGTCGAGCTGACCGGCGGGCTGGAGTCGCGCCGACAGAGCCTGGTGGCGAGCGAGGTCTCCGGCCTCGTAGTGGAGCTCGAGCGCCGCGAGGGCGAGACCGCGCGGCGCGGCCAGCCGCTGGCGCGGCTCCGTCGCACCGTGGCCGAGCTCCGGCTGCGGGCCGCCGAGGGCGACCTGGAGGAGGCCCGCGCCCTGCTCGAGCTGGCGCGCACCAACCGCCAGCGGGCGCAGCAGCTCTTCGAGGAGAAGGTCTTCAGCCAGGCGCAGCTCGACGACGCCCTCTCTCAGTACGACGCCAACCAGGGGCGGGTGGCGCGTCTGGAGGCCGAGACGGCCCGGCTGGCGGACGAGCTGGACCGGACCGTGGTGCGGGCGCCCTTCGACGGCGTGGTGGTGGCCGAGCACACGGCGGTGGGGGAGTGGATCGACGCCGGCGATCCCGTGGTCGAGATGGTGGACATGGCCTCGCTGGAGATCGCCCTGGAGGTTCCGGAGCAGTACTTCGCCGGGCTCGCCGCCGGCGAGCCGGTGACGGTGGTGGTGCCGGCGCTCGGCGGCGAGGAGCTGACCGGGAAGGTGAGGGCGGTGGTTCCCAAGGCCGACGCGCGCGCCCGCACCTTCCCGCTCAAGGTGGCGGTCAGCGATCCCGACGGCCGACTGGGCGTCGGCATGCTGGCCCGGGTCCGGCTGCCTGTCGGCGCGCCGCGCGAGAGCGTGGTGGTTCCCAAGGACGCCGTGGTCACCCAGGGCAGCGGCCGGTTCGTCTTCCGCCTGGACGCGGACGACCGGGCCGAGCAGGTGGCGGTGCGGGTCGGCGACGGCGTGGGCGAGTGGGTGGCGGTCAGCGGCGGCGTCGCGGCCGGCGACCGGGTGGTGGTGCAGGGCAACGAGAGGCTGCAGCCGGGCCAGGCCGTGACGCCGCAGCGGCACGAGGTGCCACGGCCTTGAAGGTCGTCGAGTCGGCGATCCGGTTCCCCGTCAAGGTCGCCGTCGGCGCCCTGCTGCTGGTTCTCTTCGGCTTCCTGGCGCTCCTCAGGATCCCGGTCCAGCTCACCCCCACGGTCGACGAGCCCGAGGTGACGGTGAGCACCATCTGGCCGGGCGCCAGCCCCCAGGAGGTGGAGCGGGAGATCGTGGACGAGCAGGAGGAGCAGCTCAAGGGCCTCGAGGGGCTGCTCCGCATGGAGAGCACCAGCTCGGACAGCCGTGGCTCCATCACCCTCACCTTCCGCACCGGCACCGACGTCGACACCGCGCTGCTCAAGGTCTCGAACCGGCTCGAGCAGGTTCCGCGCTACCCGCAGACCGCCGAGAAGCCGGTGATCAGCTCCGGCGACGTGGACGCCAACGCCAGCGCCTGGTTCGTGCTGCTGCCGGCCGAGGAGGACGGGTTCACCGGCGACATCGATACCCTGCTGACCTTCTTCGAGGAGCTCGTCAAGCCGGAGCTCGAGCGGGTGCCCGGGGTGGCGGCGGTCAACTACTTCGGCGGCCGCGAGCGCGAGCTCCACGTGGTGGTCGATCCCGACCGGCTGGCGGCGCGCGGCATCACCCTGACCGAGCTGATGGCCGCGATCGAGGCGGAGAACCGCGATTTCTCGGCCGGCGACTTCGACGAGGGGCTGCGCCGCTACGTGGTGCGGACGGTGGGGGAGTACCAGTCGCCGGACGACGTGGCCGACATCGTGGTCGCGGTGCGCAACGGCGTTCCGGTCTTCGTGCGCGACGTGGCCCGGGTGGAGCCGGGCTTCGCCAAGCGGTTCGCGCGCATCTTCTACATGGGCGAGCCCACGATCGCCTTCAACGCGATCCGCGCCCCCGGCGCCAACCTGCTGAGCATGATGGCGGGAGTCAAGGAGGCGCTGGGGCGGCTGGACCGCGAGCTTCTGGCCGATCGGGGCCTGCGGGTCGAGGTCGCCTACGACTCCACCGAGTACATCGACAGCGCCATCGCCCTCGTGCTGCAGAGCCTGGTGCTCGGGGGCTTTCTGGCGATCGTCGTGCTGCTGCTCTTCCTGCGCAGCCGGTCGAGCACCCTGGTGGTGGCGATCGCCATCCCCATCAGCGTCATCGGCACCTTCCTCATGATGTCGCTGTTCGGGCGGACCCTGAACGTGATCAGCCTGGCGGGGATGGCCTTCGCCGTGGGCATGGTGGTGGACAACTCGATCGTGGTGCTGGAGAACACCTACCGCCACCGGCAGATGGGCAAGTCGCGCTTCCAGGCCGCCTACGACGGCACCCGGGAGGTCTGGGGAGCGGTGCTGGCGAGCACCCTCACCACCATCGCGGTCTTCGTGCCGGTCCTCTTCGTGCAGGAGGAGGCGGGTCAGCTCTTCCGCGACATCGCCCTGGCCATCGCCTGCGCCGTCGGCCTGAGCCTGATCGTGGCGATGACCGTGATCCCCAGCCTGGCCTCCAAGATCCTGGGCACCGCCGGAGCCACAGAGGGCCGGCGGGACTTCCGCTCGCTCTGGGGCGGAGTCGGTCTGGCGAGGCGGTTCAACGGGTGGGTGACGGAGCGGGTCTACTGGATCTGCGGCACGACGGCCCGCCGGATCGCCGTGGTGGTGGGCTTCACCGTCGCCGCCCTGCTGCTGACCTACCTGCTGGTGCCCAAGGCGGAGTATCTGCCGACGGGCAACCAGAACTTCCTCTTCGGGGTGATCCAGACCCCGCCCGGCCAGAGCGTCGAGGAGAACGCGGCGCTGCAGCAGCTCTACATCGACGAGCTGCGGCCGCTCTGGGAGACGCCGCCCCAGGAGGCGCGCGAGCTGCCGGGCGGGGGGATCGCCGACTTCTTCTACGGCGCGGTCCCGGGCCAGGTCTTCATGGGAATCAGCGCCCGCGAGCCCGAGCGGGTGCGCGAGCTGATGCCCGAGTTCCAACGCGTCAACGGGCGGCTGCCGGGCTCCATCGCCTTCGTCTTCCAGTCCAGCCTCTTCCAGCGCAGCTTCGGCTCCGGCCGCACCATCGACGTAGAGCTGACGGGGCCCAGGCTCGAGCGGCTGGTGAGCCTGGGCGGCGAGGTCTTCGAACGGGTGATGGCCGAGCTGCCCGGCGCCCAGGCGCGGCCGGTGCCCAGCCTGGACCTGTCGAGCCCCGAGGTGCACGTGCGCACCAACCGGCGCAAGGCGGCCGAGGTGGGCCTCACCCACCGCGACCTGGCCACCATGGTCAACGTCCTGGTGGACGGGGCGAAGGCCAGCGACTATCAGTTCGAGGGCACCGAGGTCGATCTCAAGGTGACGGCCCCGGAGGCGTTGCGCCACCGCACCCATCTGATCCAGGAGCTCCCCATCGCGACGCCTTCCGGGGAGCTCGTCACCGTGGGCTCGGTGGCCACGGTGGAGGTGTCGGGCGGGCCGACCGAGATCGCCCACAAGGAGCGGCAGCGGGCGATCACCATCCAGGTGACTCCACCCGAGGAGCTGCCGCTGCAGACCGCGATGGAGCGCATCGACAGCGCGATCCTGCAGCCGTTGCGCGCCGAGGGGAGGCTGAGCGGTCTCTACCGCGCCCGGCTCACCGGCACGGCCGACAAGCTCACCCAGACCGCCGACTCCCTCAAGCTGAACTTCGTCCTGGCGATCGTCATCACCTATCTGCTGATGGCGGCTCTCTTCGAGAGCTTCCTCTATCCGTTCGTGATCCTGTTCAGCGTGCCGCTGGCCGCGCTCGGGGGCTTCCTGGGTCTCGGGGTCGTCAACCTCTTCACCTACCAGGCGCTCGACGTGCTCACCATGCTCGGCTTCATCATCCTGGTGGGCACGGTGGTCAACAACGCCATCCTGATCGTGCATCAGTCGCTGAACCACATCCGCGAGGACGGGCTGGCGCCGCGGGAGGCGATCCGCGAGGCGACGGGCAACCGGATCCGCCCGATCTTCATGAGCGTCTCGACCAGCGTCTGCGGCATGCTGCCCCTGGTCCTCTTCCCGGGCGCCGGCTCGGAGCTCTACCGCGGCCTGGGGAGCGTCGTGGTGGGCGGGCTGCTGGTCTCGACGCTGTTCACCCTGTTCCTGGTGCCGGCCCTCTTCAGCCTGGTCCTGGACCTCCGGCAGCGGTTCGAAGAGGCCCTGGGCCGGATCCCGCCCCTCGCGAAAGAGGCCTGAGGGTGCCCGGCCCCAGGCTCCTGCTCCTCCAGGCCCGGGTGCCGGAGGACCCGATGAAGCCGCAGGAGGTCTCCTGCTTCGCGCGCACGTGCGGCCTCGCGGAGTCGAGCTTCCTCTCGCACGACCTGCTGCACGGACCGCCCAGCCTGGAGGCGGCGCGCCGCTGTGACGCCCTGATGATCGGCGGCAGCGGCGACTTTCTCGTCTCGCGGGGAGAGCCGCCGCACCTCGAGGCCACCCTCGGCTTCCTCAACGAGATCGTGGAGACCGGCTTCCCGACCTTCGCCTCCTGCTTCGGCTTCCAGCTCCTGGTCGCGGCACGCGGCGGCGAGATCGTCTACGACCCGGAGAACACCGAAGTCGGCACCTACCGGCTCACCCTCACGCGGGAGGGGCGGGAGGACGAGCTCCTCGGTGCGCTGCCGCCCACCTTCCTGGCGCAGATGGGACGCAAGGACCGCGCGCGGCGGCTGCCCCCGGGGATGCCGAACCTGGCTTGGAGCCCGCGCTCTCCCTACCAGGCCTTCCGGGTGCCGGGGGCGCCGATCTGGGCCACGCAGTTCCACCCCGAGCTGGGCGCCGAGGAGAACCGTGCCCGCTTCCGCTCCTACCTCGAGAACTACCAGGCACATCTCTCCGAGGAGGAGAGGAGAGCCGCCCTCGAGAGATTCCGGGAGAGCCCGGCGACCGCCGAGATCCTGCCCCGCTTTCTCGAGCTCGCCCTGGGTCTGGCGACGCCGCGGCCGGCGCGCCGGCTGCCCGGCTAGCGCAGAGGGGCCTGAAAAAAGGAAGAGCCCCGCGAGGCCGGCGGCCTCGGCGGGGCTCTTCGGGCTGCGGACGGGCTCGCCTCAGTCGGCGACGCGGTCCTTGAGACCCTTCGCCGGCGTGAACTTCACCAGCTTCTTGGCCTCGATCCAGATCTCCTCGCCCGTGGCGGGGTTGCGGCCCTTGCGGCCGGAGCGGCTGCGGGTGCGGAAGCCGCCGAATCCGGCGATCTGGACGCGGCGCCCCGCGTCCAGCTCCGTGGCGATGATGCCGTGGCCCGGCTTGGAGCTGAAAATGCAGTCGATGATCTCCGCCGCCTTCGACTGCGAGATGTCCGTCTTCTTCGCCAGCTTCTCCGCCATTTCCGACTTGTTCATCAATACTCCTTCCGTACGGATGATTCGCGGGCGTCCCTCCTCCAAGAGGTCCCCCCTCCGTTCCTCGAAACTCGGCTAGGCCGAGCGATGCCTACGTTTGTCTGAAATCGATCAACTCGAACTTGGACGACCGTGGAGGCCGCGCGCACGATTCACCCCGCTCGGAGCTCCCCGCGCCGGGACCGGTCGTGACAGGCTCAGCATACTAGCACGTTTTCTCCCCGCGTGCCCGCCAGATCACCGCCTCGCGGAGAGGGCTCGGCGGGACTCCTCCTCAAGGGCTCCCCTCCAGGACAGCTCGTCCACGTTCCAGAGGGCGGCGATCTCTGCTGCCACACCGGCGTCCTTCCGCTCAGGTCCCACCGGGACGCCCTCGGGGTCCAGCAGCTCGGGCCTCGTCCCAGCGGTACCCCGCGCCGGCGAGCGTGCGGCGCGCCGCGGCGGGCGGGTCGCCCGGGAGGGCGCGGGCCGCCGTCACTCAGACGAAGGTCAGCACCTCGTCGAGTGGCTTCTTCTGGATGGCCGGCACCACGGCGTCGTCGGCCGGGTAGCCGACCGGGATCAGCAGATAGGGG
>JAWWBN010000126.1:0-10658 GCA_033720955.1 Thermoanaerobaculia bacterium | reverse complement strand
CCGACGGCAAGGAGAGCGTCCAGATCGACGTCTTCAAGGAGGCCGACGCCAACATCGTGGCCCTGGCCAAGCGGGTCAAGGAGGCGCTGGGCGAGTTCGACCTCGACGAGGCCCGGCGGCGCGAGGAGGCGCGGCGGGCGGACTGGTGGAGCGCACCTGGCGCGAGGAGGGGGCCGAGCTCGCCCTGGTGGCCGACCGCTCGCTCTTCATCGAGAGCTCCATCCGGGAGGTGCGCAACACCGCGGTGATGGGCGGGCTGCTGGCCGTCCTGGTCCTCTTCCTCTTCCTGAAGGACCTGCGCACCACCGGCATCGTGGCGGTGTCGATCCCCATCTCGCTGCTGGTCACCTTCGCGCCGCTCAACGTCCTGGGCGTGTCGCTCAACATCATGTCGCTGGGCGGCCTGGCGCTGGGGATCGGCATGCTGGTGGACTCCTCCATCGTGGTGTTGGAGTCGATCTTCCGCTGCCGCGAGGAGGGCGACGACCTCGAGGCCGCCGCCGTCCGCGGCACCGGCGAGGTGCGGGGCGCGGTGGTGGCGTCGACGCTGACCACGATCGCGGTCTTCTTCCCGATGGTCTTCGTCGAGGGGGTCGCCGGCCAGGCGTTCGGCGATCTCGGTCTGGCGGTGGTGATCTCCCTCCTGGCGTCGCTGATCGTGGCCCTCTTCCTGATTCCCATGCTGGCCAGCCGCGGCGGTCTGGGTCTGCTGGCGAGCGACGCCCCGCGGCGCCTGGAGCTACTCCGCCTCGCCTCCTGGGGGACGTTCCGACGCGATCTCTCGGCTCTCCGGGGGCGTCCGGGCGCCGGCGCCGGTCGGCGTCTCGGCCGCTGGGCCGTGATCCCCCTCGTCTTCGTCTACCTGGCTCTGCGGCTGATCATCGGGACGGTGGTCGAGCTGATCGGGAGGCTGGCGCTGGGGCTCTTCATGCTCCTGCTCTGGGTCGGACGGCGGTTGGTGGGTCCCGTGGCGCGACGACTGTTCCGCGGCGTCACCCACTTCCCCGTGCGCTGGACCCAGGGCGGCCTGGAGCGGCTCCACCAGGGCTATCCGCGATCCCTGCGCTGGGCGCTGCGCAACCCCGGCGCCATGATCGTCGCGGTGGTCGCCTGCCTCGTCCTCACCGCGGCCCTGCTGCTGTCCATGGAGACCGAGCTGCTGCCCGAGGTGCACCAGGGGGAGTTCACCGTCGAGGTGGCCCTTCCCGTGGGCACGCCGCTGGAGGAGACCGAAGAGGTCGTGGCCCCGGTGGAGAGGACGGTCCTCGAGGAGATCGAGGAGATCGAAGCCCTGCTGCTGACCGTGGGCTACGACGCGGCCAACTCGAACCGCTCCGACGAGGGAGAGCACACCGCGCGCTTCAAGGTCCTGCTGGCGGAGGCCGACCCGCGGATCGAGGGGAGGGTGATCGACCGTCTGCGCTCGCGCTTCGCCGGCATCCCCGACCTCGACGCCCGGGTCACCCGGCCCGTCCTCTTCAGCTTCAAGTCGCCGATCGAGGTGGAGGTGCACGGCGAGGACCTGGTCGAGCTGCGCCGCCAGGCGGAGCGCGTGAAGGAGCGGTTGGGCGGCATGCCCGAGCTGGCCGACGTCGAGACGACTCTGCGCCGCGGCGCCCCGGAGGTGCAGGTGGTCTACGACCGCGACCGCCTGGCGCGCTACGGCATGAACCCGGGCCAGGTGGCCCGGCTGGTGCGGGACAAGGTCCAGGGCTTCGAGGCCACCCGCTTCAACCTGAAGGACCGGCGGATCCCCATCGTGGTGCGGCTCGAGGAGGGCGACCGGCGCAGCGTGGAGGACATCCAGACGCTGATCGTCAACCCCGGCGGCGAGCGCCCCATCCCGCTCTCCGCGGTGGCGCGGGTGGAGCTGGCGGAGGGGCCGAGCGAGATCCGCCGCGTGGACGGCCGCCGGGTCGCGCTGGTGACAGCGAACATCGACGAGGGCTCCCTCGGCGGCGCCGTGGCGGCGATCAAGAGACAGCTCAACGGCCTGGAGTGGCCGTCGGGCACCACCTTCTTCCTCTCCGGGCAGAACGAGGAGTGGGAGCGCAGCCGGGGCAGCCTGATCCTGGCGCTCTGTCTGTCGATCTTCCTGGTCTACGTGATCATGGCGGCACAGTTCGAGTCGCTCTGGCACCCGCTGGTCATCCTGTTCTCCATCCCGCTGGCGTTCTTCGGCACCGCGGCCACCCTCAAGGCGCTGGGGATCAGCCTCTCCATCGTGGTCTTCCTGGGGATGATCATGCTGGCGGGGATCGTGGTGAACAACGCCATCGTCCTGGTGGACTACATCAACATCCTGAGGCGTCGCGGCATGGAGCGCGACGAGGCGGTGGTCACCGGTGGCCAGGTCCGTCTGCGGCCGATCCTCATGACCACCGCCACGACCACCCTGGGCCTCCTGCCGATGGCGCTGGGGCTGGGCGACGGGGCCGAGCTTCGCACCCCCATGGCGATCGCGGTGATCAGCGGGCTGGTGGTCTCGACCCTGCTGACCCTCTTCGTGATCCCGGTGATCTATTCCCTGGTGGATCGCCTGAAGGCCGCGCTGACCGGCGCGAAGACCGCGGAGCGGCGCGAGGAGGGCTCGGGCCCGGTGGGCGCCGAGCCGCTGGCCACCTGACGCTACGGCGGAGGAAAAGAGATGAGCGCACCCACCGACTTCGACCGCGAGTCCCGCCTGCCGCGCTTCTCGCTGGACCGGCGCATCACCGTCCTCGTGCTGCTGGTCACCCTGCTCGTCCTGGGCGCCGTGGCCACTCTGTCGATCCCCGTGGAGCTCTTCCCCTCCGGCTACACCGCGCCGCACATGAACGTCTCGGTTCCGTGGCGCGACGCCCCCTCCCAGGAGGTTCTCGACAAGATCGTCCTGCCGCTCGAGGAGGAGCTCTCCACGGTCGCCGGGATCGACCGCCTGGACTCCTACGCCCGCACCGGCTACGCCAACGTCTCCCTGACCTTCAAGCACGGCACCGACATGGCCGTGGCCTACCGCGAGGTGCGCGACCGGGTGGAGCGCGCCCGCGTCGTCATGCCGGACGACCTGCAGCAGGTCTTCATCCGCAAGGAGGACGCCTCCGGGATCCCGATCTACTTCCTCGGCCTGGCCGTGGACCCGGCGGTGATCGACGTCTACAACCTGGTGCAGGACGAGATCGTCCTGCCGCTGTCGAGGATCGACGGCGTCGCGTCGGTGCAGACCAACGGTCTGGCCGAGAAGGAGGTGCTGATCGAGCTCGACCGCGAGCGCACCGCCGCCGCGGGTCTCAACATCTACGACCTCGCCCAGCAGCTCGGCGCCGACAACTTCACCCTCTCCAGCGGCAGCGTGATGAGCGGCGGCAGGAAGCTGCTGCTGCGCTCGGTGGCGCGCTACGACAGCGTGGAGGAGCTCCAGGCGCGGCTGGTGGCGCCGCAGGTGCGGCTGGGGGACATCGCCGACATCAGCTACGACCTGCCGGAGTACAACTTCCGGGTGCGGGCCATGAGCCGTCCGGCGATCGCCCTGGCGGTGATGAAGGAGGGCGACGCCAACACCCTGGAGGTCGCCGAGCGGGTGGACGCGGTCGTCGAGGAGCTGCGGCAGAACCCCAGGCTCCGGGTCATCGAGCTGGCCACCCTCTTCGACCAGGGCGACGTCATCATGGAGTCGCTCGCCACCCTCCTCGACAGCGGCAAGGTGGGCGGTCTGATCGCCCTCCTGGTGCTCCTCTTCTTCCTCCGCCGCTTCCGCATGACGCTGATCGTGACGCTGTCGATCCCGCTGTCGATCGTCATCGCGCTGACGGTGATGTACTTCGCCGGCGAGTCGCTCAACATCCTCACCCTGCTGGCCCTGATGATCTCGGTGGGCCTGCTGGTGGACAACTCGGTGGTGGTGGCGGAGAACATCTTCCGTCTCCACCGCGAGGGGCTCTCCCCCCGGCGCGCCTGCATCGAGGGCGCGGGCGAGATCGCTCTCGCCATCGTCATGGCCACCTTGACCACCATCATCGTCTTCCTGCCGGTTTCGCTGGTGGACGGGATGGGCCAGTTCTTCCTGCTGCGGCTGTCCATCCCGATCTCGGTGGCCCTCCTGGGCTCGCTGCTGGTGGCGCTGGTGTTCATCCCGCTGTCGGTCTTTCTCACCCTGCCGCGCCAGGGGGCCAACGGCAAGCCCCACCCGGTCTTCGACTGGCTGCAGCGCGCCTACGAGCTGACTTTCGGCTTTCTGAACCGCGGCTACACGAAGCTCCTGCGGTTCTTCCTGGTGCGGCGGCTGGACCTGGTCCTGGCGCTGGGGGCGGTCTTCCTCGTCACCGCCGGTCTGGTCTTCCGCGAGGTGGAGTTCGTGGAGGTGGCGGACGAGGAGCGCGGCGGGTTCGAGATCGACGTGGATCTGCCGAACAACACCACCCTCGAGGAGGCCGAGGAGTACTTCCTCCAGGCGGAGGCCATCATCGAGAGCAAGGCCGAGGAGCTCGACCTCGACGGCTGGTTCCTCTTCCATCGCGCCACCTTTGGCGAGCTCCAGGGCTGGTTCAAGAACCCGCGCACCAACAAGATCACGCCGCGCGAGGCGACCCGGATCGTGATGGAGGCCATCCCCGAGCGCGCCGGGGTGCGGCTCTACACGGGCGAGGAGGCGGCGGCGGACGAGGGCAAGAAGCAGAGCCTGCACACCTTCGTCCTGGAGGGGGAGGACTCCGAGATCCTCGAGACGGTGGCGGAGAGCCTGGAGGAGCTCTTCCTCTCGGTGGACGGCGTGATCGGCATGAAGAAGGTGGCCGACGAGTCGCCCAGCGAGATGGCGCTGGTCCTCGACCGCGAGAGGATGCAGGCCCAGGGGATCAACCCCTACGTGGTCTCGGCGGTGGTGGGCTACGCGCTGCGCGGCCAGGGGCTGCCGCGCTTCCGCCGCAACGGCAAGGAGATCCCCGTCACGGTGCGCTTCAAGGAGGAGGACCGCGACTCGCTGGAGGAGCTCTCCGACTTCGGGGTCCCCACCGAGGACGGCGCCTCGGTGTCGCTGGCGTCGCTGGCGGAGCCGCGCTACCTGACCTCGTCGCGGCGGATCTTCCGCAACAACAAGCGCACCTCGCGCACCATCACCCTGGAGCTCGAGGAGGACCGCGAGCAGGAGACGCGGCAGCGCCTGACGGCCCTGGCGGCGGTGATCGATCTGCCCGAGGGGGTGCGCTTCGGCGGCGGCGGCGGCCGCGGAATGTCGGAGGATCTCCAGGCCATGGCCTTCGCCGCGGTGGTCTCGGTGATCTTCATCTACCTGCTGATGGGCTTTCTGTTCGAGAGCTTCATCCTGCCGCTGTCGATCATCCTCACCATCCCCCTGGCCAGCCTGGGCGTCTACTGGGGCCACTTCCTGATGGGCCGCAACATCGACTTCCTGGGGGTGGTGGGCCTGATCCTGCTGATCGGCGTGGTGGTCAACAACGGCATCGTGCTGATCGACTACGTGACCCGGCTGCGACATGCCGGCAGGGACCGCTCGGAGGCGCTGCTGCTGGCGGCCGAGCGCCGCTTCCGGCCCATCATGATGACCGCCATGACCACCATCGGCGGCATGATCCCCCTCACGGTGGGCGGCTCGACCTCCATCGGCCTCTCCTACAAGAGCTTCGGGCTCACGCTGATCGGCGGCCTGACCACCGCGACCCTCCTGACCCTGCTCGTGGTGCCGGTCTTCTACACCTTCTTCGACGACGCGCGAGAGGTCATGACACGGGTGGCGCGGCGAGCGCTGGGACGGGACCGGCGGCCCGGGGTGCCGGGGGCGGAGGCCGAGACGGCCTAGGGGCGTCGGCCGGCGGTAGACGCCCGGGCGCGGCGGTGGCCGCCCTCGAGCCGCCGGCCGTCAGCCGGTGTTGCGCATCCCCGCCGAGACCCCCAGCAGGCTGATCTTCACCGCCTCGTCCAGGGCGGGCCGCTCGGGGCTCTCCGCCGGCAGGCTCCGCAGCCGGCCCAGCAGCTCCACCTGGAGGTAGGAGATCGGGTCCACGTAGGGATTGCGGAGGGCGATGGAGCGCTTCAGGAGCGGGTCGGCGGCCAGGATCTCGACCCCCGTCGCGCGGCGCGCCGCCGTCACCGTGGCCTGGTACTCCTCCTTCACCCGGTCGCCGAACCGGCGCCGCAGCTCGCGGTCGGCCACCAGGCCCAGATAGCTCTCGAAGATGCCGAGGTCGGCCTTGGCCAGGCTCATCTGGGCGAAGTCGAGCAGGGCCCGGAAGAAGGGCCACTCGCGGTACATCCGCCCCAGCAGCTCGTCCTCGACCTCCGCCAGGCCGGTGCCCAGCCCGAACCAGCCGGGCAGGTTGGCGCGGCACTGGGTCCAGGAGAACACCCAGGGGATGGCGCGCAGATTCTCCAGAGTGGGCTCGCCGGCGCGGCGCGCCGGCCGGGAGCCGATCGCCAGTCGACTGATCTCGTCGATGGGCGTGACGGCGCGGTAGAAGTCGAGAAAGCCCTCGGCCTCCAGGAAGTCGCGGTAGAGGCGGTGGGCGGCGCCGGCGGCCGCGTCCAGGGCGTCGCGAAAGGCGGCCGGCACCGGCGCCGCGCCCTCGCGAGCGTCCCGCGCCGAGGAGAGCAGGAAGGCGTGCACCACCTGCTCCAGGTGGCGGTGGGCCAGGTCGGGATCGGAGTAGCGGTCGTCGAGAGCCTCGCCCTGCTCCGTCATCCGCATCCGGCCCCCCAGCGAGCCGGGCGGCTGAGCCAGGATGGCCCGCCCGGCCGGCCCGCCGCCGCGGCCGATCGAGGTGCCGCGGCCGTGGAAGAGCCGCAGCGGGACCCCGGCGTCGCGGCAGACGCGGGCGATCCCCTCCTGGGCGCGGTAGAGAGCCCAGTTGGCGGCCAGGAAGCCGGCGTCCTTGTTGGAGTCGGAGTAGCCGATCATCACCTCCTGGACCCCGCGCCGCAGCACGTGCTCGCGGTAGGCCGGCAGCTCCAGCAGCTCCCGCATCACCCGCGGCGCTCGGTCGAGGTCGGCGAGGGTCTCGAAGAGGGGGGTGGCGTCGATCTCCCCCACCCCCGCCTGCTTCGCCAGGACCAGGACCTCGAGCACGTCGGAGACGCCCTCGGTCATGGACACCACGTAGGCCCCCGTGGCCTCGACACCCATCCGGCCCTGGATGCGGCGGAAGACGTCGAGAAAGGCGAGCGCCGCTCCGGTCTTGCCGCCCAGGCCGGCTCCGGGGGGCGCCAGCGGTCGCCGCGAGGCGATCTCGGCGGCCAGCAGCTCCACCCGCCGCGGCTCGTCGAGGGAGTCGTAGCTCTCCTCGACGCCGGCCCAGCGCAGCAGTTCCGAGACCGCGGCCTCGTGGTGGCGGGAGTGCTCGCGCAGGTCCAGCGCCGCCAGGTGGAAGCCGAAGCTCCGCGCCCGGTGCAGCGCCGGCCGCACGAAGGAGCACGCGGCGCGGGCCGAGCCGGCGTCGGTCAGGGCCCTCTCCAGGCGCTCCAGGTCGCCGGCGTATCCGGCGCCGCCGCCCGGATAACCCGCGGCCGAGGGATCGTCGCCGGCGGCCAGCTCTTCTCCCAGCGCCCGGTGGACGTAGAAGAGCCGGCGCCGGTACGGCTCTCCTTCGAAGCGCCCGGGCGGACCGTGCCGGTCGGCGAGGATCTCGGTCTCCCGGCGCAGGTCGTCGAGCGCCGGGCTCGGGGGGATCCGCCGCTCCCACTGGGAGAGACGCTGCACCAACAGGTCCACGTCGGCCCGGTAGGTCTCGAGCACCACCTGCGCCTGCAGGCGGTAGGCCTCGGCGGTGACCTCGGGGGTGACGTTCGGGTTGCCGTCGCGGTCGCCGCCGATCCAGGAGCGGAAGCGGACGACGGCGGGCAGCGGTCCCTCCTTCTCGGGGTCGGGCCCGAAGAGGGCGGCGATCGCCTCCTCGAGGTCGCCCTGCACCCGCACCACCGCCTCCAGCAGCGAGCGCCGGTAGTAGTAGAGCGCCGACTTGACCTCGTCCAGCACGCTGGGCCGGCTGGCGAGAAGCTCGCGCGTCCGCCACAGGGTGGCGATCTCGGCGGAGATCTCCCGCCGCAGGCGCTCGCGGTCCGAGGGCGAGAGCTCCCACTCCAGCAGCCGCCGCAGGGCGCGCGAGATCCGCTCCAGCTTGAGCCGCACCGTGTAGCGCTTCACCTCGGTCGGATGGGCGGTCAGGGTGGGGCGGATGTCGAGGCCGGAGACCAGCTCAACGACCTCCCCACGGCTCCAGCCCCGCCCGTGCAGGCTCTGGATCGCCGCCGCCACGGACTCCTCGCGGGGCGCGTCGCGGGTGGCGCTTGCCTCCCGCAGCCGGTTGACCCGCACCCGGTGGATCTCCTCGGCCAGGTTGATGAGCTGGAAGTAGACGGTGAAGGCCCGCACCAGGCCCTCGGCCTCCGCGAGCTCGAGACCCGCCAGCAGGCCGGTGAGCTCGCGCCGGGCGCCGCCGCCGGCGTCGCCCGCGCGCAGCGCCTTGGTCGCCTGCCGCACCCGCTCCACCAGCTCGAAAAAGGGCTCGCCCTCGATCTCCCGGAGGATGTCGCCCAGGGCGCTGGCGAGGAAGTCGACGTCCCGCCGGAGGGGGGCGAAGGGATCGGTCGCGCCGCTCATCCGCCGCGCGGCCGCTTGCCGCCGGCGGCGAGCTCGTCCGGCTCCCCGCCGGCCACGGTGGCGGCCGCGGCGGCCTCGCCCGGGAAGGGGACGGGGGTGGCGTCTGCGGCCGCGCCGTCGCGGGCGCGCCACCTGAGGACGATCAGGACACCCACCATCGCCAGCAGCACCTCGGCGGCGCCGCAGAGCAGAAAGGCCAGGGCGAAGCCGCCCTCGCCGTAGGCCCAGGTGCCGAAGATCGGCCCCACGGCGAAGCCGAGCGAGCCGGCCAGGTTGAAGCCGCCGACGGCGCTGCCCCGCGAGCGGGGATCGCTGAGGCTGGAGGTCAGGAGGATGGCCGGCGGGAACATGACCGACGCGAGGATCCCCAGACCCAGCATCACCGCCCACAGGAGGTCCGTGCCCGTATACCCGACGGTGGCGAGAAGCGCTCCGTAGAGGGCCGATCCGACCAGCAGGGGGAGGTACGGTCCGCTGCGCTCGGAGAGGCGGCCGGTGAAGTACTGGAGCAGGGCGAAGGGAAGCAGGAAGAAGGAGAGGTAGCGCCCGCGGACCGCCGGGTCCTCCGCTCCCAGGGAGTCCAGGTAGAGGGGGAAGACCACCACGAAGAGGCCCACGGCGAGGCGGTCCACGAAGTGGAAGCCGAGCGGCAGGAGGAGCCGGGGCCGGGCCGCGAGCGCGGCCGCGATCTCGCCCAGGCGGGTGCGCCGCCGGTGCTCCGAGGGCTCCCTGAGCGCCAGCGCCGCCAGGGTGAGGACCACGAAGCTCACCGCCGCCGCGGTCAGGGGGGCGCGGGCGCCGGCCCAGCGGGTGATGTAGCCCCCCATCGGCGCCCCCAGCGCGACGCCGAAGATCAGCGACGCCCCCATCAGACCCATGTAGCGACCGACCCGGCCGAAGCGGGGATGGTCCACGACGATGGCCATGACCAGCGACCAGCCCATCACCGTCACCGCGCCCTGGAGGAAGCGCATGCCCAGCAGAAGGGGAACCGACTCCACCAGGCCGTAGAGGCCGTAGATCAGCGCCGAGCCGGCGAAGCCGGCGATGATGAACGGCTTGCGCACCCCCGCGCGGTCGCTGACCACCCCCCAGACCGGGGCGAAGATCAGATAGGCGAAGGTCTCGACGGAGAAGAAGAGCCCGGCGTCGGCCAGGCTGCCGCCGAGCTCCTCGATGATCAGCTCCTTGAGCCCCGCCACCACCAGGGTGAGGTTGAACATCGCTCCGAAGAGGAGCAGACAGGGGAGGAGGATCGAGCGTCCCGGCTCCTGGCGGGGCAGCAGGGTGTTCATCGAGGCCGGTTCATACCACAGGGGTGAGGGCTGCGTCGCAGGACGGCGGCCTGGTATCGTCGTCGCGCCGTCCGCGCTGGAGATTGTAGTGAGTGCCCCCCGCCCCTTCGCCGTCGCCGGCCGGCTCCAGGAGGCCAAGCAGCCGCGCGGCCAGCGCGACATGAGCCTGCCGTACCAGGAGTGGCGGCTGGAGGTGGGCGCTCCCGACCACGGCGGGCGGCTCGACCTCTTCCTGGCGCGGGCGCTCCGCTGGCGCTCCCGCGAAGGGCTGAAGCTGGCCATCGCCGAGGGGGCCGTCGAGGTGCGGCGGCACAAGGACCACGAGGCGGCCATCGGGCGCCTCAAGCCGGGGCTCCGGCTGCGCCGCGGCCAGGAGGTGGTGGTGCGGCTGCCCACTCCGAGCGCCGAGCCGGCCGGCCGGGCCTGGCGGGCCGAGGAGATCCAGGTGGTGTGGGAGGACGAGGAGCTGCTGGCGGTGGGCAAGCCGCCGCATCTCAGCGTCTACCCGAGCCGGCGACATCGCGAGGCGTCGCTCATCGAGCTGGTGCACGAGCTCCACGGCGGCGGAGGGTACCCGCCCACCCTCTGCCACCGGCTGGACCGGGAGACCTCGGGGGTGGTCCTCTTCGCCAGGAGCCGCGAGGCCCGCGCCCACCTCAACGAGCAGTTCACCCGGCGCTCGGCGGAGAAGACCTATCTGGCGGTGGTGACCGGCGAGGTCGAGGCGGAGCACGGCGCGGTCGAGCTGGCGATCGGCGACGACCCCGGCTCGCGGG
>JAWWBN010000125.1:0-10764 GCA_033720955.1 Thermoanaerobaculia bacterium | reverse complement strand
TAAGCCCCTCAGCGCCGATGGTACTGCGCTGGCAACGGCGTGGGAGAGTAGGTCGCCGCCGGGAAGTTATCTGAGATAGGCCCCCGCTTCGGCGGGGGCTTTCGTTTTTGGGGCCGCGGCGCCGCCCACCGGCCGGGAGCGCGGGGGGCGGTGGATGTCACACGGTCGTAACAGGAGCGTCGCCTCCTCGTCGCGAGGGGGTGGCAGGGTGTTGGCGTGATGGAACGGCGGGGCGAGAGGGAGATCGGGAGCATGCGGGAGCTGGTCCTCCGGGAGCGGGGGGAGCTCCGCGCCGCGGTGCTTCTCGGCAGGGAGCCACTCCGGTCGGCGGAGGGCCCAGGGGGTTGTCGCCGCCAGATCTCCGGGCCGGCCCGTGGAGTCGGATGATGGGGGGCGTGGCCCTCGCGGAGGCGGGAGTCGGACCGTCGGCCGCGGCCCAAGCCGTGGAGGGGAAGGAGGGTCGGAGGGCTCGGACCCCGGATCCCGCGATGCCGGAGGCGATCCTCGAGATGGACCGGCTGAGTCTCTGGTACGGCGACAAGCAGGCCCTGCGGGAGATCTCCATGCGGATCCCGGCGCGGCGCATCACCGCCTTCATCGGCCCCTCGGGCTGCGGCAAGTCGACGCTGCTGCGCTGTGTCAACCGCCTCAACGACCTGATCCCCGGAGTCCGGATCGAGGGCGACGTGCGCCTCGAGGAGAAGAGCGTGCTCGACGGCTCGACCGACGTGCACCTGCTGCGACGCCGGGTGGGAATGGTGTTCCAGAAGTCGAATCCCTTCCCGAAGTCGATCTACGACAACGTGGTCTACGGCTTGAAGCTGCAGGGGGTCACCGAGAGGTCGGTGCTCGACGGAGTGGTCGAGCACACCCTGCGCCGGGCGGCCCTGTGGGAGGAGGTCGCGGACCGGCTCCACGAGCCCGCCACCGCGCTGTCGGGCGGCCAGCAGCAGCGTCTCTGCATCGCCCGCGCGATCGCCGTGGAGCCCGAGGTGATCCTCTACGACGAGCCGTGCTCGGCCCTGGATCCCATCTCGACCGCCAGGATCGAGGAGCTCATGCTCGAGCTCAAGGAGGAGTACACCCAGGTCATCGTCACCCACAACATGCAGCAGGCCTCGCGGGTCTCCGACCTGACGGCTTTCATGTATCTCGGGGAGCTGGTCGAGTACGGCGTCACCGAGAAGCTCTTCGTCACCCCGATGAAGCGGCGCACCGAGGACTACATCACCGGGCGCTTCGGCTAGCGGCCGGAGGAGGAGAAGAAAGTGAGAGAGAGCAGCCTTTTCGTGCTCGCGGCGGCCGTCCTGCTGACCGCCTCCGGCGCCCACGCCCAGCGGGACCAGATCCGAATCGTGGGATCGTCCACCGTCTACCCCTTCGCCACCAAGGTGGCCGAGCAGTTCGGGCGCAGCACGCCCTTCAAGACGCCGGTGATCGAGTCCACCGGCTCCGGGGGCGGGCTCAAGCTCTTCTGCGGCGGCGTGGGGGTGGAGCACCCCGACATCGCGAACGCCTCGAGGGCCATCAAGGAGTCGGAGGTGGAGCTGTGCCGGCGCAACGGAGTCACCGCGATCACGGAGGTCAAGATCGGCTACGACGGCATCGTGCTCGCCAACTCCAGCCGTTCCCGGCAGCTCGAGATCACCCGCCGACAGCTCTTCGAGGCGCTGGCGAAGGACCTGCCCGACGGCGACGGCGGCTTCCGGCCCAATCCCCACCGCACCTGGAGAGACGTCGATCGGGCTCTGCCCGCCGTGGAGATCGAGGTGCTCGGGCCGCCGCCGACCTCGGGCACCCGCGACGCCTTCGTGGAGCTGGCCATGGAGGGCGGCTGCAAGACCTTTGATGCCATCGCCGCGCTCGAGGCGTCGGACGGCGACCGGTTCAGGGCCGTGTGTCACAGCATCCGGGAGGACGGGCGCTATGTGGAGGCGGGCGAGAACGACAACCTGATCGTGCAGAAGCTCCAGGCCAACGAGACCGCCTTCGGCATCTTCGGCTTCAGCTTCCTCGACCAGAACATGGACAAGATCCAGGGGAGCCGAATCGACGGCGTGGAGCCGACCTTCGAGAAGATCGCCAGCGGGGCGTATCCGGTCTCCCGGCCGCTCTTCTTCTACGTCAAGGGCGCCCACGCCGGCGTCATCCCCGGCATCGTCGAGTACCTCCAGGAGTTCACCTCGGAGCGGGCCTGGGGCGAGGACGGATATCTCTCCGACATCGGTCTGATCCCCCTTCCCGTGGAGGAGCGCGAGAAGGTCGGCGAGGAGGCCCGGGGCCTCGTCCACAACGTCGGCTGACTTCCGCCGGCCCGTTGCTCGAATCCTCGAGGCTCTCGTGAACGCCCCGCTCCTGATCACCCTGCTCCTGGGGCTGTCCACCCTGGGCTACCGGCTCGGGCTCCGCCGGGCGCGGTCGCTGGCGGCCCACCCGCGCGAGCTCGCCTCGCTGCCGGGCTACCACGGCGCCTGGCTGGTGCTGTGCGGTCTGCTGCCCGCGCTGTTGCTATTGGGCCTCTGGCTCGCCCTGGAGCCGGTGGCGGTGCGCTCGCTGGTGGTCTCCGGGCTGCCAGAGCGGGTCGCCGAGCTGCCCCCGGACCGCCTGGGGCTCTTCCTCAACGACGCCCACAATCTCGCCGTCGGCAAGATCGTGAGCGGCAATCCCAGCCCGGAGCTGCGACTTGCCGCCGAGCGCTACGCCGGTCTGCGGGCCACCGGCGACGCGGTGCGGGCCGCCGCCGTACTGATCCTCTGCCTGGGGGGGATGGCATTGAGCTACCACGCGATCTCCCCCCGGTTCCCGGCCATGCGTCGGGTCGAGACCGCCTTCGAGCTGATTCTGCTGACCGGCTCGACGATCGCGGTCTTCACCACCGTGGGGATCGTCCTGTCGCTGCTCTTCGAGGCGGTGCGCTTCTTCCGCCTGGTACCGGCCGGCGACTTCCTCTTCGGCCTGGAATGGAGCCCCCAGACCGCGCTGCGCGCCGACCAGGTCGGCAGCTCGGGGGCCTTCGGCGCGGTTCCGCTCTTCGCCGGGACCCTCCTGGTCAGCGCCGTGGCCATGGCGGTGGCGGTCCCGCTGGGTCTTCTCTCGGCCGTCTACACGGCGGAGTACGCCGCACCCCGGGTGCGGGCGGTGGCCAAGCCGCTGCTCGAGGTCCTGGCGGGCATCCCGACCGTGGTCTACGGCTTCTTTGCCGCTCTCACCGTGGGGCCGGCGGTGCGCCGGCTCGGCGGCTCGCTGGGTCTCGACGTCGCGTCGGAGAGCGCCCTGGCCGCCGGAGGGGTGATGGGGATCATGATCATCCCCTTCATCTCCTCGATCTCCGACGACGTGATCCGCGCCGTGCCGAACGGGCTGCGCGAGGCCTCCTACGGTCTCGGTGCCACCCGGTCGGAGACGATCCGGCGGGTAGTCTTCCCGGCTGCGCTGCCGGGGATCGTCGGCGGCATCCTCCTCGCGGTCTCCCGCGCCATCGGCGAGACCATGATCGTGGTCATGGCCGCCGGGCTGGCCGCCAAGCTGACCGCGAACCCCCTGGAGGCGGTGACCACCGTCACGGTGCAGATCGTCACCCTGCTGGTGGGCGACCAGGAGTTCGACAGCGCCAAGACCCTGGCGGCCTTCGCGCTCGGTCTCGCCCTCTTCTTCGTCACCCTGGCCCTGAACGTCGTCGCACTCCACGTGGTGCGCCGCTACCGGGAGCGGTATGAGTGAGCCGCTGACCGCCGGCTCGCTCAGGGCCCGGGGCCTCCTGAGCGACGAGGTCGTCCGGCGTCGTCTCGAGCGCCGGTACGCCGCCGAGCGCCGCTTCCGATTCCTCTGCCGCGGCGCCGTTGTGGTGGCGCTCCTCTTTCTGGCGCTGCTCTTCACGGACATCGTCGCCAAGGGACACGGCGCCTTCGTGAGGAGCACCGCGACCCTGGAGATCGTCTTCGACCCCGAGGTGATCGACCCGCGGGGAGCCCGGGACCCCGGAGCCCTGGCGCGGGCCGACTACGACCGGCTGGTCCGGGCGGCCCTCGAGCGTCGCTTCCCGGGGGTGAGCGGTCGCGCGGACCGGCGCCGGCTCACCGGGCTGATCAGCGACGGTGGTGCGTACGAGCTGCAGCGCAGGGTGCTCGACCGCCCGGAGCTGATCGGCCAGACGCGCAGGGTGGCGCTTCCCGTCTCCGACGACGCCGACATGCTGCTCAAGGGTCTGATCTCCCGCGAGGTGCCGGAGGGCGCGCGGCGGATCAGCGACCGCGAGATCGGGTGGCTCGACGCCCTCGCGGCCGACGGCCTCATCGAGCGGCGCTTCAACTGGAGCTTCTTCACACAGGGGGACTCCAGGGAGCCGGAGCTGGCCGCCATCGGGGGGGCCATCGTGGGCTCCGCCTACACCTTGCTCGTCACCCTGCTGCTCGCCTTCCCGCTGGGGCTCGCGGCGGCCCTCTACCTGGAGCAGTTCGCTCCCCGCAACCGGTGGACCGACCTGATCGAGGTCAACATCAACAACCTGGCCGCGGTGCCCTCCATCGTCTACGGCCTGCTCGGCCTCGCGGTCCTTCTGAACTTCCTCCACCTGCCGCGCTCGGCGCCGCTGGTCGGTGGCATCGTCCTGGCTCTGATGACCCTGCCCAGGATCATCATCCCCGCCCGCGCGGCCCTGCAATCCGTGCCGCCCTCCATCCTGGAGGCGGCGTACGGCCTGGGGGCCTCGAGGGTGCAGGTCATCGTCCACCACCTCCTGCCCCTCGCCCTGCCGGGGATCCTGACCGGGACCATCATCGGCATGGCGCAGGCGCTGGGGGAGTCGGCGCCCCTGCTGATGATCGGCATGGTCGCCTTCATCGCCGACGTGCCCGGGGGCCCGCTGGACCCCGCCACCGTGCTGCCGGTGCAGATCTTCCTCTGGGCCGACAGCCCGGAGCGGGCCTTCGTGGAGAAGACCGCGGCGGCCATCCTCGTCCTGCTGGGCTTTCTCGTCCTGATGAACCTCACCGCGGTGATCCTCCGCCGCCGCACGGAGCGTAGATGGTGACCGGCGGGCCCTGCCCAGCCCAGCCTCTCGCCCGGGTGGAGGCGGGCCGCGTCGAGGCGGGGGCTGCCCCCGCCGTCGGGCGGTGCCCGGTCGCTCGGCGCTCAATAGACTGCCAATGGGGGCGGTCTTCACCCCATCGAACAGGGAAGGAACCGATCATGCGGACGTTTCTGCGCCTCTTCTGCGGAACTCTCACCCTCATCGCGGCCCTGGCCGTCTCCCCGGCCCGGGCCGAGGAGGAGAGGGAGCGGGAGTGGGTCGTCAAGTGGAGCAACGGCTTCAAGGTCGAGAAGGGCGACGAGTTTCAGCTCAAGTTCGGCGGCCGGATCCAGGCCGACTTCGTCTTCTTCAGCAGCGACGACGTGTTCGACGGCCGCTTCGGCAAGGACGCGCTGGACAACGGCGCCTACTTCCGCCGCGCCCGGCTCTTCTTCGAGGGCACCATCTACGAGCGGGTCACCTTCAAGGCCCAGTACGACTTCGCCGGCGGCGACGCCGACTTCAAGGACGTCTACATGGGGCTGCTCGCCGACTGGGGAGAGCTGCGGGTCGGGCACTACAAGGAGTACTTCAGTCTCGAAGAGCTGACCAGCTCGAAGTATCTGGCCTTCCTGGAGCGTCCGCTGCCGGTCGTCGCCTTCGTTCCCAGCCGGAACACGGGAGTCGGCGCCCACGGCAAGCGCGGCGACACCCTGAACTGGGGCGTCGGTGTCTTCTACGAAGCCGACGACTTCGGCCGCAGCGTCGACGGGGACCGTCTCAACCTCACCGGGCGGCTCGCCTACCGGCCGATCTACGAGGAGAAGGGCAAGCGTCTGCTGCACGTGGGCTTCAACCTCACCAACAAGGAGGTCGAAGATGGCGGCACGCTGCGGTTCCGGTCTCGGCCCGGTCTCGGCACCGGCCCCCACCCGGTCGAAACCGGGGGTCTGCCCGCCGATGGCGCCCTGATCTCCGGGCTGGAGGTGGCGGGAGTCCAGGGCCGGTTCTGGTACGCCGGCGAGTACGTCCGGGCCGACGTGGACTCGCCGACGCTCGGCGACCCGTCGCTGGACGGCGCCTACGTCGACGCCGGGTGGTATCTGACCCGGGGCGACTACCGCCGGTTCAAGACCAGCAGCGGCACCTTCGACCGTCAGAAGCCGAGCGATCCGTGGCTCCGGGACGGAGGTCGCGGCGCCTGGGAGGTCGCGCTGCGGTTCTCCACTCTGGATCTCGACGACGGCCTCGTCTCCGGCGGCCAGAGCGATACCATCCTGGTGGCCCTCAACTGGTACCCGAATCCGGCCACCCGCCTCATGCTGAATCTCGTGCACGCCGACCTGGACGTCTTCGGCGAGGTAGACGCCCTGCTGATGCGCTGGCAGGTGGACTTCTAGGGCGAGCTCGGCCCGCCGGCCCGAACGGCCGCCGCTCCCGCCGGGGAAGACCCCATCTCATGAGCCACCCGCAACGTCGCCCTCCGCTGTCGCGCACCCAGGTGCCGGGCGCCCCGGGTCCGCGCCCCGGGTGCTCGAGGAGGCGACCGAGGTGAGCCGCGAGAGCGTGCTGGTCCTGTGCACCGGCAACTCCTGCCGCAGCCAGATGGCCGAGGGGTATCTGCGGGTGCTCGGCGGCGGCACCCTCCGGGTGGCGAGCGCCGGCACCCGGCCCGCCGCCGAGGTCCACCCGCTGGCGCGCCGGGTGATGCTCGAGGACGGGGTCGACCTGGCCGGCCACCGGCCGCGGGACATCTCCGAGCTCCGGGGCCGGCCGGTGGACCACCTGATCATCGTCTGCGACGGCGCCGCCCGCGACTGCCCCACCGGCTGGCCCGGGGTCGGGGAGCGGATCGTCTGGCCCTTCGACGACCCCGCCCTCTTCGAGGGCACCGGGGAGGAGCGGCTGGCCGGCTTCCGGCGGGTGCGAAACGAGATCCGGGCCCGGGTGACCGCCTGGCTGCGCGAGGGAGCGCGGGACCCGTCGTCGGCGGGCCCCGACGCTGCCGCCGTGTAGACTCTCCCGCCATGACCCGGGTCGCCGTGATCGGCAGCGGCATGGCCGGCTACGGCGCCTGGCACCGGCTGACCGCCGAGGGGATCGAGCCGGTCGTCTACGACAAGAACTCCTACCCGGGAGGCCACACCGCCTCGTTCGCGACTCCGGAGGGCTTCGTCTTCGACGACGGCCCCCACATCTCCTTTACCCGCGACGAGCGGCTGCAGGAGCTCTTCGCGGCCAACGTGGGCGGCGAGTACGAGGTGCTCCAGGCGCGGGTCAACAACCACTGGCAGGGTCACTGGATCAAGCACCCGGCACAGTGCAACCTGCACGGGCTCCCGGAGGAGCTGGTGGTCCGCGTGCTGACCGACTTCGTGGCGGCCGGGGAGCGAAGGCCCGAGGAGGCGACCGACTACGAAGCCTGGCTGCGGGCGACCTACGGCGACGCCTTCGCCGAGACCTTCCCCATGGAGTACGGCCGCAAGTACCACACCGTGGAGGCGGCGCGGATGACCACCGACTGGCTGGGGCCGCGGCTCTACCGGCCGGATCTCGAGGAGGTCCTCCGCGGGGCGCTCTCGCCCCAGACCGGCGACGTCCACTACGTCAGCCACTTCCGCTACCCGTCGCGCGGGGGCTTCCGGGCGTATCTCTCGCCCTTCTTCGCCGGCGCCGACCTGCGTCTCGATTCCGAGGTGGTGGCCATCGACCCCCGCCGCCGGGAGCTGCGGTTGGCGGGCGGCGCGACCGAGCCCTACGACGCCCTGGTCTCCTCGATCCCGCTGCCGGCCCTGGTGCCGCTGGTCGAGGGGGCCCCGGAGAGCGTGGTCGAGGCCGCCTCGCGTCTCGCCTGCACCACCTGCGTCCTGGTCAACCTGGGCGTGGCCCGCGAAGATCTCTCCGAGCACCACTGGACCTACTTCTACGACCGCGACTACACCGTCACCCGGGCCAGCTTCCCGCACCTGTTCTCGCCCCACAACGTCCCCGCCGGGGCGGGCAGCATCCAGGCCGAGGTCTACTTCTCGAGCAAGTACCGCCCCCTGAAGCAACGGCCCGACGAGCTGATCGAGCCGGTGGTAGCCGACCTTCTCCGCTGCGGCCTGCTGCGGGAGGACGACGAGATCCTGGTCCGCCAGGCGAGCCGGGTGCCCTGGGCCAACGTGATCTTCGACCACGACCGGGCGCCGGCCCTGGCCGAAGTGCGCGGCTTTCTGGACGAGGTGGGGATTGCGCCCTGCGGCCGCTACGGCGAGTGGGGCTACCACTGGACCGACGAGTCCTTCGCCAGCGGCGAGCGGGCGGCCGAGAGGGCCCTGGACCGTCTGGGCCGCTAGACCCCTGCGGCAGCGTCTAGCGAAGGTCGTACAACCGGCTCAGGAGCATCTGCAGCGGAAAGCGCCGCAGGCTGCCCGCCGCGGCGGCGGTCTCGTCGAACCGCTCCACGGAGTCGGCCTCGATGCCCTCGCCCCAGATCAGCACCGGCAGCGGATCCGCGGCGTGCTGGCCGCTCTCCGCCAGGGTGGCGTGGTCTGCGGCCACCACCACCCGCAGGGGACCCTCGTGCTTCTCCAGCAGCTTCGCCAGGCGCTTGTCGCAGCGCTCGAGGAACGCGACCTTGAGATCGGGACGGCGGTCGTGGGCGGCGATGTCCGCTCCCTTGACGTGGACCACCACCAGGTCGGAGCGGCGCAGCGCCTTCTCGGCGGCCTGGAACTTGAGCCCCAGGTCGGTGTCCAGGTTGGCGGTCATGCCCTTCTGGAAGAAGGTGTCCGCGCCCAGCCAGCGCGCCAGCCCCAGCACGGTGCGGTCGCCCGCGATGCAGATGACGTCGAGGGGCATTCCCGCCTCCTGGAGGGGGATCAGCCGGTGGATCCGGCCGGCGCCCCGGGTCAGCACGGCGTTGGCGACGGGCAGCCCCTTGCGCTTGCGCCGGCGGTTCACGCTGTGTGCCTCCAGCACCTTGCCCGCCTCCTGCTCCCAGAGGGCGAGAAGCTGGGCCGTGTGCGCGGCGGCCTCGTCGGTAGGGTCGAGAGGCCGCGGCACCTGGGGCGGTCCGGGCACGGCGCCTTCGCCCGGATCGCTGCCCTCGATGGCGGAGGAGAGGCCGTCGCCACGCAGGACGACCGCCAGACGGTGCTCGGTCCCGGCCCGCACCCGCACCTCGAACTCCTCGGAGTCGACGCCGGGGAGCTCCAGCCGGTCGATCGCCGCGGCCAGCTTGTCGGCCTGCTCCCGAATCCGGCCGGCCCGGCGGTCGATGACGTTGCCGCTCTCGTCCAGGGTGGCGAGGTTCCCCCGCAGGGCCACGTCTCCCGCCGAGAGGGGAGCCTCCGCCCCGAGGGCCTCGACCGGGCCGCGCTTGAGGGCCAGGGGCGACTGGCCGAAGAGGGCGAGACAGCCCTGCGACGTGTCGGGCACCACCCCGGGCGCGACCGTGTCGGCCAGCCCGCAGCTCCCCTCCCGGGCCAGCCGATGCAGGGTGGGGATCTCGGCGGCCTGGAGGGGAGTGCGGCCCCCGAGCGCCCGGATGGGGCGATCGGCGAGGCCGTCGATGATCAGCATCAGGGTCGGGGTGGGCGGCCGCGGCACCTCCCAGTCGCCGTCGTCGAGCTGCGGCAGCTTGCGCTGCAGCAGGCCGGTGATCAGGCGCACGGTGCGGGCCACCGGAGGATCGCCGTACGAGGTGTCGAGCATCGGCACGTCGTGGGTCTCCGCCTGCTGCAGGATGAAGTCCTGGGTCTCGCGGATGGCGGCGAAGTTCTCCAGATAGCGCTCCGCCCGACGGCCCCCCAGACGGGCCCGGCTCAGGAAGCGGGCGCGGTGGCTCTCGTCGTCGAGGGTGCCCAGCACCAGGGGGATCTGGTAGACGGCGCCCTCCAGGTCGGCGAAGGGCACCAGTGGCGGGCAGAGGTGGACCCCCTCGACCAGGACGTTCATGTTCTCGGCGATCGCGCGCTCCACGACGGCGCGCACGCCGACCACGACCCGCCGCGCCTGTTCCTCGAAGACCGGAAGGGGGCTCTCGTGGGCCTCGGCCTCGACCACCGTGATACCGTGGTCGTCCACCGGCTGCAGCCCCCCGGCCGACGAGACCTCGAAGCTCGAGACGTGCAGGGCCGGCATCACCTGGGGAGAGAACATCATCCGCATCACCTGGCGGATGGTGTCGGTGGCGCTGATGCGGTAGATGCGCAGCAGCGGCGCCAGCTCCAGCGACAGGGTGGACTTTCCGGTGCCGGAGGCGCCGCCGACGTAGATCACCAGCGGTCGCGGCAGCCGGTGGATGCGCCGCAGCAGGCGGTAGGAGCGCGCCGCCTGGCTGCCCTCCCGCCGGTCCAGGAGACCGCTGACCCGGCGGATCAGGTCGTCGCTGGGAAGCTCCTCGATCCCGTCGGAGCGCAGCTCGTCCACCAGCTCGGTGACGAGCTGGTGCGCCCGGTCGAGCTCCAGCCCGGCGGCGAGCAGCGACCGCGCCAGGAGGCCGCGGGAGAAGGGCAGCCGCTGGCCGTGCCGCAGGACGTGGAGCTCCGGGCTGGGGCGCAGCGGCGCGGTGAGATGGGGCGGCACCTCCGTGCCCAACCGCTCGGTAAGCTGCTCGCGGATGAGGTTTCGGATCTCTTCGGTGGTGACCTCCTCGCGCCCCGCCAGCGCCGAGCGGATGCTCTGGGCGATCGAGTAGGCGAGGTCGAAGTCGAGACCCCGCTGGACCAGGTCGTGGGTGATCATGCCGCGCAGAAAGCGCTGCCGGATCC
>JAWWBN010000124.1:0-10765 GCA_033720955.1 Thermoanaerobaculia bacterium | reverse complement strand
TGCTTGCGGACGTAGGCGGAGATCTCCTCCAGGCTGTGGTCCGTCTGGAAGCCCGAGAGGTCGGGGCCCTTGAGCTTCTCCGACTTCGTCTTGGCGGGGATCTTCGCGGCGGCCACGCTGTGACACATGTTGCACTCGTGGGTGTCCACGAAGAGCGCCTCGGCGTCGGCTTTCTCGGCGGCGCCGGATGCGGCCGGGCCGCTCAGGGTGGCGATGAAGACCACCGCGAGGGCGGCGAGTGCGGGGAGCAGGAGCTTCTTCATTTTCGTCGTTTCCTCTGGTCGCCGGGCGAGCCCATTATAGGTCCGGCCCACCCCCTCACCCTGGAGCGTCCGGTCCCGGCCGGGTCGGCGCCCGGGCGCGTCGGAGACGCGGGATGCTACGCTCGGGGGCACCTTGTCCCTGCCGGCGGATCGGCTCGGGGCGTCGTCGCCGCCCGTCGAGCTCCCGAGAGTCTGGGATCTCGTGCGGGTCGCACGCCCGGGTCTGATCGTCTCGCACCTCTGGGTCTACCTCCTGCCGCTGGCGTTGGCGCCGGAGGCTCCCGGAGGCGCCTACTGGATCGGGGCGCTCTACGTCACCCTGCCGCTGGGCCTTCTGATCTACGGCTGGAACGACTTCCGCGACGGGGACGTGGACGCCCTCAGTCCACGCAAGCGGGAGTCCCGCATGGCGCACTTCTTCGGTTACCGCCTGAGCCCCGGGCGACGCCGGGCGCTGCCGCTCTGCATCGTCGCCGCGAACCTCCCCTTCCTGGCGCTGGCCCTGGTCTCCGGGGAGCTGCCGCTCGTGGGCTGGGCGGCGGTGATGGTCGCCGGCAACTGGCTCTACAACGGCCCCGGTCCGCGTCTGAGCCGCCGCCCGGGGATGGCCGAGATCACCGCGACCGGGATCTACCTGTGCATCCTCTGGCTCGGCGCCGAGATGGCCGGCGTCGCCCTCTCCTGGCCGGTCTGGGTGCTGGCGGCGGCGGCGATCCTGGTCTTCCAGATCGCCGGCGCGATCGTCGACCTCCCCGCCGATCGAGCCGTGGGCAAGCGGACCTTCGCCGTCGCCGCCGGAGAGACGGTGGCGGCGGCGGCCCTGGCGGCGGCGGTGCTCGTCAAGGCGGTCGTGTTCTGGGGCCATCTCGCCGCGCCGCCCCCGGCGCTGATCAACGGCGCGGCGGCGCCGCTCCTCCTGGCGCGGCCGTCTCCGCCCGTGGGCAACTGGGCGGGCGCGACCTACGTCTACTTCGCGATCGCGGACTGGGCGTGCCTGGCTCTTCTGGCGTTGTAGGGGGCTGCCGGCGCCGGCGGCGAGAGGAGACCGTGGAGCGAGCCCAGCGACGAAAGGGAGCGCGAGGGACGCGCCGCCCGCCGCGGAAGCGGTGACGCGGTATGCTGGGGGCGACCCCCCCAAGCCGATCGGGTCCCGCGGGGCCCAAGGAGGAAACCGTGTCGAGCTCATCCCTCGCGCCGAGAGACCAGATCCGACGTTTCGCGGGCAACCTGGTCACCCCCGACGTCTACAGCGACTACAGCGCCACCTATAGCTGGGTCTGCAACCAGACCGCCCACGTGGGTCTGGGCCTGCTGGTCACGGTCATCGTGGTCGGCATCTGGCCGGCGGCCCTCGACTGGTGGCCTCTCTTCTTCATCCCCTACGCCCTGAAGGAGGGGTGCTGGGATCTGCCCAACGGGCTCAGGTTCAGCCGCGAGAACGAGCACTTCAAGCCGCGGCTGGGAGAGCTTCTCTCCGACGTCGTCGCCGACTTCCTCTTCGTCTCGACCGGGGTCGCAATGGGGATCGCCGGCGCCCTGGGCAACCGCTGGGCGGTCATCGGGGTGCTCGTGGCCTTGGGGCTCGAGGTCCTGATCTTCTTCCGCGTCTTCGTGCCGAGAAAGCGCACCTACGACAAGTCGGGTCTGCCCTTCTACTACCGTCTGCCGACCTACAAGGCGACCTTCGACACGGCCACCGACGTGCCCAGCGTACGGCAGTTCCTGGGTCCCGACGAGGGACCGCAAGGGGTCCGCCACCTGCTGATCCACGGCGCGCGGGGCGGCGGCAAGACCACCCTCGCGGTGGCCCTGGCTGGCGACCTCACCGTGCAGAGACGCTTCGTTCTCTACCTGTCAGCCGCCAAGCTGGCCGACCGGCTGCAAGCCCGGGAGGCGGAGCCGAGCGCCCTCTCCGAGCCGTGGAACCTGGGCGAGGCCGACATCCTGGTGGTGGACGATCTCGATCCGCAGAATTGGCGCGAGCTCCTGACGCCCACCCTGGGCGACTTCGGCCCCCTGGCGGCCAAGCGCTCGGTATTGGTCTTCTCCGGCAAGATCGCCGAGCCCGACGGTGTCCGCGCCACCCTGGGCCTCGAGCCCGGCTCGCTCCACGCGATGGACTCGGAGATGCTGGGCTTCGAGCCACGCGAGCGGTCCATGGTCGGCAAGGTCCTGGGCGGCTACTGAGCCGCGGCCGGTCGTCGCACCGGCGTCTCCTGGACCACCTCCGCGGTGGTGAGGCCGCCCAAGCGCCTCCACACGGCGCAACCGGCCGGCCGGTTTCCGCGTACTGATCATCGACGGGCGCCGCTCGGGCCCGGCCCACCGACGGGCCGGCCCCGGAGCGGGAGGTGCAGGAGGTGTGTGTGCGGCGATGGTGGACGGTCTTCTGGGCCGTGGCGGCTTGGGTGACGCCGGCCGGCGCTCTGGCGGTGGAGCCGGAGGCGGGTGTGGCGTGGACCGTGGAGGCCGGCCGGCTGATCGAGGAGGCGTCCCCGGTCGAGCTGGAGCGGGCGCTCGCCACGCGCCCGAGCGAGGCCCTGCGGGCGTTGGCCGTGCTCGGCAGGGCCCTCGACCAGGCCGAGGAGCCGCTCCTCTCCCGGATCCAGGCGCACGCGGCCGCAGCGGTACGGGAGCGCACCCGGGCCCTGGCCCGGCGCGGCCCCCCCTGGTCCGACGACGAGATCGAGACCGTCCTCGTGATGATGCTGCTCGACCCGGCCCGTTTCGCCGAGAGCGAGTCCTACCGCGAGCGGGTGATCCCGATCCTGGAGGGCTCGGTGGACGCCGACGCCCCGGCCGAGCTGGAGGCACGTCTTCTGACCACCCTCGATCGGCTGCGCAACTTCCCCTTCCGCTTCGCGGAGCGGGTCCAGCTCGCCTGGGGTGCGCTGCGCCGCTCCAGCCAGCCGCTTCGCGTGCCGTTCGAGGCGAGCGAGCTGCGCCCGCCGGAGTTCGACACTCCCATCGAGGCCACCCTCTTCTCCTTTCCCTCGGCCTACATCCGCCCGGCGCACGCCGAGAGGCTGCTCGACGCCCTAAACGAGCGCGCGCCGGAGCGGCGTCTCCTGGTCCTGGCCGACGGACCCGTCCTCCGGCGGCTCCAGGCGCTCGCCCGAGAGCTGCCGCTCGACCTGCTGCCGACCTGGGGCCGCTCCTACTCACCGTGGGTCCGGGACGTGATGAGCTTCCGCCACGACGCCGCCGGCAGGGTGGTCGTGGTCCTGCGCCCCGACACGCAGCTCGCCCGGGAGCAGGACGCCCACATGGGGCAGGTGCTTCTGCAGCAGCTTCCCGACGACCTCTTCGCCCGCTGGCGGCTGGTGTGGGCGGCGTCCACGATCCCGTTCCACAACGGCCAGATCCTCGAGACCGACGGCGTGGCCTGGGTCAGCCTGCACGGCCTCGAGGCGCACATCCGGCGGCTGACCGCCGGCCGCCTCCGGCCACCCGGGCCGGATGCGTCCGCGGACGCTGCGGCCGCCTATCTGGGTGCCGCGGCGGCCGGTGCGGAGAGCCTTTCGCGCTTGCTCGCCCAGCCCGTGCGCTTCGTCCACGAGACCGACCCGGCGGGCGATCCCAAGCCTCTCTACTCCGAGCTGGCGGGCGGAGCGGGCTTCGACCTCGACTCGCTGCTCACCCTGCTTCCCGCCCGGGAGGGCGAGCTCACGGCGCTGGTCGCCGACCTGGGCGCCGGCGCCACGCTGGTCGCCGGACTGAGCGCGGCCGAGCTCGACCACTTCGCCCTCGCGTACGGGCTCCGGCTCCGGGGCGAGGCGCTGCGCGGCGCTCTGCTGGCTGCGCAGACCGACGCCCGCTCGCGGGCCCTCGACGGCTTCCTGGGGAGGGTGGCCGCGCACCTGGCCGGCTCCGCCCAGCGGGTCGAGCGGCTGCCGCTTCTGCGGGTGCCGGTGGAGCTGCTCGAGACTCCCTTCTCGCACCAGGACTTCCTGGTGAGCTGGAACAACGTGTCGCTGGAGACGTTCGACGGCCGGCGCACGGCGGAGGGCTTCGGCACGGAGATCGAGCGCGCCGACGCGGCCGCGCGGGAGGTCTACGCCCGCGCCGGCTATCGGCTGGAGCTGCTGCCGCCGCTGATCGACAGCATCGTGCGCAACGGCGGCTACCGCTGCGCCTCCAACCACCTGCGCCGGATCGCCGCCGGATAGCTCCGCCTAGCGCGGCCGGGGACGCAGGGCCTCCTCTACGGGGCGGCCGTCCCGCTTGTAGACCACGCCGCCCTTCATGACGAAGTCCACGTCCTGGAGGAGGTTGACGTAGCGCAGCACGTCCCCCTCGACGGCGATGATGTCGGCGTAGCGGCCGGCGGAGACGGTGCCCCAGCGGTCCGAGACCCCCATCATCACCGACCCCCAGTAGGTCGCGGCCCGGATGGCCTCCATGGGCGGGATGTCGAAGACCTCCACCCAGGCGGCGAGCTCGTTCCAGGTGGACTGGCAGTGGAACTTCATCGGGATGCCGCTGTCGGTGCCCACCAGGAAGACGACGCCGGCCTCACGGAGCTGGGCGATCTTGCGCTTGAGGGTCGGCCGGCGCAGCGGCGTGAGCTGGGAGTAGGGGAGCTGGCCCGGCTGCCGGATCGACTGGCGGATGTCGGCGATGATCTCCTCGGAGAGGCCGCGGTGCCAGCAGTCTCCGTCGAGCTTCTCCGGGTTGTCCACGGTGAGGACGTAGTTCCAGAGCCCCTCGACCGTGGGGGTCCAGTAGAGCGGCCCGCCGGCGATGCGGCCGGTCGCGGTGCGCTCGGTGAGGGCGCGGATCACGTCCTCCGGGTAGCCGGGTGCGGTGGTCAGACCCGTGTGCTCGAAGTTGTCGACGCCGATCTCGAGGCCGCGGCGGATCTCGTCCGGCCGATGGCTGTGCGCGACCACCTTGAGGCCCCGGGCGTGGGCCTCGTCGACGATCGCCCGCGCCTCCTCCAGGGTCATCTTGTCCTGGTCGATCAGCTTCACGATGTCCATCCCCGCCTCGGCCAGACGCCGCACCTTGGCGCGCGCGTCCTCCGGGCCGCGGACCGCCCACCGGTAGCTGCTCTGCCAGTCGTCGACCTCGTGCTGCAGGAAGGGGCCGGAGACGAAGAGCCGGGGCCCCGGAATCTCACCCCGCTCGATCCGCTCCTTGACCGACCGGGACGCCTCGAGGGGCGCGCCCAGGTCGCGCGCGGTGGTCACCCCGGCCAGCAGGAGCTGCGCCGCCGAGGCCGGCATGATCTCGTCGGCGAAGCGGCCGGTGTAGGTGCGCTGCCAGTGGGGATAGTCGGCGTGGCCGTTGATCATCAGGTGCGCGTGGTTCTCCCAGAGCCCCGGCAGCACGTCCATCCCCTCGGTCGAGATGACCTCGTAGCCCTCCGGCACGGCGAGGGCGCCGACCGTGCCCACCTCCTCGATGGTCTCGCCGTCGATCAGGATGACGCTGTCCGCGAGGGGCCGGCCGCCGAAGCCGTCGATCAGCCGGCCGCCCACCAGCGCTTTCTTCTGCGCCGCGGCGAGCGCGGCAGGGGCGATCAGCAGGAGGGCGAGCAGGGCGGCGCGTAGGGCTCTCGACATCGATCTCTCCCGGGAGCGGTTCGTCCCGAGAGCGATCCCGGGGCGGTGGGTTGCAGGGTCGCGAGGATCATACGCCGACCCGCGGCCGATCTGCTCGAGGCGGTGGCCGGCGTCCCTCACTCCCCCCAGCCGTGGATCCGCATCTCGATCAGCCGGCGGGCGGAGGGCGTCCGAGAGGAGCGCTCCGCTACCCGGCGAACGAAGGCCGGCGTGACGCCGTGGATGCGCATCTGCACCAGGGTCGAGAGCGGCAGGCCGCGATAGCCCAGCTCGTCGAGCTCGCGCACGAATTCGGGCGAGACGCCGTGGATGCGGGCCTCCACCCACCGCTGGGCCGGGAGGCCCGCGTAGCCCAGCTCCGCCATGGCGTCCAGGTATGCGGGGGTGACGCCATGGATACGCAGCGCGATCAGGGTGGCGGCGGAGAGACCGCCCATCTCCCGCTCTCGGAGGGCGTCCACGAAGGCGGGAGTCACTCCGTGGATGCGGAACTGGAGGAGCAGCTCGAGCGGCAGCTCCCCGTAGCCCGCCGTGGCGATCTGGACGGCGAACTCGGGGGTGACGCCGTGGATCCGCGCCGCGACCAGCTCCCGCGACGAGAGACCGACGAGACCCACGTCGGCCATCTCCCGGACGTAGCCGGGCGTCGCGCCGTGAATCGCCATCTCCAACAGGCGCTCCAGGGAGAGACTCTGGTAGCCGAGCTCGCCGAGCCCGTCGATGAAACCGGTGGTCAGGTCCAGCGCCGCCATCTGGAAGAGCCGCGAGCCCGAGACCGCGGCGTACCCGCGCGCGGCGAGAGCCGCCTCGAAGGCCGGGTCCGGGGTGAAGCGGAAGGTTCCGGAGACAGCGTCGCCCGCCGCGGCCTCCCGCCGCAGCAGGAAGGTTCCGGCCTCGCGCCGAAGCTCGTGCGCGGCGCCGGTCGAGCCCCGCAGGAAGGCGCGCAGGCCGGGCTCCCGGACCTGGAGCCCGGATCGCCAGGAGCGGCCGACCGCGAGCTCGATCCGCGGGCGCTCGCGGTCTGCGTCGTGGGCCACCCAGATGCCCTCCGTCGGAGCGGCCGGGGTCTCGGCCCGGGCGTCGGGCAGGGTGGCGAGGCAGGCGAGCAGTCCGGCGGCCAAGAGGGCGATGCGGAGCAGGATCTTCGTGACGGCGTTCATCTCGGACCTCCTGAGGGCGGGCTCGGGCCGGTCGCAGACGCCACCGGACCGGCGACGACGGTTCTGAGAAGGGAGACTCGCGCGGGGCGGGTGAGGTTACCCGGCGACGTTCCAGCTCGGGGCGGCAGGCGGGGTCTCTCGCCCCGGCGCTCGCCGCTTCGAGCGGGCTCGTGCCGGGGGTGTCGCCGGCCGACGGCGACCGTCGAAGAGCGGCCGGGTGGGTCGGCGGCCCGGGCCGGATGCCGTGCTGCCGCCCTCAGCCGCCGAAGCGGGCGGCCACCAGGTAGCCGGCGGCGGCGACGCTGGCGGTGAGCACCGTTCCCCAGATCAGGTCGACCACCGCGACCAGCAGGGGGAAGCCGCGGGTGGTGGCGAGGCTGGTCAGGTCGTAGGCGGCGTAGGCCACCAGCCCGAAGAAGCCGCCCAGCACCAGCGCCCGCACCAGGGAGGCCTTCTCCGCCGCCGGCAGCACGGCGAAGACCACGACGCCGGCGATGTAGAGCAGGTAGAAGGCCAGGGCGGCCCCCCAGCGGGTGTCGGGCCGCAGCAGGTCGCCGAGCTGCTCGCGGTAGAAGCCGCGGGCGACCACCCCCAGCCAGAGCAGGTCCAGCGCCAGGAAGGCGACGAAGGAGGCGGCGTAGGCGGCGATCGCTTGGGTCTTCATGGGCGGGCTCCTCCGGCGGGACGGCGAGGCGAGCCTATCGCGGATCGAGCCCCAAGGCCGATCTCCTGGGGCCGTTGGCCGCGCAGGGGATCGGCGCGGGCGCCCGCGAGCCGGCGAGCCACCTCAGTGAACGGTCAGAGTGACGGTTGCCGTGGCAGTCTTGCCGTAGTCGTCCTTGGCCGTGAGCTCGACCGTGTAGGTGTCCGGCTTCGTCACCTTGCCCATCAGGACGCCTGGTTTCTCGTTGACCGACAGACCGATCTTCGCCAGCGAGGTCTTCTTCCCCCCGTCCAGCCGGACCCCCGACCACTTCGCGTCGGCGAACTCGCCGTTGTCGTAGCGGGCGAGGAGGAACTCGATGAACTCGGTGCCGGCCGGATACCGGAGGGAGTAGGACGGCACCTGCAGGGTGAGCTTCTTCTTGGCGTCGCGCGCGACGTCTTGCGCCACCAGCTTCTGGTGGGTTGCGATGGCCTTCAACGCCTGACGCCGGTGGTCGGCCGAGTCGAGCGCCTCGCCCAGATCCCAGGTGACGGTCCAGGTGTGCAGGGAGTCCTCCAGAAAGGCCTGCGGCACGAAGACGCCGCCGTTGAGAAGGAAGTCGAACTGGTCCTTCTCTTCGTACTTGATCTTGGGCAGGAGCCCCGCGAGGCCGCGGCGCGACACCTTCCTCTTGCTCAGCGCACCCAGGCAAGCGAACAAATCGCCGTTCTTCTCCTGCTGGCACACCTTCGTGAAACAGTCCAGCGTGTCCACCTTGACTTCCTCCCCGTCCGCGCCGGACTCTCCCGCCCTGATCAGGCACTGGTCGGCGGGCAGGCCCGAGCCGCTGTCGGGGGCGAGCTGGGTGTGGGCCAGTAGGGCGTCGTAGGCCGACGCCAGGTCGCCGGGGTAGACCAGCAAGCGGTCGGGATCGAACTCCACGGACAGAGTGTCCTCGTATCGATCGCGGCGCAGCATGGGGGCCGGCAGGAGCGTGTTGTCGACCAGGGAAGCCCGCTTGGTGTAGCTGCCCGTGGCGCTCAGGCCGGCGAGCAGCCGCTTGCCGAAGCTCCAGGAGAGGAAATGCAGCGCCTCGCGCTCGCTGGTCTTCTCGAGCAGCGGGTCGTCGCTGCGATCCACGTAGAGTGGGTAGCTCTTGGCCGTGGTGTAGGCGGCGGTGAAGTCGGCCGCGCTGCGGAACCAGTCGCCGGGGTTGACGGTGATCTTGTAGGACCGCAGCTCGTCGTCGGGGTTGAAGCGGAAGGTTCTCACGGTCGGGTCGCCGGTATCGGAGGGGACTTCGACCTGCGAGCAGATCGCCAGCGAGGCGAGCGGGCTGGGAGTCGCGTCGCTCTTGTCCTCGATGCAGTCCACCTGGTCGAGGAGGGAGGCTTCGAAGGTGAGGCTCCGCAGGGCGAGGCTCCAGAATCCGGGCAGGAACTCCTCGGCGAGCTTGGGCTTCTTGACCGTGGCACCCCGGTCGTCGGGCTCGGCCGGCTCGTCGGTCACGCCCTGAAAGAAGAGGGGGAAGTACGCACTCCGGTCGCGGAGCTGGGAGTCCTCGTCGTCGTTGTCGTCGGCGAGGGCGGCCCCCGTCAGGCCCAGGGTGAGGGTGAGGATGAAGCCGATCAGGCCGGAACGGATACGGAAGTCGGTTCGCATGGGGCACCTCCTGTCGTCGAACGTCGGTTTCCAGCGTGTTGGACGGACCGGAGGGGCCGTTTCCCGGCGCCTTCCTCTACTTCTTGTCCGGACGCCGCACCGGCAGCGGCGCCTTCCTCCCCTCGCGGGCGGACGACCAGTTGGCGTCGGCGGGGATCGTCTCGGCCAGAGCCTCGTCTACGTCCACGTGGTCGGGCGGGGCCTCGCGGAGCGCCCTTGGCGCCTCCGCAGCGGGCGCCGGCTTCGGCTTCGGCTCCGCCTCCTTGCCGTACGAGGCCACCATCAGCCTGGGGGGCACGGCGGGGTCGGACTTCGGCCCGTCGCGCTCCTCCAGAAAGCCCATGCTGCCGAAGATCTTGACCATCCGCATCATCTGCTTGGAGATCCCCGCCGAGCCCGTGGGGTCGAGCGGCTCCACCCAACTGGTGCGCCGGGCGAAGGCCGCCGCCCGCTCCTCGGGGGTCTTGGCGACCATCACCTTCTCGTACGCCTCGGGCCCGAGCACCTGGTTGGGGACCGTGGCGGGCCAGAAGGTGGGGATGTAGGGGTCGTACTTGGTGTCGTAGCCGGAGCGGCAGAAGGCGGTGTCGGCCTGCCAGGGCAGACCCATCCAGCGGGTGAGGTCGCCGGGGCCCTGGGCGTAGAGCGGACCGAAGGCGGAGAGGGCGATCTCGGGCGTCAGCCTGGGTCCGTAGTCGGGCTCCTTGGCTCCCTCCGGCCGGTGCTTCAGCCGGAAGGGCGCCCGCCACAGGGTGAGGTGACGGATCGGCCAGGTGACCTCGCAGCCGGGGTGGAAGGCGTCGGCCAGGGCGTACTCCAGGGCCGCCCGGTCCAGGGTGGAGGGCTGCTCCGCCAGCGGCACGTCGTCGATGGACCTGGGCGGCTCGTAGGGCCGGTGCCAGTCCTCCTCGAATCTGCCCACGGCCCACAGCTTGAGGATCCGGTACTGGGTGGGCGAGACGGCGGCGTTCTGCCGCGGCGAGTCGCCTGCCGGCACCTCCATGGCGTCGCCGTAGATCCACCCCCACGGGAGCTGGTCGGGGCTGTCGGCCTCGGGGTCGCGGAAGCAGTTGAACACCTGGCGCCGCAGCTCCGCGGAGCCGGCTCCGGCGGAGGCGAGCCGCTCGAGGAAGGCGGGGTCGCCGAAGGGATAGGGACCCGAGAGCCCGTACTGCACCTCGAAGCCCTTGTTCACCCACCCCAGACCGGTGAGACGCCGGAGGATGGGGTAGACGTGGTGACGGAAGCTGATCCGCTGCGGGAAGGTCATCCAGCCGGCGCGCAGGAAGAGGTCGTAGAGCAGGTCGTAGAGGGTGCGCAGCCCCACGACGTTGGGGGCGTAGTCGGGGGGCGCCGACAGCACCCAGGCCGGCTCGCAGGGGATCTCGCGGCCGGCGATGGTCACCCGGTCGGTGACCGGGCCGTCGGCCACGTCGTCGTGCCAGCCGTCGGCGTTGATGAAGGGGT
>JAWWBN010000123.1:0-10891 GCA_033720955.1 Thermoanaerobaculia bacterium | reverse complement strand
GGACGACGCTCGCGCGCGACATCCGCGATCAGATCAGCGACGTCTTCGGCGACCGGCTCTTCAAGACCGCGATCTCGAAATCGATCCGGCTGGAGGAGAGCCCGGCGTACAAGGAATCGATATTCACCTTCGCGCCCCGCTCGAGTGGTGCGATGGAGTACTACTCGCTCTCCGAGGAGGTTCTCGGTCGTGTCTGATGCCACCCGGTCCCGGCGGGGCCTCCCTGAGCAGGTCAAGATGCGCCACGACGTCCACTTCGTGGAGGAGCTGGCCGGCGGCGCCGAGACCGTCGGGCAGATGATCGCCCTCACCCGGATCCACGCCGACCCCGACCAGCCGCGTACGTCGATGGGAGATCTCTCGTCGCTGGTCCAGTCCATCCGCGACAAGGGCGTCCTGGAGCCGGTCCTCGTGCGACCGTGGCCCGATCTCCTGGGGGACGAGGAGCGCTACCGGCTGATCTCGGGCGATCGGCGGTACCGCGCCGCCGAGGAGGCCGGTCTGGTGGAGATCCCGGCCATCGTGATGGAGGTCTCCGAAGAGGAGGCGCTCGAGATCGCGCTGGTCGAGAATCTCCAGCGCAAGGACCTGACCCCCTTCGAAGAGGCGGACGGCTACCGCGCTCTGGGCGAGCGCTTCGACTACACCCACCAGCAGATCGCCGATGCAGTGGGGAAGTCCCGCAGCCTGGTGACGGAGACCCTGGCGCTGGTCCAGGTGCCGGCGCGGGCGCGAGAGGCGGCGCAGGCTCTGGAGATCGCCTCGAAGTCCCTGCTCCTCGAGATCTTCAAGGCCGCGCGGGACGAGGAGGAGATGGTCCGGCTGCTGGAGGAGTCCGCCGGCCGCGGCCTCAGCCGCGACGATCTGCGGCGACGCAGCCGGGCTCGCCAGGCCGCGCGCCGCGGCTCGCGCCGCAAGCCCCACGTCTTCAAGTTCCAGTCGCCGGACAAGACCTACAGCCTGGCCCTCAGCTTCCGGCGCAGCACGGTGGACCGGGGCGATCTGATCTCGGCTCTCGAGTCGGTGCTCGAGCAGCTCCGCTCGGAGACCCCGTAGAGCCCCGCTCAGCGGCCGGATGTCCGGGCGGCGGCGACTTCAACGCGGTCTCGCGATCGGCCTCGGCCTGATGGCGGGCCTCCTCGTCCTGGAGGCCGGGCTGCGCATCGGGGAGGCCCGCGATCCCGCGCGACCGCTCGAGGTCCGCGCCTGGCGGCCCGAACGGCCCCCGGAGGTGACCGGACCGTGCGACCGCCAGCGCGAGCAGGCGCGTCTCCTGGATCTGCTGCGGCCCGCTCCGGAGGATCCCGGCGTCGTCTACCGCCTCCAGACCGGGCTCGACACCTGCTTCGCGGGCGCCCGGGTCACCACCAACTCGCTGGGGCTGCGTTCGGAGCGCGAGCTGGCCGTGCCCAAGGCGCCCGGCAGCTACCGGGTGGCCGTCCTGGGCGACTCCCAGGTCTTCGGCATGGGCGTCGAGACGGGGGAGACTCTGCCGGCGGCCCTCGAGGAGCTTCTGGGATCCCGCGCCTCGCCGTCGAAGGTCGAGGTGATCAACGCCGGCGTTCCCGGCTACAACGCCTACCAGGAGGCGGCTCTCCTGGCCGCCGCCGGAGAGAGCTGGGAGCCCGACTGCGTCCTGATGCTGTTCACGGCCAACGACCTGGGTGTGCCGAACTTCCTCATGCGCCCGCGGCCAAGACCCTCCTTCTGGTCATCCCGGCTCTGGGCGGCTCTGCGGGCGGCGACCGGGTCGAAGCGTTGGTGGATCTGGACCGAGGACCGGCTGCGGGACTGGGTCACCGAGGTGGACCTGGAGCGAGTGCCGGCCGAGTACCGTCCGATGGTCGGTGAGCCCGGCTACCGTGCGGCCCTCGAGATCCTCGCGCGGTGGACCGGCGACCGCGGCGTTGCGGCGGTCAACGTCGCCTCATACGACCGGCCCCGGTTGCGCAGGCTCTTCGAGGAGTGGAACCGGGAGCTGGGGATCACCCACCTTCCGTTCACCTGGCCGCGGGCCAGAGAGCTCCAGATCGCCTCCGACGATCCTCATCCGAACGCCGCCGGTCACCGGGTCATGGCGAGGCGGCTGGTGCGAGCTCTCCTGGACCGTGGGGTGTGCCAGCTCGACGTGGAGTAGGGCTCTTTCCCGAGGCGCCTGTGCGCCCTCGGCGTCACAAGTTTACATAATCATCATTATCAGACGTTGCAAGAGAGGTGCGGCGACCCTCTCCGGAGGCCGCCCGGCTCCCTCCCGGCCGCCCGCTCCTCCCCCTCGACCTCGGGGACCGTCCGATCCCTATAATCCTCTCGGCCGCGGCACGCCGATGCGCATCCTCGATCGCTACCTGCTGAAGGAGATCTCGGGCCCCCTCGCGCTGGGGTTCCTCGGGTACACCTTCATCATGCTGATGCAGTTCCTCTTCCGGTCCGCGGAGATGATCATCCGCCGCGGGGTGCCGGCCGAGACCGTCGGCGAGATGCTCGTCCTGACGTTGCCCAACACGGTGGTGCTGAGCATCCCGATGGCGCTCCTCTTCGCCATCCTGGTCGCCGTCGGCCAGCTCTCCTCGACGAGCGAGCTCACCGCCATGCGCGCCAGCGGGGTCAGCCTGCTCAAGCTCTACCGGCCGATCCTGCTGCTGTCGCTGATCCTCGCCACCCTCAACTGCGCCCTCATGCTGACCGCTCTGCCCTGGGGCAACACCCGCCTGCAGCAGCTCCTGATCGAGGTCGTGCGCAACAGCGCTGCCCGGCAGATCGAGCCGCGGGTCTTCTACGAGGAGTGGGAGGGGCTCACGATCTACGTCTTCGAGGTCACCCCGGAGGGACGCTGGAACGGCGTCTTCGTCGCCGACACGGCTCTCGGCAAGGAGAACGACATCACGGTGGCCGAATGGGGCGAGGTGCGCGCCGACCGGGAGAGCGGCCAGCTCGTCCTGGAGCTCGCCAACGCCCGGGTCCACCGGGTGAACATCCTCAAACCGGCGCAGTACGAGGTATTCGAGTACCGCTCTCTGGAGCGGGTGCTCGAGGGGCTGCCGCCCAGCTACTCGAGCTCCATGCGCTCTCTGCGCGACCTCCGTCTCGGCGAGCTGGCGGCGGTGATCCGGGACCCCGACGTCCACGCCGAGCGCGCCAATCTCGCCCGGGTGGAGATCCACAAGAAGTTCGCCATCCCGGGAGCCTGCGTGGTCTTCGCCCTCCTGGCCCTGCCCCTGGGCTTCACCCAGCAGCGTGGCGGCCGGGCCTCGGGGTTCGCGATCTCCATCGCCGTCATCCTGCTCTACTACGTGCTCCTGAACAACGGCGAGGAGGCGGCCCGCCTGGGCAAGATGTCGCCCTGGTTCGCCATGTGGCGGCCGAACCTCCTCTTCTTCGCCATCGGTCTCGTGCTCCTGGTGCGCCGAAACCGCGATCGCAGCCATCTCCTGGGACGGCTCTACGGAGCCGCCGTCGACGGCTTCACCCGGCTCACGGCCCGGCTCCGCTCCCGGCGCCGCTCGCAGCCGGAGGGCTCGACGGAGGGTACGGGCCGGTTGCGGGGCGTCGTGCCCCGGCGCCGGCGGCGCCCATCCGCCGCCGCGCGCGAGGTGGATCTCGTGGTGAAGCTGCCGCGTCCGCGGGTGCGCTTCCCCGGACTGCTCGACCGCTACATCATCCGCACCTTCTTCAAGGTGCTGATCCTGGCGGTGCTCTCGGCCCTGGCCCTCAAGCTGGTGGCCGACTTCACCGAGCGGCTCGACGACATGCTCGAGAACCAGGTCGCGACGGAGATCGTCGTGGACTACTACAAATACAAGAGCATCGACGTCGGCTTCCAGCTCAGCCCCGTCGCGGTCCTCATCACCACCCTGGTGGTCTTCGGCCTGCTGTCGCGCTCCAACGAGCTCATCGCCGCCAAGTCCCTCGGCTTCAGCCTCTACCGGCTGTCGGCGCCGATCTTGGTGGCGGCGCTGCTCGTCTCGGGTCTGGCGGCCTTCGTGCAGGCGCGCGTGCTGCCGGTCACCAACGAGAAGGTGGCGCGGCTGGACGACGTGCTGCGGGGCCGCGAGACCCCGCGGTCCTACCGCCGGGCGGACCGCAACTGGCTCTTCGGGCGCGGCCGCTTCATCTACAACTACCTCCACTACGACTCGCGCAGCGCCACCCTCCACCGGCTGCAGGTGCTCGAGTTCGACGCCTCCCACCGGCTGGCGCGGCGGCTCTTCGCCGAGCGCGCCACCTACGTCGATCGCCAGTGGCGGGTGGTCAACGCCTGGATCCGCCGCTTCGACGGCGTCGAGCCGCAGTACCGCGCGCTGCCGGGCCCTGTGCTCGCCGACTACCCCGAGACCCCCGAGTACTTCGAGTCGGAGTACAAGCTGCCCAACGCCATGACCTACGACGAGCTCTCGGCCTACATCTCCGAGGTGCGCGCCAGCGGCCAGGCGGTTCCCGAGCTCGAGGTCGAGCTGCACAACAAGATCGGCTATCCCGTCACCAACCTGGTGATGGCTCTCCTGGCCCTGCCCTTCTCCTTTCGGCTGGGTCGCCGAGGGGCGCTCTACGGCATGGGCATCGGGGTGGTCCTCGGCATCGTCTTCCTGGGTATCTACGCCTTCAGCCGCACCCTGGGCGAGGTCGGCGCGCTGCCGCCGCCGCTCTCCATCTGGGCCCCCAGCCTCCTTTTCGGCGTGCTCTCGGTCTACCTCTTTCTCGGGGTCGAGACCTAGGGATGGGGGTCTTCTTCCTCTTCCTGCTGGCCCTGGCCGCGGGCTGTCTGAGCACCCTCTTCTGGATCCCGGAGGACGACCTCGGGCGGGGCTACTTCCAGCTCAACGCCCTGATCCTCCTGGCGCTGCTGGCCCTGGCCGTGGCGCTCTTCCTGCTGCACCCCTTCGAGCCCTTCGCCGGCCCCCGCGGCGCCGTGACGCTCTTCGGCGGCTTCGCCGCCTGCTTCGGCTACTACGCCGGCGTCTGGCGTCAGCTCTGGCGGGTGGCCCGGGGCTTCGCCGCCCTCGCCCTGGCGACGACGGTGGCGGCCCTCCTCGGCGCCGGGCACCAGCTCCTGCCGGCCGCCGCCGCTCCCCTCCCCTACCGGGGGACGCTGCTGGCCGGGGCCCTGCTCAGCTCCGCCCTGCTCCTGGGCTGGTCGCTCACCACCATGCTGCTGGGGCACTGGTACCTGGTGGCGCCCCGTCTGAGCTTCCGTCACCTCACCGTCTTCTGCGCCGCCCTCACCGGCCTCGTGGTCGTGCGGACGGCGACGGCGGCCGCCGGTATGACCGCGGCGGCGCTCGCCGACCCGGCCCTGGAGCCGCACCCCTGGACCCTCCTGGCCGGGCTGGCCGGCGAGGGCATCTTCCTCTGGTTCCGGCTCCTCTGGGGCCTGGCCATCCCTCTCGCCCTGGGTCTCATGGCTCTCCACTGCGCGCGCCAGCGCTCCAACCAGTCGGCCACCGGCATCCTCTACGTGCTGGTGGTGGGCTCGTTCATCGGCGAGATCACCGCCCTCTACCTGACGCTGTCCACTGGCGTTCCGGTCTGACACGCACGTGCGCATCCGCACCCAGTGCCGCGAGTGCGGCCTCCCCTTCGCGGCGACGCTCTCGCCGGGCGCCGGCGCGCTGGCCTGCCCGGGCTGCGACCTCGAGCGGCCGGTGGCCGGCGCAGGGTGGAGCGACGAGCCCGGCCTCCGGCGGGTGGACGTCTGCCCCCTCTGCGGCTGCGAGCACCTCTACCGGCAGCGAGACTTCAACCGCGCGCTGGGCTGCGCCCTGGTGGCCGTCGGCGCCCTCCTGGTGCCGTGGACCTACGGCCTCTCCCTGGTCGTCCTGGGGCTGGTGGACCTGGCGCTCTACTACCGCCTCCCCGAGTCGGTGGTCTGCTACCGCTGCGACACGGTCTACCGCGACGCCGTGCCGACCGCCCGCCAGCAGCCGGTGAACCTGCTGAAGCACGACGTGGTCAAGTACGGCAAGACCTGGACGCCGCAAGAGCAGAAGCGGGCCGAGCGCGAGCGCCGCGCCCGCGAGGCCGCCGGCGGAGAGCCCTAGGCCTCGACCCGCTCGGCCGTCGGTCCGGCGGCGGCGCGCAGCTTCTCGGCCGGCTCGACGCCCTCCCAGAGGAAGTCGGGCTCCTCGCGGCCGAAGTGGCCGTAGGCCGCCGAGCGCTCGAAGATGGGGCGCCGCAGGTCGAGGTACTCGATGATGCCCCGCGGGGTCAGCGGGAAGTGCTCGCGCACCAGCCGCTCCAACTGACGGTCGCTCAGACGGCCGGTGCCGCGGGTGTTCACCCGCACCGACACCGGGTCGGCCACCCCGATGGCGTAGGCGAGCTGGAGGCTCACCCGCTCGGCCAGGCCGGCGGCGACCAGGTTCTTGGCCACGTGGCGCGCCATGTAGCTCGCCGAGCGGTCCACCTTGGACGGGTCCTTGCCGGAAAAGGCGCCGCCGCCGTGGCTCCCCACTCCGCCGTAGGTGTCGACGATGATCTTGCGCCCGGTCAGGCCGCAGTCGCCCTTGGGGCCGCCGGTCACGAAGCGCCCCGTGGGGTTGACGTGGAAGATGGTGGCCTCGTCCATCAGCTCGGGCGGCACCGCCACCCGCACCACCGCCTCGATCACCCCGGCGCGGATCTCCTCGTTCGACACGTCGTCGTCGTGCTGGGTGGAGACCACCACGGTGTGGACGCGCGCCGGCGCCCCCTGCTCGTCGTACTCCACCGTGACCTGGCTCTTGCCGTCGGGCCGCAGCCAGGGCAGGTCACCGGCGCGGCGGGCCTCGGCCAGCCGCCGCGTGAGGGCGTGGGCCAGCATGATGGGCAGCGGCATCAGCTCGGGGGTCTCGCGGCAGGCGAACCCGAACATCAGCCCCTGGTCGCCGGCGCCGCCGACGTCCACTCCCATCGCGATGTCGGGCGACTGCGGGTCGATCGAGTTGACCACGGCGCAGTTCGCGTAGTCGAAGCCGTAGTTGGGGTTGGTGTAGCCGATCCGCCGGATCGCGCGGCGGGCGATCCGCGAGTAGTCCACCTCGGCATGGGTGGTCACCTCGCCGGCGATCATCACGAGGCCGGTGGTCACGAGGGTCTCGCACGCGACGCGGGCCTCCGGGTCCTTGGCGATCACCGCGTCCAGCACGGCGTCGGAGATCTGGTCGGCGACCTTGTCGGGGTGCCCCTCGGTCACCGATTCGGAGCTGAAGAGATAGGCTTCGCGCTGGCTCATCTTGGATTCGTCCGCAGGAAGTGGGTCGTCGGTAGCGCGCACGGCAGCCCTCCCGGCCCCGAGCGCAGCGTCGCGGTGAGGAGCACAGAGTAGCAGGGGGTCCGAGACGGGGTCAAACGCCGTGGCGCCAGGCCCCGCCGCGCTCCCCGGTGCGGATGGGCCGGCTCTCCAGGATTCCGTAGAAGAGGGTCGAGAGGGCGTGAAAGGTCGCCGACGCCATCGCCGTGCGCTGGGTCTCCAGCCGGCCGGTGAGCGAGCCGATCATGCCGCCGGCCCGGCGCGTGCCGGGCACGGCGAGCGAGATCTCCCCCCGGTCCAGCCCGTCGATCAGACGCGGCGGGATCTGCAGCGAGCCGCTGGCCCCGCACGCCTCCCCCGCCACGCCGAGGATGACCGTCCAGGCGCGCACGAAGTGGCGCACGGCGCCGTCCACCTCCATGGAGTGGAGCCCGCCCTCGCAGCCGACGTAGAAGGGATAGGCCGGTCCGAACGCCTCCTGGAGCGCCTCCGCGCGCGAGCGGGCCGAGACGATCGTCTCCTCGTCGGAGAGCGGCAGATCGGCCAGATCGGCCCCGGGGGAGATCTCCTGCGGCGTGACCCGCACCGCCACGGGCCGCTCGAGGCCGTCGTGGAAGTAGCGCAGGAAGCCGTCCCGGACCCCCAGCAGCTTCTCCGGTGTCCCCGCCGCCACCGCCACCTCGACGCCGCCTTGGAAGCGGTTCCAGAAGGACTTAAGATCTTCCGTCATGATCCGGAGCCGCGACAACGCGAAGGTCAAGGATATGCGGCGGCTCCGCAGGTGTAAAGGCGATCGGGCCCTGCTCGAGGGCCCCCACCTGGTGGGCGACGCCGCGGCCGCGGGAGTGCCCCTCGAGGTGGTCCTGGCGGCTCCCGATTTCCTGGTTTCCGAGGCCGGCAGGGAGCTCGTGGCGCGGCTGCCGCGCGAGCCGCTCGAGGTGGAGCGGCGGCTGCTGGACGGCCTGTGCGACACCGACTCGCCGCGCGGCGTCCTCGCGGCGGCCCGTCTCCCCCGCGGCGGCGTCGCCACCCTCCCCCGCCGCCCCGGCGTCTACCTCTTCCTGGACGGCGTGCAGGATCCGGGCAACCTGGGCGCCATCGCGCGCTCGGCCGAGGCCGCCGGGGCCGTCGCGCTCGCCCTGGCGCCGGGGAGCGCCCATCCCAACCATCCGCGGGCGCTGCGGGCCTCGGCCGGGAGCCTCCTGCGGCTGCCGGCGGCCGTCGAGACCACGGCCGCCGAGCTGGCGCGGCACCTGGCGCCGGCGTCTCCGACCTGGCTGGCGCTGACGCCTCGCGGCGGCCGGGACCTCGCCCAGGTCCCCGCGGAGGGCACTCTGGTGCTGGCGGTGGGCGCCGAGGGGCAGGGGCTCTCCGCGGAGCTCGCGGCCGCCGTCGCGCCGCTGCCGGTGTCGATCCCCCTGGCCGGCCAGGTGGAGTCCCTCAACGCCGCCGTCGCCGTGGCGGTGGCCCTCTTCGACCTCGCCCGGCGCCGCTCCGCGGAGCGCGTCTAGCCCGACTCGCGCAGGGCGGCGGTGAGCTCCGGCACGATCTCGTGCAGGTCGCCCACCACGCCGTAGCGGGCCTCGGCGAAGATGGGGGCGTTCCTGTCCTTGTTGACCGCCACCACCACCTGCGACCCCTTCATGCCGACCTGGTGCTGGATGGCGCCGGAGATGCCAAGGGCCAGATACAGCTTGGGGGCCACGGTCTGGCCGCTGGAGCCGATCTGCCGGTCCCGCGGCAGCCATCCGCTGTCGATCACGGGACGGCTGGCCCCCAGCTCCGCGCCCAGCGCCTCGGCCAGCTCGCGCACCGGGCCCAGCTTCTCCTCGCCTCCCACACCGCGGCCCACGGCGACGATGCGCTCGGCCTGCGACAGGTCGATCTGGTCCTCCCCGGCCTCCTCCACCCCGACGACCTGGCGGCCCGGCTCGAGACGGTCCAGGTCGAGCTCGAGCGGCGAGAGGGGGGTGTCCCCGGCTCCCACCCCGTCGGCGGGGAAAGCCCCCGCCTGCACGGAGACGAGAAGCGGCCCCTCGCCCCGCGCCCTGACGTCGGCCAGGAGCTTCCCGCCCAGGACCGGCCGGGTCCAGATCAGGCCTCCGTCGCCCCTTCGCACCGAGACCGCCTCCGGCACCAGGGGGGCCTGGAGCTCCTGCGCCAGCCGGGGCAGGAAGTCCACGGTCTGATAGCTGTGCGGCAGGATCACCACCCGCGGGGCGTGCGCGGCGATGGCCTGAGCCAGGGCGCCCACCCACACCCCCGGTGTGTAGGAGGAGAAGACGGCCGCGTCGGCCTCGTGGGCGGCGGCCAGGTCGAGCGCGGCGATCTCCTCCCGCGCCGCCGTGGCACCGGAGTGCAGGAGCACCGCCTCCGCGCTGCCCCCCAGGAGCTCGGCCACCCGCCGCGCCGCCGCCAGCGCCTCCCTGCCGGCGGGCGCCAGGGCCCCGCCCTTCAACTGGGGAACCGCCCAGATTCTCTCCGGCATCAGATCACCCTCGCTTCCGTGCGCAGCTTCTCCACCAGCCGCCGGGCGACCTCGGCCGCATCCCCCTCCAGCATCTCTACCTCGCCGCTGGCCTCGGGCTCCCGGATGGCCAGCAGCTCGAGCCCCGAGCCGGCGGCCCCCACCCGGTCCGGCGACAGCCCGAGGTCGCCGGGACCCACCGCGGCGATCTCCTTCCGCTTGGCCTGCATGATCCCCTTGAGCGAGGCGTACCGCGGGGTGTTGATCCCCGCCTGCACCTCGATCACCGCCGGCAGCGGCATCCGTGCGCGCTCGTTGAGGCCGGCCTCCATCTCGCGCACGAAGACGACCTCGCCGGCCGCCGCGTCGAGCTCCACCCCCATCACCAGCCAGGCGTGGGGCCAGCCCAGCTCGCCGGCCAGGACGGACCCGGTGGCGCCGTAGCCCAGATCGCTGGACTGCGAGCCGGTCAGCACCAGATCGGCCTCCTCGCGCCGTACCGCCGCCGCGAGGGCGCGGCCCGTGGCCAGCGCGTCGCCGCCCGCGAAGGCGGGGTCGGAGAGGTGCACCGCCCGGCTCGCGCCCTGGGCCAGCGCCTTGCGCAGCGCCTCCCGAACCCTCTCGGGCCCGAGGCTGATCACCACCACCTCGCCGCCGGTCTGCTCGGCGATCGTGAGCGCCTCCTCGACCGCGTACTGGTCGCTCTCGTTGATGACGAAGGGCAGCTCCTCCTCGTCGATCCAGCGCCCGTCCGCGGCCACCCGCAACCTGGCCTCGCTGTCGGGCACCTGCTTGATACAGACCGCGATCTTCATCTTCACTCCTCTCCTGGCGCGAAGATATGCGGCGCGCCGCAGGGGGTCAAGCCGGCCGAAGTGGCACAGGGAGCCCGAGCCGTGCTACTTTCCCGCCGACGCGCGATGCCCCTTTCCAGCCTCTTCCTCACCGCCCAGATCGGCGCCGAATCCGAGCCCGGAATCGTCGACCTCTTCCTGCGCGCCGGGCCGATGGCGAAGTTCGTCCTCGGCCTCCTAGCGGTCATGTCGATCGCCTCCTGGAGCATCATGATCGGCAAGCAGCTCCAGCTCCGGCGGGCCAACCGCCAGTCGGAGGAGTTCCTCGAGGTCTTCCGGCGCAGCGAGCGCTTCAGCGAGGTCAGCCAGGCGGCCGAGTCGCTCGACGCGTCGCCGCTGGTGGGC
>JAWWBN010000122.1:0-10912 GCA_033720955.1 Thermoanaerobaculia bacterium | reverse complement strand
GACCAAGAACGAGAAAGCCCACCCCGGCGCCGCCGAGACGACGAAGGCCGCCGCCCACCCGCTCCGCCGGAGCGAGCCAAGGCCCCCGTTTCACGTGAAACAGCGGTCCAGGAGACCCCGGCCCGCGCCCTAGAACCGATCCTCACCCCGACGCGAACGACCACCCCGCGCCGGGCTCACCGTCACCCTCTTGAAGAGCCCGCGGCCCCGGCTCGCCGTCTCCACCCCGGGATCGTCCGCCAGAGTGAGATGAATGATCCGGCGCTCGTCCGGCGCCATGGGCTCCAGAGTCTCACTGCGGCCGCTCCGCTGCACCTGGCTGGCGATCCGCTGGGCGAGGTCGCGCAACTGCTCGGCGCGGATCTCGTGGAAACTGTCGCTGTCCACCCGACAGTGGATGGAGCGGCCCGTGAACCCGCGGATCAGACGTGGCAGCAGGTGCTCGTACGACAGAAGGAGCCGGCCCCGGTCCTCGAAGAGCAGATCCTGGTCGGTGCCCCAGACCTCGATCTCCAGACCCTCCTCGCCGCGGAGCACCTCCGCCTCGAGGTCCACGCCGCTCAGCTCGAACAGCAGCGTCATCGCCTGCTCCGCCGCCCGGGCGCGCTCGCCCTCGGCCGGAGCCAGCCGGTCCCGCGCCCGCCGGGGCGCCTCCGGAAGCTCGGTCAGCTTCCGTCCGGATCCCCGGCGCCCCCGCTCGCGCCTGGAGCCGCCTCTCCGCCCGGGCTGGACCGGCGGCACCTCCACCTCCTCACTGGCGGCCGCCGGCTCCGAATCCTCCCGGCCCGCCGGAGGGCTCGGCTCCGGGGTGACCGGCTCGCCGATGGGCTCCGGAACCTTGGACCACCGCGATGGAACTTCGGGGAGACCGGGGGCCGGCTCCGGGGAAGGGGGGCTCGCATCCGGCGCCGGCTCGACGGGCGCCGTTGCGACCGGCGCGCTCTCCTCCGCCTGCGGATGCGGAGACTCTTCGCTCCACCGCGGCCGCGGCTCGGCGACCCGCTCCGCCCGGCTCTCGGGCTGCGGCGCCGGCGGCCACTCGGACGACGGCGCGGGCGGCGCCGCGGCTTCCTCAGACCGGCGGGGGGAGTCGCCGTCCACCTCGATCACGAACCTCCGCCGCGTGCGCAGGAAGCCGTGCTTCTTCTTGATCTCCCGGTACTCCACCTCATCCGGATCGAGCCCGAAATGGCGTGCCGCCAGCAGCACCGCCTGCTCCAACGTATTGCCCGAAAAGAACTTCCGTCCGCTCATCTCAAAGCCCTCTCTTTCACTCACTTCTTGGAGGGCGCCTGGTCGCCGGCCTCTCTCTTCTCGTCGATGCGGCGATAGGCGTACTGCTGGATGATCCCCAGCACGTTGTTCGTCAGCCAGTAGAGAACCAGACCGCTCGGAAACCCGAGGAACAGCACAGTGAAGAAGATCGGCATCAGCATGAAGATGCGCCGCTGCATCGGGTCGGCCGACGACGGCGTCAGCTTCTGCTGCAGGAACTGGGTCGCGCCCATAACGATCGGCAGCACATACAACGGGTCCTTGGCCGACAGATCCTGGATCCAGAAGATCCAGGGCGCGTACCGCAGCTCGACGGCGGTGGAGAGGAGGGTGTAGAAGGCGAAGAGCACGGGGATCTGCAGCAGCATCGGCAGACATCCGCCGGCGGGGTTCACCCCCTCCTTCTTGTACAGCGCCATGATCTCCTCGTTCATCTTGCGCTGCATCTCGGCGTTGGGACGCCCCTGCTTGTCCTTCAGCTTGGGCCGGTACTTCTGGCGGATCGACTGGAGCTTCGGGTTGAGCTTCTGCATCTTCTGCATGGACACGAAGCTCTTGTGGGTGAGCGGGAAGAGGACCAGCCGGATGAGGATGGTCATCAGGATGATCGCCCACCCGTAGTTGCCGATCACGTTGTCGTGGATCCAGAGCAGACCCCAGAGAAGGGGGCGCGCCAGAATGCCGAAGAAGCCGAGATTGACCGACTCCTCCAGGCCGTAGGGGAGCCGCTCCAACCGCTCCAGGTTCTTGGCCCCCCAGTAGGCGGTGCCGTCGAACCGATCGCCCGAGAGGGCGACCGCGATGCGAAGCTCCCGCTCGACGGGAAGCTCCTCGCCCGACTCCTCCACGAGCTGGACGCCCGACCCCACGTCGCCCTCCGCGGTCTCCGCGAACAGGAACTTCCCGTCGGGTCGATGGATCGCCAGCACCGGCTCGAGGGCGATCCGCGCCACCGGCGACGACGGCACCAGGGCGGTGAGGAAGTAGGTGTCCTGGATGCCGAACCAGGCGAGGCCCGAGCCTTCGACCAGCCGCGGCTCGTCCAGCTTCTGCGGGTCCACCCGCTCGAGCTCCTCGCCCTTGCGGTAGATCGCGTTGCGGCGGGTGAAGCGGTTCTTGAGCTCCGCCTCCGCCGGATTGCGGATCGCCGGACCGAGAAGCAGCTCGCCGCCCCCGGCAACCTCGACCTGCACGTCGAACATGCCGTCGGGCCGGAAGCCGAACACCTTGCGGGCCGTCCCTCTCTCGCCGCTATAGCGGAACTCCACCACCTCCCGGCCCTCGTCCCGGCGCCGCTCCACCACGAACAGGGCCTCGTTCAGCGGCGAGCCCGACGCTCCCGCACTCCGCAGGGCGAAGGGGTAGGGCGCCGACTCCCGCGCGCGGACCAGGTCCACCTGCCCACCCGTCGCGCTGGGATGCTCCTTGAGCCGGAAGGAGACGAGCTGCGCACCGCGGTTCGTCAGCTCGGCCTCGAAGCGAGCTCCTGCCACCACCACCCTCTCCTCGACGACGGCCGCCTCGGGCGGCTGCTCGGACACGACGGGCGGCTTCGGGGCCGCACCTTCTTGCGGCAGCTCCGCGGTGGCGGCGGCGGGAGCCTGCGGCGGAGGAGTCTCCCGTCCCGCCGCGGGCGCCTCCGCCTCCACCGGCGCCGGAGGCTCCGCCGGCGGCTCCGGCGCGAACAGGTACTGCCAGGCCAGCAGCACCAGGATCGAGAGACCGATCGCGGCCAACAGTCGTCTGGTTTCCAAGGGTGGGAGCTCCTCCTAGGGGCCGCCTACGGCCAATCGACTCCACCGGGGTGGAACGGGTGGCAGCGCAGCAGCCTCCCGGTGGCCATCCAGAGGCCTCTCCACGGACCGTGCTTCAGGATCGCCAGCCGGGCGTACTCGGAGCAGGTGGGCTCGAAACGGCAGGCGTTCGGGAGCAACGGCGACAGCCATCTCTTGTACAGAGCCAGAAGACCCACCAAGGCACGGCTCAGGAGGCCGGGCGCGGCTCCCGCAGCGTCCTCCGCAGCAACCTCTCCAGCTCCCGGCGGAGCTGGTCGAACGAGGCTTCCGCCGCCGCCGGCTTGAGGTGCACCACCAGGTCGACCGGCGGCAACCGTCTGCGCTCGCTCCATCGGCGGTAGATCTCTCGAATTCTGCGTTTGAGTCGGACTCGGACGACCGCCCCGCCGACCTTGCGGCTGGCGGTGATCCCGAGACGTGGGTGCGCAAGCTGGTTCGGCGTTGCGTACAGAATCGCCAGCGGTCCGTGATGCCGGCTTCCCCTCCGGTAGCACCTCAGGAAGTCCGCCCGGCGACGAAGCCTCTCGGCCGCGCCCAGAGCCTCTCCCCCGGCGCCGGGATCGGTCGGGCCGCTCAGGCCGACAGCCGCTTCCGTCCCTTCCTCCGTCTGCGGGAGAGGATGGCCCGCCCCTGGCGGGTCTTCATCCGGGATCGGAAGCCGTGCTTCTTCTTACGACGCCGGTTGTTGGGCTGAAACGTTCTCTTCACGGTTCGTCGTTCCTATGCTGACAGCAGTCGGGCTTGCGGAGATCGCGCACCCCGCCCGGCGCCGCCGGAAGGGGACCCCTGAAACTAGCGAATTCCGGCGTCCGGGTCAACCGGCGGGGCGGATTCCGGGACAGGGGAGCCGCCCGATCGGCCGGGGGCTTCGGGCTTTGGCGGAGAGGGTGGGATTCGAACCCACGGATCGGTTGCCCGATCAACGGTTTTCGAGACCGCCCCGTTCGACCACTCCGGCACCTCTCCGCGGGTCGAGCGACCCGTAACCCTAGCGCAAGGGGCGCGGACTTGACCAGCCCCGGGTCGCCGGCCCGGTGCCGCGCGCCACTCTCGACGCGCACGTGGTAGCTTGCTCCCACCGGATGGACGATCGGGAGGCGATGCGGGCGGCGCTCGAGCAGGCGCGGCGCGCGGCGGCGGAGGGGGAGGTGCCCGTGGGAGCGGTGGTCGTGCGCGAAGGCCGGCAGATCGCCAGCGGATACAATCGGCGGGAGAGCGGCGATCCGCTGGCGCACGCCGAGATCGAGGCCATCCGCGCCGCCGCCGCCGTCACCCCGGGCTGGCGGCTCTCGGGCTGCACCCTCTACGTGACCCTGGAGCCCTGCGCCATGTGCGCCGGCGCCCTGGTCAACAGCCGGATCGACCGGCTGGTCTACGGTGCGCCCGACCCGAAGGCCGGCTTCTGCGGCAGCCTGGGCGACCTGACCCGCGATCCCCGTCTCAACCACCGTCTCGAGGTCGCGGGAGGCGTGCTGGCCGAGGAGTGCGGCGAGCTGCTGCGCGCCTTCTTCGCCCGCCTCAGGGGCGGCTCGATCGACTAGAATCGGCCGCGGCCGCGGAGAGGTGACCGAGTGGCCGAAGGTGCACGACTGGAAATCGTGTGTGCGCCAAAAGCGTACCGTGGGTTCGAATCCCACCCTCTCCGCCAACACGCGGCCCCGGGAGGCACCGCGGTCTCGAGCCGGCGTGGCAGGTTGTCGAGCCCGGACCGGGTTGCCGTCCGCCGGCGCCGAGGTCGGTCGCGAGGATCCGAGCCCTCGGGGCGACCTGAGGGGGGACGGCGCCGCTGCGAATCGCCGTGCATCGGTCCCGCCAGACCGCTCGACGAGCCCTTCCAGCGAGAGCCCGGCTTTACTCGGCTCCCCCCACCACGTACCATGAGGCCCGCAGGCGGCGACGAAGGGTTCGGGTCCTGTGCACCGGCTGGAACCGAACCTCGTCAGGCCCGGAAGGGAGCAGCGATAAGGTCTCTGGGTCGGGTGCCGCAGATCAACCGGAGCCCTTCGTCGCCGCCTGCCACCCACTCCTCCACGAGGCCGCCCGGTGACGGAGCCCCCTCCTCGCCGTGGTGGATCTGACGCGATGAGCTACCAGGTCTTGGCGCGCAAGTGGCGCCCGCAGGATTTCGCCGGCGTGGTGGGCCAGGAGCCCATCGTCACCGCCCTCCGAAACGCCCTCACCGAGGGCCGCATCGCCCAGGCCTACCTCTTCTCGGGGATTCGAGGCGTCGGCAAGACGAGCGTCGCCCGGATCCTGGCCAAGGCCCTGAACTGCGAGCGCGGACCCGCTGCCGAGCCGTGCAACGAGTGCGTCACCTGCCGAGAGATCACCCAGGGGTCCGACCTCGACGTGATCGAGGTCGATGCCGCCACCTACTCGAAGGTCGAGCAGGTGCGCGAGCTCACCGAGAGCCTCAAGTACGGTCCGGCCCGCGACCGGTACAAGGTGGTGGTGGTCGACGAGATCCACCGGCTGTCGCGCGCCGCCTTCGACGCCCTCCTCAAGATCGTCGAGGAGCCGCCCCCCAACCTGGCCTTCATCTTCGCCACCACCGAGATCGACGCCGTCCCGGCGACCATCCTCTCGCGCTGCCAGGAGTTCCGCTTCCGTCGGGTTCCCTCGCCGGCCCTGGCGAGCTACCTGGCGCGAATCGCCGAAGCCGAGGAGATCGAGGTCAGCGAGCCGGCGCTGCGGCTCATCGCTCGCGCCGGTGACGGCTCGGTTCGCGACGCCGTGGCCCTGCTCGACCAGATGGCCACCTTCGGCTCCGGCGCGATTCCCGACGACGAGGCGGTCCGGGTTCTCGGCGGCGTCGACCACGCCCTCTTCCGGCGGCTGCTGGAGGGGATCCTCGACGGCCGCTCCGGCGAGGTCTCCAGCGTCGTGCACGAGGTCGAGCAGCAGGGCTGGGACCCACGGCACGTCTACACCGAGTTCCTCACCTACTGCCGCGACGCCCTCCACCTGGCTCTCGGCGTGGACGACGTCGACCTGCCGGGCGAGGAGGCGGCGAGCCTCGCGAAGCTGGCCAAGCGGTGCGGCTACGAGAACCTGCTGCGCGCTCTGCATCAGCTCCTGCAGAGCGAGCAGGGCGTCCGGCACAGCGGCACGGGAGCCCTGGCCCTGGAGATCGCCTGGCTGCGGGCGGCCGAGCTGCCCAAGCTGACCGCGGTCGAGGAGCTGCTCTCGGGCGCCGGGGGCAGGGGGCCGGCGGCGGCGGAGAGCGGTGGCGGTGGAGACGGCGGCGGGCGACGAGCCGAGGCCCGCCCCCCCTCCAAGCGGCCCGCGGAGCCAGGAGAGCCGAGCCCGCCGACCGGGCGGGACGCCAGAGGGGAGAAGGCCCCGCCCGCCACCGCCCAGGCGCCGCCGCGGGATGACGACGCCTCCGCCCCGGACGACGGCGCGGTGGCCGACGACGGCACCGGGTCCGCCGCGGTCCCTCCCGCGCCCGATACCCGAAGCGGCCGGCCGACGCCGGTAGCGGCCCCAGAGCCCGAGCCCCCCGGGCCGCCGCCGCACCTCGACGAGCCACCCCCCGGCCACGACGAGCACCCGGACGACGGCGGCCCTCCCGACGGGCCACCGCCAGCGGTCGCGCAGGCCCCTGCCGCCGCCTCCGCCGGGGCGCGACGGGTGGGGGAGTTCCTCGAGCATCTGAGCCGCGTCCGCCAGACCCTCGCCGCGCATCTCCAGGCCGCCAACCGCCTCACCTTCGAAGAGGGCCGGCTGCTGATCTACGCGCCCCCTGGAGATCCCTGGCTCAACCACGAGCGGCTCTCGGCCAGAGCCAACCACGCCGCTCTCGAGGAGGCCCTGGGGGCGATCTGGGGCGGCGAAGCCACCTGGAGGCTGCTCGAGGAGAGGGCGGTGGCTCCGCCTCCCGACGCGGAGGACGAGCCCGGGCCGGACGACGAGCTCCTGGGCGACCCACAGGTGCAGGCGGTGCTCGACATCTTCGGCGGCCAGGTAGAATCCGTGGTCGACGGAAAGGCCACGGGAGAAGGGTGAAGATGGATATCCGGCAGCTCATGAAGCAGGCCCAGCAGATGCAGGAGAAGATGCAGAAGGAGCTGGCCTCGATGGTCGTCGAGTCGAGCGTCGGCGGCGGCATGGTGACCATGACGATGAACGGCCACAAAGAGCTGCTGACCGTGGAGATCGACCCGGAGGTCATCGACCCCGAGGATCCCGGCATGCTGGCCGACCTGATCGTCGCCGCCGTCAACGACGCCTCGCGCCGGGTGGACGAGGCGGCGCGCGGCAAGCTGGGCTCGATGGCCGGCGGCCTGCCCGGCCTCTTCTGACGCTCCGCCCGTGGCCAAGCCTCTCGAGCGCCTGGTCGGCGAGCTGGCGCGGCTCCCCGGCATCGGCCCGAAGACGGCCACCCGCCTCGCTCACCACCTGCTGAAGATCGGCGAGGGGGACGCCCGCGAGCTCGCCGAGGCGATCCTGGACGTCAAGGACAAGCTCTTCCACTGCTCCACCTGCGGCTCGATCACCGACGTCGATCCCTGCGGCTACTGCACCGACCAGCGCCGCGACCCGGCGCTTCTCTGCGTGGTGGAGGAGCCCTTCAACATCCAGCCCATCGAGCGCACCGGCGAGTACCGGGGGCGCTACCACGTCCTGATGGGGGCGCTTTCGCCGCAGCGCGGCATCGGTCCCGACGAGCTCCGGGTCGAGAGCCTGCTGACCCGCCTCGAGGGCGTCGCGGAGGTCATCGTGGCCACCAACCCCGACGTCGAGGGCGAGGCCACCGCCCTCTATCTGGCCCGGGTGCTGAAGCCCCGCGGGGTCCGAGTGACCCGCCTCGCGTTCGGCATGCCGGTGGGGGGCGACATCGAGTACACCGACGAGGTGACCCTGGCCCGCAGCTTCGCCGGCCGCGGCGAGATCTGATTCCGACGGCAGCGCGGGCCGGCCGCGCCCATCCTGCCAATTTGACCGGGCCGCGCGGGGTGGGCCAGAATGGGGCGTCTTCAACGGACCGAACCCCATAGGAGGAGGTGGACCATGACCCATCTCGACAAGCGTGCCCTGATCGCCATCCTTTCGCTGGCGCTCCTCCCCGTCGCCCTTCCGGCCGCGGCCCAGGAGGACGAGGAGGCCGCCCCGGCGGCCCAGCCCCAGGAGGGTACTTTCGCGGAAGAGGTGACGGTGACCGCCCGCAAGCGCGAAGAGACGGCCCAGGAGGTGCCCTTCTCGCTGGTGGCACAGACCGAGGAGACCCTGCGCAACCGCGGCGCCAACCAGCTCGAGGACGTGGCCGCCAACGTCGCCGGCTTCACGGTGCAGAACCTGGGGCCGGGCCAGAGCCAGGTGGCCATGCGGGGCATCTCGGGCGGCCAGGTCGTCCGAGACCAGCCGGGCGTCAAGGAGCAGGTCGGCGTCTACCTGGACGAGTCGGTGATCTCGCTCTCGCTGTTCACCCCCGACATCGATCTGTTCGACATGAGTCGCGTGGAGGTTCTCCGCGGGCCGCAGGGGACCCTGTTCGGCTCCGGATCGCTCTCCGGCACGGTGCGCTACATCACCAACCAGCCGGAGATCGGCGTCAGCGAGTCGTTCGGCGAGGTGACCGCCGGCTTCATCGACGACGGCGATTTCGGCGGCGCGGCCAAGATCGCCACCAACCAGCCGCTGGGCGACAACTCGGCGGTGCGGATCACCGCCTACTACAACGCCATCGCCGGCTACATGGACGCCGTCCAGCCCAACCTGAGCATCGACGAGGACGTCAACAGCGGCAGCCGCACCGGGGTCCGGATCGCCATCCGCAGCCAGCCCAACGACCGGCTGACCATCACCCCGCGGGTCATCTACCAGGAAGTCGAGATGGACGGCTGGAACCGGATCGACGACTTCAACATCCTCGCGAACCCCTTCACCACCTCGCGCCCGCCGGTGCGCCTCGGCGAGCGCCAGCTCTTCACCCAGTTCGACGAGCCGTTCACGGACGAGTTTCTGCTCGCAGACCTGAACGTCGAGTACGCCTTCGACAACATGCTGTTCACCTCGATTACCTCGTTCACCGACCGGGACGTCCTGGTGGTCCGCGACGCCACCGCGCTGACCGCGTCGATCACCGGCCCGACCATCGGCTTCGGCCAGGACGTCTTCACCCTGAACGCGCCGCTCGACGACGCCACCACCGCCGAGATGATCACCCAAGAGTTCCGTCTGGCGGGCGGCGGCGACCGGGTCAACTGGGTGGGCGGGCTCTTCTACAGCACCATCGACCGGGACTACGGCCAGAGCCTGTTGGTCGCCGGCTTCGAGGACCTGACCGGCATCCCCACCATGGGCAACTTCGGCGCCGGCAAGGACATCCTCTTCTTCTCCGATCTGCGCTACAACTTCGACCAGATCGCCCTCTTCGGAGAGCTCACCTTCGCGGTCAACGACCGTCTCGACCTGACCGCCGGTCTGCGCGCCTACGACTTCGAGGAGGATCGCACCCAGGTCTTCGACGGCATCTTCGCCGATCCGGGGCCGAGCTCCGGCTCCACCACCGCCGACGGCTTCGCCCCCCGCCTGATCGCCGACTACGCTCTCAACGAGAGGACCAACCTCAACTTCCAGGTGTCCAAGGGCTTCCGGCTCGGCGGCATCAACGACCCCCTCAACCTGCCGCTGTGCACCGAGCAGGACAAGGCAATCTTCGGCGGCCGCCCCACCTGGGACGACGAAGAGGTCTGGAACTACGAGATCGGCGCCAAGTCATCGGTGATGGGCGGCCGGGGCATCTTCAACGTGGCCGCCTACTACATGGACATCTCGGACCTGCAGGCCACGGTGACCGCCGGATCGTGCTCGTCGCGGATCGTCTTCAACGTGCCGGAGGCGGAGAACCGGGGCATCGAGCTCGAGTTCTCCGGCGCCACCGGCCCGAACTTCGACTTCGCCTTCTCGGCCAGCTTCAACGACTCGGAGCTCAAGTCCGACGCGGCGGGAGACATCTCCGGCATCGCCTCCGGACGGAGGCTGCCCACGGTGCCCGAGTTCCAGGGGGCCGCGGCGGCCACCTACCAGTGGCAGACGGGCGGCGACCGGCTGGCCTTCGTGACCGGCACCTACCAGTACGTCGGCTCGCGCTACACCCAGGTCGGCGACCAGGCCGCCGGCTTCGGCGTCGTCGACATGCTGGCCCTCTCCACCAACACGGGCCTCGTCATCGGCGGACCGCTCACCCAGCGGTTCTTCCGGTTCGACCCCGAGCTTCCGTCGTACGACCTGCTCAACCTGCGGGTCGGCCTGCAGAGCGCGGCCGGGTGGGAGGTGGCCCTCTTCGTCAACAACGTCACCGACGAGATCGCCTTCCTGGCTCTGGACCAGGAGCGCGGCACCCGGGCGCGGGTCGGCTACCTGACGAACCAGCCTCGGACCTTCGGGGTGACGGCTCGCTTCGACTTCTAGGGGATCACCCCCCTATCCCTCGATCCCTTTCCCACCCTCGAAGGGGGAAAGGGACGCCGAAGCCGAAGGGCCTCGCCGCGGGTCGACGACGCATCGACCCCCCCGGAGGGGTCTATCGGATCACCCCCCTATCCCTCGATCCCTTTCCCACCCTCGAGGGGGGAAAGGGACGCCACCACCCTGAGATCTTTCGGCTGTGGGCTTTGGGCTTTGGGCTCTGTCGGCGGGTGGACCTGACGCTCTCGGGCTGCGTGGAGCGCTCGTCGGGCCTCAGCCGCAGCCGCTGGTGGCGCCGCAGTTGAGGCAGCTATAGCAGGTGCCGCTGCGTACCATGATGGCGCCGCAGTCGTGGCAGCTCGGCGAGTCCTGCTGACGCTCGAAGGTCTCGGCCGCCGAGCCGGAGCTCGCCGGCGTCGCCTCCTCCG
>JAWWBN010000121.1:0-10940 GCA_033720955.1 Thermoanaerobaculia bacterium | reverse complement strand
GGTGCCGGCGCGCCAGCGCGATCCGGGCGAGTTCTCCGTCGCCGCGTACACCGAGGGCGAAGAGGTCGAGATCGAGCCGATGTCCAAGATCCGGCAGATCACGGCCGCCCACATGGTCTACTCCAAGGCCACCTCGGCCCACGTCACCACGGTCTTCCACATGGACATGACCCGGGTGGCGCGGGCCCGGGCGCGGGCCAAGGGCGGCTTCCAGCGCGCGCACGGCACCAAGCTGACCTACATGCCCTTCATCTTCAAGGCGGTCGCCAGCGCGCTGAAGAAGCACCGCAAGATCAACGCCTCGGTGGACGGCTCGAACGTGGTCTACAAGAAGGAGATCAACATCGGCATGGCCGTGGCGCTGGACTGGGGCCTCCTGGTCCCGGTCATCCGGCACGCCGACCAGTTGAGCCTGGTGGGCCTGGCCAAGACCGCCAACGACCTGGCCGAGCGCGCCCGCGCGAAGCGGCTGTCGCCCGACGAGGTCCGGCGCGGCACCTTCACCGTCACCAATCCGGGCGTCTTCGGCTCGCTCTTGGGCACCCCGGTGATCAACCAGCCCCAGGTCGCCATCATGGGCATCGGCGCCATCGAGAAGCGTCCGGTGGTCGAGACCTCCGCCGACGGCGCCGACTCGCTGGCGATCCGCACGATGTCCTACTTCTCGATCACCTACGACCATCGGCTGGTGGACGGCGCCGACGCCGACCACTTCATGAACGACGTGAAGAAGGTGTTGGAAGAGGACCCCTGGACGGAGCTCGACGCCTTCTCCTGAGCCGCGGACGGCCTCGCGAGCCGCGGGCTCCGGGCCGGGCGGTCAGGTCCCGTCCGAGGCGCCCGGCTCCTCGATCAGCCCCGAGCGCACGAGCTGGCGGGTGAGGGCGGCCAGACAGCGCTCCAGGATCTTGTAGATGCCCGAGCTCTTGTAGCCCAGCTCGCGCGCCGCCTCGTGGGGCTCGTACCCCACCCGGTAGCGCAGACGCAGCAGCTCGCGGCAGCGGGGCGGCAGCGCCTCGATCGCGCCGTCCAGGTCGTGGAGAAGGTCGTGGGTCTCCTGGGCCGGCCGCCGGGGCTCGGCGACGGACTCGAGGATGGCGGTGTCCACCGAGCGGTAGATCCGCCGCCGGTGGGACCGCCAGTACATCAGGCAGCGGTTGCGGATGGTGCCGACCACCCAGCGCTCCGGATCCTCCACCGCGTCCCGCTTGTGCAGATAGGCCAGCAGGGACTGCTGCAGCAGGTCCTCGGCGTCCTCGAAGGGGATCCGGAAGGCCGAGAAGACGCCGCGGAGCCGGGGCTGGAGGCGCTCGAGCATCGCCTCGAGCGATTCGTCGTCGGCGGGTTTTTTCGATACGGCCATCGGACGCGCCCGAGCTGGAGGGACCCCAGGCTACCACGCGGGCGGCCCACTCCGGGCCGGGGCTACAATCGTTCGCGTGAGCGCCGAGCGCCGCGTGGTGAGATGGGCCTATCTGGGGCGGGTCCCGTACGCCGAGGCCTCGGCGCTGCAGGAGCGTCTCCGCGACGCCGTCCGCACCGGCGAAGGTGGCGAGCATCTGCTGCTGCTGGAGCATCCCCACGTCTACACCCTGGGGCGCAACGCGAAGCGCTCGGTCGTCGTGGCGGCGGAGGCCTGGTTGGCCGAGCGCGGCCTGGAGGTCGCCGAGTGTGACCGGGGCGGCCAGGTCACCTACCACGGGCCCGGGCAGCTCGTGGGCTACCCGATCCTGAACCTGGACCCCGACCGCCGGGACGTGCGGCGCTACGTGGCGGACCTGATGGAGGTGCTGGTGCGGCTGCTGGCCGACTACGGCGTCGCGGCGCGGGCCGCCCGGCCCGGCGAGCCCATCGGGGTGTGGTCGGGCGGGCGCAAGGTGGCCTCGCTGGGCGTCCACCTGAAGCGCTGGATCACCACCCACGGCTTCGCGGTCAACGTGAGCACGGACCTGGCCTTCTTCGAGGGGATCGTGGCCTGCGGTCTGGCCGGGGTCGAGCTCGCCTCCATCGAGTCGCTGACCGGCCGACGGCCGTCCCTGGCCGAGGTGGCGGCGGTCTGCGCCGGGCACCTGGGCCGGGTCTTCGGCCGCGAGATGGCCGAGATCGCCGCCGCCGACATTGCGGCGCCGGCCGAGGTCTGAGATGTTTCGCCAGAGAGACCACACCGCCGACCTGGCGCTCGAGGTCGAAGCGGCGAGCCTGCCGGAGCTCTTCGCCGAGGCCCTTCGCGGTCTGACCGACTGCGTGACCGACGTGGCGGGGATCGAGCCGCGTCACCGGCGCCGGCTGAAGGCCTCCGCCGCCGCGCTCGACCTGCTCCTGGCGGCCTTCCTGGACGAGGCGCTCTACCGGTTCGAGGCCGGCGGCGAGCTCTACTCCGGGGCCCGGGTCGCGCTGCGCCGCGGCGCGGCGGGCCACGAGCTCGCGGCGGAGGTGCTCGGCGAGCGGCTCGACCCCGAGCGTCACCCGGTCAAGACGGCGATCAAGGGGGTGACCCTCCACGGGCTCGCGGTCGAGCGGCGGGCGGAGGGGTGGCGGGCCAGGGTGGTGCTCGACATCTGAGCCGCCGCCGGGTGGTAGGTTGACGCGGTGATCGAGAGGCTCGACGAGAACCGCTGGCGGATCCCCCGCCGCGGGGCGATGCGGGTGGACGGCATCGTCTACTCGTCGGCGGAGCTGATGGAGGACCTGGCCGGCGACCCGGCTCTCGACCAGGTGGCCAACGTGGCCTGCCTGCCCGGAATCGTGGGCGCCTCCCTCGCCATGCCCGACATCCACTGGGGTTACGGCTTCCCGATCGGCGGCGTGGCCGCCATGGACCCGGAGGAGGGGGTCGTGTCGCCCGGCGGGGTCGGCTACGACATCAACTGCGGCGTGCGGCTGCTGCGCACCGGTCTGGATCGCGAGGCGGTCGCGCCCCGGATCCGGGAGCTGGTTGCCGAGCTCTACCGCCGCATTCCCACCGGCGTCGGTCAGGGCCGGCAGGACCTGCGTCTCCCGCGGCGCGAGCTGGAGAAGATCGGCCGGGAGGGCGCGGGGTGGGCGGTCGAGCACGGCCTCGGCGAGGAGCGCGACCTCGCCTTTCTCGAAGAGGGGGGGTGCATCGCGGGCGCCGAGCCCAAGCGGGTCTCCGACCGCGCCTACGAACGGGGCCGCCGCCAGCTCGGCACGCTGGGCTCCGGCAACCACTTCTGCGAGGTGCAGGTGGTCGAGGAGCTCTTCGACGAGGCCGCCGCGGCGGCGCTCGGCCTGACCGCCGGCCAGGTGGCGGTGACCCTCCACTGCGGCTCGCGGGGCTTCGGCCACCAGGTCTGCACCGACCACCTGAAGCGCATGCTGCAGGCCGCCGACCGCTATCGCATCCGGCTCCCGGACCGCCAGCTCTGCTGCGCGCCCATCGTCTCGCCGGAGGGCCGCGAGTATCTCGGGGCCATGGCCGCGGCGGCCAACTTCGCCTTCGCCAACCGCCAGGTCATCACCCACTCGGTGCGCGAGAGCTTCGCCGCGGCCGGGCTGGCGGAGGCCGGGGTGGAGGTGGTCTACGACGTGTGCCACAACATCGCGAAGCTGGAGACGCTCGAGGTCGAGGGCCGGCGTCGGCGGCTCTGCGTGCACCGCAAGGGGGCGACCCGGGCCTACCCGCCGGGGCACCCGCAGACCCCGGCGGCCTACCGCGAGATCGGCCAGCCGGTGCTGATCCCCGGCGACATGGGCCGCTACTCCTACGTCCTGGTGGGCACGGAGCGCGCCTACCGGGAGACCTTCGGCTCGACCTGTCACGGCGCCGGCCGCCGCTGGAGCCGCAAGCGCGCGGCGAAGAGCGCGCGGGGCCGCGACCTGATCGCCGAGATGGCGGAGCGGGGCGTCACGGTGATGGCCGCCGGCCGCCGTACCGTGGCCGAGGAGATGCCGGAGGCGTACAAGGACGTGGCGGATGTCGTCGCCAGCGTCGTCTCGGCCGGGATCAGCAAAGTGGTGGCACGGCTCACCCCGATCGGGGTGATCAAGGGCTAGCCATCGTCCCGCGGCTCGGCTCCCGCCGGCGGACCCTGGGCGGGCTCCGGGAGGGCCATCTCGGCGGAGCGGGAATTCGCCGCCCGGCGGGGTCGGTTCGCGCTCTGGGAGGTTGCACTAGACTCTCGAAGCGATGAGCGAGTCCCTGGTACAGATCGGCGGAGGCGGAGAGCGGCCGGAGCCACGGCGCGGGCGGCCCGAGTGGCTGCGGATCAAGCTCGCCACCCCGCCGCGGTACCACGAGGTGCGCCGGCTGGTGGACCGCCTGGCGCTCAACACCGTCTGCCAGGAGGCCCGGTGCCCCAACATCTACGAGTGCTGGGGTGAGCACGGCACCGCCACCTTCATGATCCTCGGCGACGTCTGCACGCGGCGCTGCGGTTTCTGCTCCGTCGCCACCGGAAGGCCGTCTCCGGGGGTGGACGCCGGCGAGCCGGTGCGCGTGGCCGAGGCGGTGGCGGCGATGGGGATCCGCCACGCCGTCGTCACCTCGGTGGACCGCGACGACCTGCCCGACGGCGGCGCCGGACACTTCGCCGCGGTCATCGAGGCGATCCGGCGGGAGAACCCGGGCACCGCCGTCGAGGTGCTGACCCCTGACTTCCGCGGCGTGCCCGACGCGCTCGACGTGGTGCTCGGCGCCCGGCCGGAGGTCTTCTCGCACAACATGGAGACGGTGCCGCGGATCTACCGTGCGGCCCGCCCCGGCAGCCGGTACGAGCGCTCCCTGGGGCTTCTCGCCGAGGCGGCCCGCCGCCGCGACGACGGGCGGTACGCCGGGCGGGTGAAGACCGGCATCATGGTGGGGATCGGCGAGCGCCCGGAGGAGGTGCGGCGCACCATCGCCGACATCGCCGCCGCCGGGGTGGAGGTGCTGACCATCGGGCAGTACCTCCAGCCCACCGCCGACCATCTGCCGGTGGACCGCTGGGTCCACCCGGAGGAGTTCGCCGCCTGGCGCGAGGTGGCGCTGGAGCACGGACTGGCGCACTGCGAATCGGGGCCGCTGGTGCGCAGCAGCTACCACGCCCACGAGCACGCGCCGGCCGCCGCCGCCCGCTGACCGCCGCGCCCGCGGGGTCAGACGGCCCGCCGCCGCCCTGCTCGCCAGAGCCCCGCGGCGATGAGGGCGAAGCCGAGGAGCTGACGCCAGCCGAGGGGCTCGCCGAGGAGCGGCACCGCGGCCAGCGCGGTCAGGAGGGGCTGCAGGGTGGTGTAGGCGGCGGCGGTCACCGCCGAGGAGCGCCGCACCGCCCAGGTGTTCAGGGTGTAGGCGAGGAGGGTGGGAAAGAGCAGGATGTAGACGAGGCCCCAGCGGGCCGCCGGCGGCACCGCCGCCGGGGAGAGGGCGGCCAGCTCGCCGCCGCCGACCGAGACCACCCCGGCGCCCCCCAGGAGGAACGCCCAGGCGAGGACGGTGCGCCAGCCCAGGCGCTCGAGCAGCGGCCGCTGGAGCACCAGGAAGGCGGCGTAGCTGACGCAGTTCAACAGCACCAGCAGATCTCCCAGGGAGCCGCCTCGGGAGAGGGAGAAACGGGTGGGGTCGAGGATCACCAGAGTGCCCGACACCGCGAGGAGGATGCCGGACAGCCGCCGTCCGCTGGTCCGCTCCAGGCCGAGGGCGGCGCCCAGCCCCACCGCGAAGACGGGGATCGCCGGCATCAGGATCGCCGCGTTGGTCGCGGTGGTCAGCCGCAGCCCGCTGATGAAGAGGACCTGGTTGAGGAAGACGCCGAAGAGGCCGAGGAGCGCGAGCCGAGGCAGGTCGGTCCAGCGGGGGATCACCCGTTCCCGCCAGTAGGCCAGGAGCAGCAGAGTGGGAGCGGCGAAGAGGACCCGGATCGAGGCGAGAGCCAGCGGGGGCACCGACTCCAGAACCACCTTGCCGAACACGTGGAGCCCGCTGAACGCGGCCTGCACGGTCAGCAGCGCCAGGTGGACCGCGAGGGTCGGCGGCGCCGGCGGGTCGGGGGCCGCGCGCGGCATGCAGGCGAGCATACTGGCGCCGGCCGCCGACCCGGGACCCAGTTGATCCGGGCTTCGGCGCAGGGCTAGAATTCTGGCCGGAGGAAGGCCGAGTGATGGCGTCAGAAACAGGGCAGACGGTCCGGATCCGCGGGATCGAGGACACCGACATCGACGGCATCACCGCTCTCGACGAGAAGATCAGCGGCAGCTACCGGCCCGACGTCTGGGAGGCGCGGATCGGCTACTACCTGCGCCGCGACCCCGAGGCGCCGGTCGTCGCCGAGGCGGACGGCCAGGTGGTCGGCTTCATGCTCGGGGAGGTGCGCTCCGGCGAGTTCGGGCTGGAGGAGCCGACCGGCTGGATCGAGGTCCTGGGGGTCGATCCCGAGGTCCGTGGCCAGGCCGTCGGCCGCCGGCTGGCCGAGCGGATGCTGGACCACTTCCGCTCCCGCCAGGCCACCAGCGTCCGCACTCTGGTGGACGAGGAGATGAGCGGCATCGCCGCCTTCTTCCGGGCCCTCGGGTTCGAGCCCTCCAGCTTGCGGCCTTTCGAGCGGTCCCTCTAGGCGGACGCCGAAACCGGCGACCGCCGCGGCGCGAAAGAAGCAGACGATGAGCACGACGAAGACGCAGATTCCCAAGCCCTTCCACCAGGCCGTCCTGAAGTGGAGGGAGACCTACCTGCCCGACTACGACTACCTGCTCGACCACTGGGACCGCTTCTTTCCCAAGGACCCGCGGTTCGAGCTGTGCGCCTACCGCGAGATGGGTCTCTGCGACGAGATCGAGTGCGGCGCGCTGAAGGGCAGGAAGAAGTTCACCCGCGCGGCCGACATGGAGGAGGCGCAGTGCGGCCACCTACTCGGAGCGGTTCGGGCGCAGGCGTCCACGGAGTTCGGCTCGATCCAGCAGCACCAGCTCACCCTGGCGCGGGCGCAGAGCGAGGAGGAGCAGTTCTGGATCCTGCGCATGATGGCGGAGGAGCTGCGCCACGGGTACCAGATGCTCCACCTGCTGCTCGAGGACGACTGGAGCTCGGTCTCCGATCAGAGCGGCGAGGAGATGGTGGAGGAGATTCTGGCGATGCGGACCGGCTCCCACATCCTGGGCGCCTTCAACATCGACTTCGACTCCTTCGTGGACAACGTGACTTTCTGCTGTCTGATCGACCGCGTGGGCAAGTACCAGCTCTCGATGCAGAAGGTCAGCGCCTACAAGCCGATGGCGGAGAGCATGCCGCAGATGCTGCGGGAGGAGGCCTTCCATCTCTTCGCCGGGGTGGTGCCGCTGCGGCGCTGGATGGAGGAGGCCGCCAAGGGATCGGTCTACGTGACCGTCCAGGACATCCAGCGCGCGGTCAACAAGTGGCTGCCGCGGGGTCTGGAGATGTTCGGCGACGAGCGGGGCGGCGGCACCAACGTGCGCTACGGGCTCAAGCCGTTGAAGAACGCCGAGGCGCAGGAGCAGTACTACCGCGAGGTGGAGAAGGTGGTCGAGGGACTGAACACCCGCTTCATCCGCGCGCGGCTGCCCGAGGCCTCGCCGGCCAAGGTGAAGAAGATCCTCGACCGCATCCTGAAGGAGCGGGAGACCACCGAGGGGATCGGCTGGGAGGACCTGGTCCACCTGCCGGATCCGCGCTTCTTCCGGCGCCGCGGCGTGCCCGCCTTCGAGCTCGTGGGCTGGCAGGGGGAGGCGTTCGACGACGTGGAGGAGTACGTCCGGCACCTCACCGGGAACCTGCCCGACGCCTACCGCGCCGGCAGCGACTTCCGCCACTACCTGACCACCCTGCGCAGCTACCACGCCGGCGAGATCGACCTCGATCAGGCGGTGCGCTCGATGCCCGAGCTGCGCCGCGTGGGCGGGGTCTGCCCCTGCTCGAAGTCGGTGCGCTGGGTGGCGGCCGAGGCGGCGGCGCCGGCCCCGGTCGCGGGGTAGGCGAGGGGCGGGCGAGGGCAGCGCGCGTGAGCCTCTTCGGCCGTCTCGTCGTCTCCACTCTGCCGCTCGTGCCCAAGGCCCTCGTCGGCCGGGTCGCGCAGCGCTACGTCGCCGGCGAGACCCGGGCCGACGCCCTCTCCACGGTGCGCGAGCTCAACGCCTCCGGAGCCATGGCGACGCTCGATCTGCTGGGGGAGGAGAACCGCGAGCGGGAGAAGGCCGAGGCCGCCGTCGAGGAGTATCTGAAGCTCTTCGACGACATCGCCCGTGAGGGGCTGGACGCCAACGTCTCGATCAAGCTGACCCTCCTGGGTCTCAAGATCGACGAGGAGCTCTGCCGCGACCACGTGGAGCGGATCGCCGCGGCGGCCGCCGGGCACGGCAACTTCGTGCGTCTCGACATGGAGGACCGCACCTGCACCGATCCGACTCTCCGGATCTACCACTCCCTCCAGCCCCGCCACGGCAACCTCGGCGTGGTCTTCCAGGCCTACATGAGGCGCACGCTCGACGACATCGAGGCGCTGCCCGAGACGGGCGCCAACGTGCGTCTCTGCAAGGGCATCTACATCGAGCCGCGGGAGACCGCCTGGAAGGGGTACGAGACGGTCCGGCTCAACTTCGTGCAGGCGTTGGAGAAGCTCCTGGATCGCGGCGTCTACGTCGGCATCGCGACCCACGACGAGTACCTGGCCTGCGCGGCGGTGGCGGCGCTCGACCGGCGCGGGGTGCCGCGGGACCGGTACGAGTTCCAGATGCTCCTGGGGGTCGACGAGCAGCTCCGCCAGATCCTCCTCGACGGGGGCCACCGGCTGCGGGTCTACGTTCCCTACGGCCGCGACTGGTACGCCTACTCGACCCGGCGGCTGCGAGAGAACCCCGAGGTGGCCAAGCACGTGATGCGGGCCACCCTCGGCCTGGGCTAGGCCGACCGTGAGCGCAGGGCGGCGGTCCCCGCGGTCCACGTTCGCCCGCGCGGCGGCGCCGGCCTTTTCTTCCCGCCCGGTTCACCGTAGGCTCGACCTCCACCATGACCGCGGAAGAAGACCGCCCGGGGCTCGACGCCGCCGTGGAGATTCCGGAGGACGTGCACTTCCGGGACCTGGACGGCGAGGCGATCCTCCTCAACGCCACCTCCGGCCGCTACTACGGTCTCGACGAGGTCGGCACCCGGATCTGGCTTCTCCTGGCGGAGCACGGCCGTCTCCAGACCGTTCTCGACGCCCTGCTGGCCCGGTACGACGTCGCCGCCGCCGACCTCGAGCGCGACCTCCTGGAGCTCGTGCGCGAGCTGGCCGGAGAGCGGCTGCTCGAGATCCGCAGACCGTGAGCACCGGCGAGCCCACCGTTTCGGTCGGCCGGCTCGAGCTCTTTTCCGGCCGGGAGAGGCCGCCGGAGGTGGCCGCCGCGGGCGCCACGGACGCCGAGCATCGGATCGCGCGACTCGTGGGATAGACTCGCCCACGAGCTTTCCGCCCCACGGAAGAAGCCACGAGGGAAGATGGCCCCAGCAGAGGATTCGCAAGCGCTCGCCGAGATGAGCCTCTTCGAGGGTCTCTCGGACAGTGAGCTGGCCACCCTGCGCCAGCACCTGCACCGGAAGGTCTTCCCCGGCGGCACTCACGTCTTCACCGTGGCCGAGCGCGGCGACGTGGTCTACATGCTGGTGGACGGCTCGGTGAAGATCTACGTCGATCAGGAGGACGGCTCGGAGGTGATCCTGGCCTTCCTGGGCCCCGGCGACACCTTCGGCGAGATGGGGCTGGTGGACAGCGCCGGCCGCTCGGCCAGCGTGCTCACCCTCGAGAAGTGCGAGTGCCTGGCCATGAACCAGCTCGACTTCCACCGCTCGCTGCAGACCATGAGCCGGCTCTCCTACAACCTGGTGCGGCTGCTGAGCCGCCGGTTGCGGCTGGCCAACGAGCAGATCCAGTCGCTCTCCACCCTCGACGTGCGGGGCCGGGTGGCGCGCCAGTTCCTCGCCTTCGCCCAGCGCTACGGTCAGGACGAGATGGGGGACAGGGTGAAGATCCCGTTGCGGCTGACCCAGAGCGACATCGCCTCGCTGGTCGGGGCGTCGCGGGAGCGGGTGAACCAGGTGATCGTGGACTTCAAGGAGAGCGGTTTTCTCTCGGTGGACGCGCGGCACCGCTTCACCGTCCTCGATCTGCAGGCCCTGATCGATCGCTGCCGATAGGGCGGCCGCCGCGGCGATGCTCTCCGAGCTCTACGTCCGCGACCTCGCCGTTCTGGCCGAGGTGTCGATCTCCTTCGAGCCGGGGCTGAACGTCCTGAGCGGCGAGACCGGCGCGGGCAAGTCGCTGCTGGTGGACTCGCTGGCGCTGCTGGCCGGGGCGCGGGCGAGCTCGGACCTGATCCGGCGCGGCGCCGACGAGCTCCTGGTGGCGGGCACCTTCGCGCCGTCGGGCGACGGCTGGAGGCGGGTGCTGGAGGAGGCGGGGGTGCCGGCGGAGGAGGGCGAGCTGGTCGTGCGCCGGGAGATCTCCCGCGCCGGCCGCAACCGGGTCTTCGTGAACGACCGGCCCGTGACCGTGAAGCTGCTCGCGGCCCTGGCCCCGGGGCTGATGCGGATCCACACCCAGCGCGAGGAGCTGGGCCTCTTTTCGCCGGAGCTGCAGCGGCGCTGGCTGGACGCCAGCGGCGGCGACGAGGCGCGGCCGCTGCGGGCCGCCGCGGCGGAGAGCTACCGGCGCTGGTCGGAGCTGTGGGAGCGACTGCGCCGGGCCGAGGGCAACGAGCGGCTGCGTCTGGAGCGCATCGACCTGCTGCGGTTCCAGGCCTCCGAGATCGACGCCGCCGGGCTCGAGCCGGGGGAGGAGACGGAGCTCCGGCGCGAGCGCGAGACCCTGCGCCACAGCGAGGCGATCGGCCACGCCCTGGGGGAATCCCACGCCGAGCTGGTCGAGGAGGACGGCGCGGCGGTGGAGCGGCTCTCTCGCGCCCGGCGCCGGCTGGCCGAGGTGGCGCAGTGGGAGGAGCCGGCGGCGGCCTGGGCG
>JAWWBN010000120.1:0-11067 GCA_033720955.1 Thermoanaerobaculia bacterium | reverse complement strand
CGCCTCGGGCTCGGCCGGGCTCGCCGGCGCTCTCGCCCTGTCGCGGGCGGGTCTTCTGGACCCCGACGAGAGCCTGGCGGTGCTCTTCACCGCGGCCGACCTTCCGGCGCCGCGGGGCGACGGCTAGGTGTGATCTCTCAGGAGGTTGTTCACAGTTAGGGGTTGTCCATCCGAGCTTCTTCGGAGAGGCTGAGGGTTGTTCGAAGACCACTCAGTCCACGAAGGAGGACTCGGATGGACATCCACAAGAATGCCCGAAGCTGCCCGGCAAGTCGAGAGCTGCTGGTGAGACGGGTGCTTGAGCGAGGCTGGTCCGTGCCCGAGGCCGCGCAGGCCTTCGGTCTGTCGAAGCGCACGGCCTACAAGTGGCTGCAGAGGTATAAGAGCGAAGGCCTGGGCGGCCTCGCCGATCGTTCGAGCCGTCCCCGGCGGAGTCCAGGTAGGACACCGAGGGCTCGCCGCCGCCGGGTGGTCGAGCTGCGGCGGCAGCGGATGAGCGGGGCCGAGATCGCTGCCCGTCTACGGATGTCGCCATCGACGGTCGCCAGGATCCTGAAGCGAGAGGGTCTGTCGCGGCTCAGGTCACTCGAGCCGACCGAGCCTCCGCGGCGCTATGAGAAGCAGGATCCCGGGGAGCTCTTGCATCTGGACATCAAGAAACTCGGCAAGATCCGGGGGATCGGCCACCGCATCACCGGCAAGCGCCAGCACTGCAATCGGGGCATCGGGTGGGAGTACGTCCACGTCGCCATCGACGACGCCTCCCGCCTGGCCTACGCGGAGATGCTGCCCGATGAGCGTCAGGAGAGCGCGATCGCCTTCCTGGAGCGAGCCGTGGCCTTCTACGCGGGCCACGGCGTGCGCATCCAGCGCCTACTGACCGACAACGGCAGCTGCTACCGAGCTCACGCCTTTACCCGGCTCTGCCGCCAGCTCGACATCCGCCACAGCTTCACCCGACCGTACCGGCCGCGTACCAACGGCAAGGCCGAGCGGCTCATCCAGACCCTCCTCCGAGAGTGGGCCTACCGCTTCGCCTACCACTCCTCGATCGAGCGACGTCGGTGCCTCACCCGCTACCTGCACTTCTACAACTGGCACCGACAGCACCAGTCCCTCAGACGTCAACCACCAGCCAGTAGACTGCCGCTACCCGTGAACAACGTCCTGAGAATCCACACCTAGCCGGCGTCGCGGAGGCGCGCGGCGCGGCGCTGCCATCGCCGGCGCGCCTTGGCGGCCTCCTCTTCGCGGTCGCGTGGCGGCGCGCTGGTCACCAGACGGTCGAGCAGCCGGCGGGTGGCGGCGGCCACCTCGTCCACCGCCTCCTCGAAGGCCGCCCGGTTCGCCTGCGACGGCCGGGTGGAGCCGCTGATCTTGCGCACGTACTGCAGCGCGGAGGCACGGATCTCGTCCTCGCTCGCCGGCGGCTCGAAGTTGTGCAGGGTCCTGATGTTGCGGCACATGGGGGCGAGGATACCCGATCCACCCTCTGCGGCCGGGGGGCCGGGGGAGCGGCGGGCGCCCCACCCTCCCCGGAGGAACTACCTCTCCCGCACCACCGGGTAGAGGAGGTGGCGGTCGTCGTACCAGGGGGTGCGGCGGTAGAACCAGTCGAGCCGCGCCCGCGGGTCGGCGGCGAATCCGGGGTCCAGGAGGGCCTCGCGGAACTTCCGCGCCAGCTCGGGGTCCTCTTCCAGCATCCGTCGCGCGGTGGGCTCCATCACGTAGCCCTCCACGTACTCCGTGCGCTGGAGCGCCTCCAGGAAGAAGCCCCACTGGAAGAAGGAGTCGCCGGACGCCGGCTCCAGGAGCAGCATGGCCAGGCTGCCCAGCGGCTGGTCCACCGGCACCCGCACCGAGCCCGGGGGCAGGGTGACGGTCCGCTCCTCGAGCACCGGCGTGGCGGTGACCCGGGCGCGTCCCTCGAAGGGGTCGCCGGCCAGCTCGGCGTCGTGCAGGCGGTAGACCTCGGCCTCGAGGGTGCGGGGCTCGGTGGTGGTCTCCAGGGCGATGCCGTGCAGGGCCAGCCGCTCCACCACCTCCGGCCAGGAGGGCGGGATCCAGTATGCGGTGGGTCGCGCGGCGGTGGCGGTGGGCCGCGACATCACCCGCCAGGGCACCTCCAGGGTCACCGGGCGGCCCGTCCAGACGACGGTGAGGGCGCCCGAGATCGCCGACGGCTCCAGCCGTTGCTCGATCCCGGCCAGGGCGAAGCTCGCCGTCTCCGCGTCGGGGGGCTCGGTCTGCCAGCCCAGCGGCAGCGGGTCGGCGCGCCGGGCGCGGTCGGCGGCGGTCGCGCGGGCCAGCTCCGCGCCGTGCTCGGCTACGGTCTCGAGGGTGCTCTCCAGCAGCAGCAGGGTTCCCAGCACCCGCCGGTCGAACGGCTTGAGGGAGTGGTTCTCCACCAGCACCGAGGGCAGGTGGCGGGCGTCGCCGTAGCCGTTGGAGAAGCGCGGCGGCGCGGTCCACTCCACGACGCCCTGCTGCGGGTCGGTGCGGCTCGCGGGGAAGAAGAGCGGCCCCGGCGTGTGGCCGGCGGCGGCCAGCTTCGCCTCGATCGCCGGGGTCAGCCGCCGGCCCAGCCACTCCGCGATGACCGGAGACCAGGCGTGCGGCCCGTTGTAGCCCCAGGTGACGTCGTACTGGAAGTCGGTGCCGTCGGTGACGTGGAGGTCCAGGTGGAGGTCGGGGCGCCACCCCTCGAAGGCGCGCACCAGGGCGCGCACCTCCGGCGTTTCGAGCTTGGCGAAGTCGCGGTTCAGGTTCAGGTTGCGGGCGTTGGTGCGCCAGCCCACCTCCTCGGGTCCCCGCTGGTTGACGCGGCCCCAGGGCGAGCGCCGCTCGTGGCCGTCCACCGAGAGGATCGGCACGAAGAGCAGGCTCGCTCGATCCAGCAGGCCGGCGAGCCTTCCGGTGACGGTGAGATCGCGCAGCAGCATCATCCCGGCGTCCTTGCCGTCGATCTCGCCGGAGTGGATGCCGGCGTGGGCGAGAACCACCGGGCGCCCCGTCGCGTGCAGCTCCTCCGGGGTCGACGCGCCCTCCCGCGAGGCCACCACCATGACGATCTCTCGCCCCTCGGGGCTCGTGCCGAGGCTCGTCAGGGCGAGCTCGGGCGCCGCGCCGACCAGCCGCGTCAGCCAGGCCACCGTCTCGTCGTAGGTGGGCGACGCCATCCCGCCGCTGGCCTCGAACGGCGTCGCCCACTCGTGCCCGGGCGGCAGCATCAGCTCGCGGCTGGCGCCCTCCCATGGGGGAAGCGGCGGCAGCACCGGCTCCACCGCGCGGAGCGCGGGGGCGCCGAGGAGCGGGACGGTCAGGAAAAGGGCGAGGGCGGCCCGGCGGGTGCGGCGGTAGGTCATGGGGCGATTATCGCGTCTCCCGGCCCCCTTCTCACCGGGAGCCGGCCATCCGGCCGCGAGGACGATGCGGCCAGCCACTACAATGCGCCCATGTCCACCCCCCGTCCCCGCTGGGCCTGGATCGCCCTGGGCCTGGCCCTCGGCGTCGCGGCGGCCCTCTTCCTCTTCGTGCGCGAGCCCGGCCGGACCCTGGACGCCGAGGCCCTTCGGGAGGCCCGCGCCCGCTGGCAGAGGGAGGGGCTCACCGACTACGCCCTCGAGATCGAGACCTCGGGCGCCACCCAGGCGGCCCACCGGATCGAGGTGCGCGGCGGCCAGGTGGTGTCGATGACCACCAACGGCCGCGAGGCGACCCGCTCGGCGTGGGAGTACTGGAGCGTGGAGGGCCTCTTCCTCTTCCTCGACACGGAGATCGCCAACGCCGCCGATCCCCGCCGCGCCTTCGGGGTCGAGCCGGGCCAGGTGGTGCTGCGGGTGCGCTTCGAGGAGCGGTGGGGCTACCCGGAGTTCTTCCTCCGCCACGTCATGGGCCGTGGCCGCGGCGTCGAGTGGCGGGTGGTCGTCTTCGAGCCCGGCGGATAGCCGCCGGCCGGTCGCCGGGACCAGCTCCGCTTGCCCGGCGCCTCGGACCGTCCATAGACTGCTTCGATGCGCCCACCCGACACCGAGCGCCGGCTGCGCAGCGCATTCATGGGGCTGACCCGCGAGCTCGACGCCCGTTTCGAGAACCTGCTGCTCACCGGCAAGGTCTCCAAGTGGTACAGCGAGGTCGGCAACGAGGCCACCACGGTGCCGGCCGGCCTGGCCCTCGAGCCGGGCGACTCCCTCTGCACCCTGCACCGGGACCTCGGGGCGATCCTGGCGGTCTACCTGGACCCCGCCCGCACCTTCCCGGGCTTCGGCTTCGGCGACCCGGACGGCCGCCGGCCGGAGCCGGAGCGGCTGCTCTACCGCCTCTGCTGCCAGCTACTGGGCCGCGCGGACGGCTTCTCCGGCGGGGTCGAGCGCTCCTTCCACTACGGCTATTTCGACGAGGCGGCCGGCATCCACCACGTCGGCATGATCAGCCACCTCGGCGCCATGATCCCGGTCGCCGCCGGCTGCGCCTTCGCCCACAGGCAGCGGGGCGGCGACCGCGTCGCGATCAACTTCATCGGCGAGGGGGGCACCTCGACGGGCGACTTCCACGAGGGGCTCAACATGGCGGCGGTGTGGAAGCTGCCGCTGGTTCTGGTGATCGAGAACAACCGGTACGCCTTCTCGACCCCCTGGCACCAGCAGTACGCGGCGGAGAGGCTGAGCGACCGGGCGCTGGGCTACGGCATGGCGGGGGAGACCGTGGACGGCAACGACCCCGACGCCGTGGCCGGGGTGGTCGAGCGGGCGGTGGCGCGTGCTCGGCGGGGCGAGGGGCCCACGCTGATCGAGGCCATGCTGGGCCGCATGCGGGGGCACAGCGAGGGCGACGACTCGCTCAAGGTGGTCCCGGAGGAGGACCTCGCCCGCTACCGGGAGGCCGACCCGGTGCCGAGCTACCGGAGGCGGCTGGAGACCGAGGGCGTCGTCTCGCCCGAGGAGAGCGAGAGGCTCGGCGAGCGCTGCCGCGAGCTGGTGGAGCGGGCCCTCCAGGCGGCGCTGGCGGCGGCGCCGCCCGAGCCCGCGACGGCAAGGCGGCCGGTGCTCGCCCCCGCCCCGGAGGGACCGGCCCCGGCGCCGGCCTCGCCCCCGGACGGCGCCGGCGAGACCAGCTACGTGGACGCGGTGCGGATCGCTCTCGAGGAAGAGATGGAGGCCGACGAAGGGGTCCTCCTCATGGGCCAGGACGTGGCCGCCTTCGAGGGCGCCTTCCGGGTGACCCGGGGCCTCTACGCGCGCTGGCCGGAGCGGGTGCTCGACACCCCGATCGCGGAGAGCGGCACCCTGGGAATCGCCATCGGCGCCGCCCTCCTGGGCTACCGGCCGGTGGTGGAGATGCAGTTCGCCGACTTCGTCACCTGTGGCTTCAACCAGCTCGTCAACGTCGCCGCGAAGCTCTACTACCGCTGGCAGGTGCCCTGCCCGCTGGTGGTGCGGCTGCCCAGCGGCGGCGGCGTCGGCGCGGGTCCGTTCCACTCGCAGAATCCGGAGGGATGGTTCGCCCACGAGCCGGGTCTCAAGGTGGTCTGCCCGGCCACGGCCCGCGACGCGCGCGACCTGCTCCGGGCGGCGATCCGCGATCCCAACCCGGTGATCTTCTGCGAGCACAAGTTCCTCTACCGCCGGGTCAAGGAGAAGCTGCCGCCCACCCCGCAGGGCCGGCTGGGGGAGGCGAAGGTGATGCGGCGGGGGCGGGACCTCACTCTGATCGGGTACGGCGTCTCCACCTGGACCTGTCTGGAGGCGGCCGAGGAGCTGGCCGCCCGGGGCGTCGAGGCCGAGGTGGTCGATCTCAGGACCCTGGTCCCCCTCGACGAGGAGACGGTGGTGGCCTCGGTGCGCCGCACCTCCCGGGCGCTCATCGTCCACGAGGCCGGGCGGACCGGGGGCTTCGGCGCCGAGGTGGCGGCGCGGCTGGCCGACCTGGCCTTCCCCTGGCTCGACGCGCCGCTGCGCCGGGTGGCCTACCCGGACCGGCCGTCGCCCTTCGCCAAGGTGCTGGAGCAGGAGCTGCTGCCCGGGCGCGACCGGGTGGTGGCGGCGGCGCTGGAGCTCGCCGGCTGGTAGGGTGGGCCACGCTCGGCCGTCGTGTCCCCGGGCTCGGGTCCGGGTAGGATCTCGCGATGAGCGATGCCGCGGACCGGGTGGTCGAGATCGACGGCGTGGCGATCGCCCTGGGCGCGCCGGTCGACCAGATTCCGGAGTGGATCGGCCAGCGGGAGGTGCTGATCCAGGTGCTGGCCGCCTGGTCGCGGGTGCGAGACGACGACCTGCCCCTGACCCCGCGTCTGCTGGGCAAGCCCGGGGTCGGCAAGACCACCCTGGCCTGCGCCGCGGCGCGCGAGCTCGAGCTGCCGATCTACATCCAGCAGGCCACCATGGACACCCGGCCCGAGGATCTGATCGTCTCGCCGGTGCTGGCGCCGGACGGGGGAATCCGCTACGTGGCCTCGCCCCTCGTCTCGGCCATGGTCACCGGCGGCGCGGCGATCCTGGACGAGGGGAACCGGATGAGCGAGAAGTCGTGGGCCTCGCTGGCGCCGCTGCTCGATCACCGCCGCTACGTAGAGAGCGTGGTGGCCGGGGTGCGGATCGCCGCCCACCCGGAGTTCCGCTTCGCCACCACCATGAACGAGGACGCCTCGACCTACGAGATCCCCGAGTACATCCACTCGCGCCTCATGCCTCAGATCTACCTCGACTTCCCCGAGGAGGAGGAGGAGCGGCGGATCCTCGAGGCGCAGGTGCCCTTCGCCGAGAGCGAGGTGGTGGAGTACGTCGTCGCCTTTCTCCGGGCCGCCCACGCCCGCGACCTGCGCTACACGGTGCGCGACGGGATCAACCTGGTGCGCTACGCCATGAAGGTCCTCGGCCGCGGCGCGGGGGCGGCCGCCCGGGAGGCGGTGGAGGAGGCGGTGGAGCTGATCGGCGCCGCCGGCGAGCTCGACGGCTGGAGCGGCGAGGAGGAGCTCTAGGCGGAATCGGGATGACGCCCGAGCCGACCCGCGAGCCCCTGCCGGGCCTCCACCTCCTGCCGGTGGTCCACGAGCGGATCGAGATGGCCGCGGTGGTGCGGGCGGCGTGCGATGCCCTGGACCCGCGCGCCGTGGCGGTGGAGCTGCCCACCACCGTCGCCGAAGCGGTCGGGCGGGCGGTGCGCCGGCTGCCCCGGATCTCGCTCCTGGTCACCCGGGAGCCGGGAGAGGAGGCGCTGGTCTGGGTGGCGGCGCCGGGAGATCCGTTCGTCGAGGGCCTGCGGTGGGCCGTCGAGCGGCGGCGGCCGATCTTCTGTGTCGACCCCGACCTGCCCTACGAGGAGCGGCGGATCGACGCCGTGCCCGACCCGTACGCCGTGTGGGAGCTGGGGCCGGCTCGCTACCTCGTTGCGGTGGCCGCGGCCGCCGGCGCCGCCCCGGCGAGCGACGCCGACCGACGCCGGGAGCGCGGCATGGCCTACCACCTGGGCGAGGCCCGCGCGGCGGTGGGCGACGGGCCCCTCCTGGCCCTGGTGGGCGCCGCCCACGTGGACCGTCTCGCCGCCGACCTCGGCCGGCCGGCGGCCCACCCCTTCGCGCGGACGCGCCGCGCCGCCGTGGAGCTGCGTCATCTCCATCCCAGGAGCCTCACCGCCCTCCTGCCCGATCCGCCGCTGGCCCACGCCGTCTGGGAGCGGCTGCGTCGAGGCGGGCGGGTGCCCCCGGCCGACCTGCGCGACACCTTCTCGCGCAGGGTCTCGTTCGTGCGCCACGGCCTCCGGGTGATCGCCGGCGAGGGGGGAGAGGAGGAGGCGGCGCGGCGGGAGCGGCTGGTGCGCCACGCCTGCGCCGAGGGCGTTCGCGAGGGCCCGGCGGGCCCCTTCCCCGACCGCCGGGCGCTGGCCCGGGTGGTCTGGGGCGTCGGCGCCGGCTCCTACCGCGAGCAGACGGGGGCCGACGCCGCCCCCTGGCAGGGCCGCCTCTTCTTCGACTTCGCCCGCCGCTGCGCGGCGGTCCAGGGCCAGCTCGCCCCCGGTCTCTACGAGTGGACGGTGGCCGCCCGCGGGGTGGGCGACGACAACCTGGCCTGGGAGGTGTTCTCCGCCGCCCGCACCTACCCCTGGCAGGAGGAGACGGCCGAGCTCGAGACCGCCACCGTCGAGGGCTCCGAGCTCGACCTGGGCACCCGCCGGCTGCGCTTCCGGCGGCGCTTCTTCCGCTCCAAGGGCCGTCCGCTGGCGGTGCCGGTGCGCGAGCGGCCGGGGCCGGAGGAGGCGGCCGGGTGGCTAGCCGGCTTCGACGACGAAGGGATCTGCTCCTACCCGCCGGAGGACCTGGTGATCGAGGACTACGGCCGCTTCCTGCAGAGGAAGGCCGTGTCGGTCCTCGCGGCGGAGCGCTCGCGCAGCGAGCCGTTCACCACCGCCCTGCTCGACGGCATCGACTTCCGGGAGACGATGCGCCGCTTCCACGAGGGAAAGGTGTGGGTGCGCGAGGAGGGCCGGGCGCCCGGCGAGGCCGGCTCGGTGGTGGTGATCTTCGACCCCGATCCCGACGGCCGGCGCTTTCCCTTCGCCATGACCTGGCTGGGCGAGCACGACCAGGAGTCGGACATGGCCTTCTACTCGACCGATCCCGCCGACCAGGTGGTGGGCCCGGGGATCCTGCGGGCCACCTACGGCGGCTTCCTCCTCACCCAGCCGCGCGGCCGTCTGCTCGACGTCTGGACCGACCCGGACTACCGCTGGGCCCGAACCCGCCCCGAGGTGCTGCTGATGGCTGCGGTGGACTACAGCGTGCAGCGGATCGTGGTCCACGTGGCGGCGGCGCCGCCGCCGGAGCGGCTCAAGCGCTACGCCGCGATGCAGCGCAAGCAGCTCGTCCACCTGCCTCTGGCGTCGCTGTCGCCGGTCTCCCGCGAGAAGGTGCGGGTGCTCCACCTGCTGGCGGGGAGGGGCAAGCGCGAGATCGCCCCGCGCTACGTCTGGTGAGCGGCGGCCCGGGGGCGTCCGCTCAGTCGCCGTACTTGATCGGGTCGCCCAGCTCGGCCAGCGAGAAGTTGGCCATGATCTGGTGCCCGTTGAAGTCCAGCACCCGCAGATCGCCGGTTTCGGCGAGGTCCTTCGCCACGTCGTCGAAGGCGTGCTCGTAGCGACGGCGAACGGCGTCGAGCGACACCTCGTAGGCCAGGAACTTGTCGATCCCCTTGTAGGCGAGCTTGCCCACCAGGCCCCCGTCGGTGAGCGCCTCGTAGGTGGAGAGCACCAGGATCGGGCCCGTGCCGGTGAAGATCAGGTAGGCCCGCGGCCGAGCGGTCTCGCTCATCGCCCGTCACGCTAGCCATCGGCGGCGGAGAGTGTCAAGCGGCCGGCCTAGAATCGGCGCCATGGCGACCCGGGGTCGAAGCGCCGGAGGCCGTCTCTGCCGGGCCGCCGTGACCCTGGCCTTCGCCGTGGGCTGCGTCCCGGCCGCCGGGCCGGAGCTGCCGGAGGGGACCGCCGCCGTGGGCGCCGCCAGGGAGGTGCGGCCGCTGCTCGAGGCGCTGGCGACTCTGCCCGAGAGCCCCCTGGCGCGGTGGGCCGGGGCGGCCCTCGGCGCCCTCGACGGCTGCGAGGAGCTCGAGCTGCTCTGCCCCCCGGGCGGCGGCTGCGATCCGCGTGAGCGGGTCGTCTGCGGCTCCGGGGACGCGCGGCTGGAGGAGCTCGTCCGTCGCCGCGGGGCGGCGGGCTGGGCGGTCTCCCACCGCGGGTCGGGGAGCCGGTGGCTGGCCCTCGGCGCCCCCTCCGGGCGGGGCGGCGGGTCCCGGGTCGAGCTGGAGCTCGAGGTGGCGGAGGAGCTCGTGGCCGGCACGGCCTCCCTTCTGCTGCCCGCGGCCGGCCCGCCGGGCGCGTGGCTTCTCGACGGCGACGACGCCTTCCTGCGCCTCCGACTGCGCCCCGACGGCGGCCTGGGGCTGGCCGACCTGCTGCCCGACGAGGGCTGGGGCGCCCGGCTCTTCCGGCTCCAGGGGCGGCTGCTGGAAGCCACCACTCTGGAGGGCACCTGGGAGCTGGCGGTCTACCTCCCGGAGGAGGGGATGAGGATCCCGCCCATGGCCATGGCCCTCGACGTCGGCGATCGCGACCGCGCGGAAGCGGCGATGTCGGCCTTCCTGACGGAGCTGGAGAGCTCCTGGACCCTGCGCCGCCGGGCCTTCTCGCTGGCCGGCGGCCGGGGCGCCTGCCTGGCCGACCTGAACGTCCTGCCCGAGCTGGAGCCGTGCTACCTGGTCACCGCGGGCGCGGTGGTGCTCGGCTGGAACGCCTCGAGCCTCGAGCGGGCAGTGGCCGCCCCCGGCGACGAGCCGCCGCCCGCCACGAGCGAGGCGAGGATCGACCTCGATCTCCTGGCCGTCGCCGATCGGCGCCTGGCGGGGTCGTCGGGGGGAGTGCGGCCGCCGGGCTCCTATCCCTGGCGGCACCTCCATCTCTCCGGACGCCGGGAGGGCGGCCTCTACCGCTTCACCCTGGAGCTCTCGCCGTGAGCCGGCGCTCTCTTCCCTGGCGGGGCGCCCTGCTGCTGGCGCTTCTGGCCGTCGCCGTGCCGCTGGTTCTGCGCGGCGTCGGGAAGATCCGCCGTGGCGTCGGGGCGGACCGGGTCTGCGCCGCCGCCGCCGAGGGGCGGTATGCGGCGGCCGTCGAGCTCTCCGACGGGGTCGGCGGCGCCGACCCGGCGGCGCAGAGGGTGGCCGAGTGCCGGGCCGTGGCTCTGCTCGAGACCGGCCGCCGCGAGGAGGCGGTGTCGACCTTGGAGGAGCAGCTCGCGCGGCGGGCCGGCGACGACTGGCTCCCCCTGCCGCCCCTGACCGCTCTGCTGATCGAGGAGCGGCGGGACCGCGGCGACCTCCAGGAGGCGGCCGACCTCGCCTACCGGGCGGCGGGGCGGTATCCGGAGGCGTACCTGCTGCGCTTCCTGGAGCTCGACCTGCGCTGCCGGCTGGAGGACGAGACCGCCGTCCTGGCCGACGCGCGGGAGCGGCTGCAGCGCGCGGGGGCGGCCGAGAGCCGGCTGCGGCTGGAGCTGGCGGCTCGCCACGGCCGCCGGGAGGAGTG
>JAWWBN010000119.1:0-11142 GCA_033720955.1 Thermoanaerobaculia bacterium | reverse complement strand
CGTCCTGAGCGGCCAGTCCGATGGCCCCCAGAAGGACGATCGCCGCCAGTGGCAGCAGGACCCAGCGGTAGTTGGCGTCGGGTGGGCTCATGCTCGACCTCCATTCCTCCCGTAGCGAGCGCGTTCCGGTCTCCTAGCCTCTCATGGGCGGGGTGGTGCCGGGGCCGAGGAGGGCGGTCGCGGAGCCGACGCGGTGGCACCCCGTCGGGAGCGGGCGGCGGCCTACCTCTCGTGCCGCGGCGGTTCCGGGACCTCCAGCCACCGTCCCTGCTTGAAGCGCCTCTGGATGTTGGCCACTTGGAGGAAGTCGTCCAGCGGATTGCCTCCGAGGACCAGGAAGCTGGCCTCGAAGCCCTCGCGGAGGTGACCGATCTTGCGCTCGGGAAAGTGGTTCTCGGAGAGTTCTCCGACCACGTCGGCGACCAGCGTGTAGCCCACTCCGGCGATCTCCTCCTTGCTCTCGAACTCTCCTTCGTAGTAGCCGCGGTCGAAGAAGAGCTCGCGCAGGCGGATCGGGTGGCCGCCGGGGCCCGTCACCGGCGCGAACGCGAACACAGCGTCCACCGTGGTGGGTTCGGCGAGCTTCTCCCGGAACGCCGCCGCGGTGGTGTGGAAGGCCGACTGCTGCTTGACGTAGTAGACGCCGTCCCAGAGGTACCGGTCGCTCTGCTCCTCGACCTCGTGGCCGGAGGCCAGATCGTGGTTGTGCGCCTCTCCGAAGGGCGGCACCACAGAGCCGCCGGCCAGATCGAACGTCTCGTCGATTCCGGGCGGCTCGGTGAAGGTCAGGACGCCGTCGCGACGGTACGCCGTCTTCGTGACGAAGGTCTCGCCGTCGAACCACCTTCCTCCGGTGAGCTCGTAGGTCTGCGCCCGGGCCGGTGCGGCGACGGTCAGAAGCCCGACGGATGCCAGGAGCCAGCTCAGCCGCCCTACCCGCGATCTGGTGTTGCGCTGCCCCCCGAGCGAGGGCTGCCTCTCGGTCGTGGATTTCATGATCCCATCTGGCCCCCACGGTCCGGCGCGGGGTCGGTTGCCCTTCGCGAGCTTTCTTGCGCGTCTGTGTACGGCGGAATCGGCGGCGGGGTTGCTCCGCCGCGTACCGTGCCACTGGCGGTCGGGGCCGCCCGAGCGGCTAGTCGCCCCTCAACCGCCCTTCCACGTACAGGAGAAACGCCTCGCTGTGGTTCTCCCGGTTGGCCGTCCAGCCCAGGGGCGGCCGGCGGCGCGCCTCGGCGGCGAACCACCCTCCCCAGTCCTGCCAGGCGGCCTCCTCGAGGACGCCCTCGGTGTGGGCGGTCCAGGCGAGCTCCCAGGTGTCGTAGAAGATGTGCTCGTAGGCCTGGAAGCGGCGGCGGTCCGCCGGCGCCAGGGCCTCCGGGTCGCCGTCGGCGGCGACCAGCACCTCGGCCAGGCCGGGGCTCTCGATCAGCAGACGGTCCATCTCCAGCATCCGCTCGTAGAGGGCGGTCTGGACGTCGGTACTGGTCAAGGTCTGCGAGCGCCGGAACTCGTGGGCGACGTAGACGAGGGAGACGACGACCGCCAGCGCGGAGACGATCTCGGCGATCGACACGACGGTCTGCAGGCGTTCTCTGCGCATGCCGGAGAGCCTACCCGAGCCGCACCCGACGTCGGCGGCGAAACCGGGGGCGCGAGAGCGGGAGTTGGAAGCGGCCAGCTCTGTGGGCCAGGGCCTCCGCCCGCGGCCGCGTCGCCGGCGAGCTGAGCGCCGGGCGCCGGCGCCGGGGAGCTCGCCCGACCCCTAGCTGTTCGAGCTGTCCGCGCAGGAGAAGCGGGTCATGACCTTGGTGACCCCCTGCTCGAGAGGGCAGGGCCGCTGCATGCAGGCGAAGGAGGCCCGGATCTCGCACAGCGTGCACGAGCTCGCCGTGAGGGTGCTCTCCGTCTTGTCCGAGCACATCTGGGAGCGCTTTTCGTGGTCATCGCAGTACCCGTCGTCGATCCGGCACGAGCAGGCGAACGAGCAGGTGACCCCGTCCGCGACCTTCACCGCCGTCCTCAGCCGGTCCAGATCGGCGGCTTCCAACTCGGACACCAGCTTCGCGAAAGCCTCCGAGGGCGGCTTCGCGACGGAGGGCGAAGCCACGACCGCTTCGCCCACCTCCCGGGGCTCCGTGGCCGCCGCCACCCGCCGCCCGTCGCAGCGCAGCTCCAGGACGCCCTTCGGTCCCCCTGCGGGATCGGGCGGGCAGACCCGCTGCGCGCAGTCGGCGTTGGCCATCCGGCGACACTCGTCGCAGTCGTCGACCGGCCCGGGGCTGCGGGTGAGAGCGCTGTCGATGCAGAGATCCCACTGAGTCTCTTCCGGGTCGCAATCTTCCAGTTGCCTGGCGCAGTGGCACCGCCAGGCGCAGGTGACTCCCTCGTTCGGGGTCTCCTCCGGCGGCTCCTCCGCGCTCGCCAGACCGACCACGCTGCATCCGAGACAGATGCACGCCGCAGCCAGCCCGATTCTGAGGTAGGACGGCACGGGGTCCTCCTTCCAGGGCTCCGTCGTTTTCGGTGAGCTTGATCGGGACCTTACCACGGCGTCTCCGTTCACCTGCCGGGCGGCCCGGCCCGGGGTGGACCTTCGCCGGCTCGAGACCCTCGTGCGCCGCGTGACTTTCGGCACGCGGGCGTCGCGAGAGCCGTCCCTATAATGGTTTCGGCATGCCCAGGGAGGTGAACGCCGGGCGATGGCTCCTGCGGGCGGCCGGCCTCGCCACCCTCGTTCTGGTGGGGACTCCGGCGGTCCTGATGCTCGTGGCCGGGCTCGAGCTCCTGGGCGTCACCACCCGTCTCTCGCCCGTCCGGTTCGTCTTCTGGCTCGTGGCGGCCACGGTCTATGCGGTGGCCTTCTGGCGGGCGGCCGGCGCGGTCGGCAACGAGCGGCTCCTGCGCCGCGCGCGCTGGCTGGTGGGTGTCCAGGCGGTGGCCGCCCTGGCGATGTTCCGCCTGGTCTGCACGGGTCTCGAGAGCACGCAGCTCGTTCTGGTGGCGGCGCAGCTCGGTCTCTTCTTCCCGCTCCCCGTGGGCATCGGCTGGGTGTTGGCGCAGACCTGTCTTCAGGCGGGGATCGCGCTCCTCCACTGGCCCACGGACCTGGCGGTGGGGATGACCGTGGCGTTCACCCTGCCGTACTCCTTTCTGGCCCTCCTCATCGCCCACTTCGCGGCGCGGCAGACCCGGGCGCGAAACGAGCTGGCGCGGGCCAACGCCGAGCTTCGCGCGACCCAGGCCCTGCTGGCCGACTCGAGCCGGATGGCGGAGAGAGCGCGGATCTCCGACGAGCTGCACGATCTTCTGGGGCACCACCTGACGGCGTTGACTCTCAACCTCGAGGCGGCGAGCCATCGGGCCGGGGAACCGGCGAAGGCTTCCATCGCGAGGGCGCAGTCGCTGGCAAGGCTCCTGCTGAGCGACGTCCGCGAGGCGGTGAGCAGCCTGCGCGGTGAGAGCCGGCTGGACCTGGCGAAGGCTCTCGCTCCGATCGTCGAGGAGCTTCCGCGTCCGCGGGTGCATCTGGGCCTGGCCGAGGACCTGGTGGTGACCGACCCGGAGCAGGCACACGCCCTGGTGCGCTGCGTTCAGGAGATCGTCACCAACGCGGCCCGGCACAGCGGGGCGGAGAACCTCTGGATCGACCTCGGTCCGGCGGAGGAGGGGACCCGGGTCCTGGCCCGCGACGACGGTCGGGGCGCTAGCGAGGTGAGAGCGGGGCAGGGGCTCTCCGGGATGCGCCGGCGTCTGGAGGAGCTGGGCGGTCGCCTCCGGGTGGCCAGCGAGCCGGGCGGGGGTTTCCACGTAGAGGCCTGGGTGCCGCTTCGGAGCGCTCCGTGATCGACGTCTTCCTGGTCGAGGACCACGCCATCGTGCGCGAGGGGTTGCGGTCGCTCCTCGACCTGGTGGACGACGTCCGGGTCGTCGGGGAGGCGGCGGACGGCGAGGCCGCGGTGGCGGAGATCCCCGCCCTGCGACCCGACGTCGTGCTGCTCGACCTGAGAATGCCGAAGCTCGACGGCCTGGGGGTCCTGCACCGGCTGAGCGCCTCCGGCGAGCTGCCCCCCACGCTGATCCTGACGACCTTCGACGACGACGCGGGTCTCTTCGCCGCCCTCCGCGCGGGCGCCCGGGGCTTTCTCCTGAAAGACGTCTCGCTCGACGGTCTGACCCACGCCATTCGCACCCTGGCCGCTGGGGGGACGATGATCCAGCCGGCAGTCACCCACCGCGCCCTGCAGGGCCTCGGCGATCTCCGCCACGACTTCGAGAGCCTCGACCCGCCCGATCCGCTGACCGAGCGCGAGACCGAGATCCTGCGGCTGATGGCCGGCGGCTACAGCAACCGCGAGATCGCGGCCGCGTTCGAGCTGGCAGAGGGGACCGTGAAGAACCACATCTCGAGTGTCCTCTCGAAGCTGGGCGTCCGGGACCGCACGCGGGCGGTGCTCAAGGCGTTCGAGCTGGGGCTGATCAGCTAGCCGAGGCCTTCTCCAGGATCCAGCTCGTCAGAAGCCCCAGGAAGTCGCGGCGGAGGGTCCGGGTGCCGGGCTCGAACAGACCGTGGCCGCTGTCCGGATAGACCACGACGGTAAGGTCGGGGAGGCGGGCCTCCTGGAGCCGGGCCACGCTCGCGGCGACCGGCACGTTGTCCCGCTCGTCCTCGGCGCCGTAGACGACGAGGGTGGGGAGCTCGAGTCGGCGCCAGTGGGGGAGGGGGGTAAACTCGCCGTTCTTCCTCCACCAGATCGGGCGACGTCGCTTCGCGAGGGCTGCGGCGAGCGGCGCGAGAGCGTCGGCCAGAGCTCCCGGCAGACCCTCCTGCCGCAGCGTCTGCCGCGATTCGTGCAGCAGAATCTCGTTGAAGCTCGCCACGCCGCCGCTCAGGCCGACCACGAAGGAGAGCCCCGGAGTGCCGCTGGCGGCCAGCGGGGCGATCGAGCCGCCCTGGCTGCAGCCGAGCAGACCGATCGCCGCCGGCGCGATGCCCGGATGGTGGCCGACCGCCTCGACGCCGGCCAGGGCGTCCGCGGCGAGGTCCTCCATCCCGGCCGTGCGCCAGTCGCCTCCGGACCGGCCACAGCCTCGCTTGTCCGGCAGGAGCACCGCGACGCCGTGACGGGCGAGGTGATCGGCGATCGCGAGGTACCAGAGGTTGTCCCGGTCGCTGTCGCCGGAGCCGTGGATCATCACCGCGGCCGGAACCGGCCCCTCGGCTCTCGGGACGAGCAGGGTGCCCGACAGCGGCACCTCCCGGCTCCGGTACTCGAGCTCCCGCAGCGCGTAGGGCTGGGTCTCCCGGCGCGAGACGAGGCCGGAGTCGCCGTCCGGATCGACCCAGGTGAAGCCGGCGACCCCTCCGCTTGCGGTCGCGGTGAACCTCACGGCTCTCGTCTCGGCCTCCCCGCTGCCGCTCCGCTGCCAGGCGAAGGTCCCGTCGGACCGCGACCGGAAGGGCTCCGAGAGGTAGGGCGCGCTGGGGCGGACCAGCCGCAGATCGGTGTCGGCGCCCCAGGTGAGCAGGGCCTCCCCGCCGTCGCCGAGGTGGTACCAGCCGACCAGGTGCTCCCATTGGCCCCGCGGGGCGGCCGGCGCTCCGGTGCGAGGCCCGGAGCAGGCCATCGCGATCGCCGCGCCCGCGACCACCGCAACCGTCCGGGTCCGCCTCACCGCGCCCGACCCCCGGGCCCTGGCGGCCGATCGAAGCGGACTTCCTGGAGCGAATGGGTCATGGGCTGCCTGCGGTGTCCCGGTCGCACTCTAGGAGGATGCGATCTCCGGCACATCTGCCAGAAGTCACGCGTGCCCGCCGTCACCCGCGAGCTGCGCGGGGGTCGAGAGGGCGACGCCCGGACGGCGGCCCTCTAGCGGTCGGCGCCGAACTTGCCGCCGCGCAGCACCTGGACATCGTGCAGCCAGACGATCAGGGCGTAGTGCGGCCCCCACAGCTCCAGCAGCCGCTCGGCCACGCTGGAGGCCGTGGCCGCGTCGCAGATCGTCTCGATCCGCACGCTGCGGTTCTGGTCCCAGTCCCCCGCCCTGCGGCCGCGCTCGCCGAAGCCCCGCGCCTCGACGGTGGTGAAGCCGCTCACCCCGGCGGCCACCAGCTCGTTGACGATGCGGCGCTCGATGGCCGCCTCTGCCACGATCGTGAGCATCTTGAGAGGGGTGGGCGTCATGCCGTCAACCTCCGATCTGGTGCGCGAGCCGGCTGGCCCAGTCGTAGAGGGGGATCCCCAGGATGACGTTGAAGGGGAAGGTGATCCCCAGCGAGGCGGTCAGGTAGAGCGCCGGGTTGGCCTCCGGCACGGCGATGCGCATGGCCGCCGGCGCTGCGATGTAGGAGGCGCTCGCCGCCAGGGTCGCGAGCACCGTGGTGCCGCCGGGGGAGAGGCCGACCCCGAGCGACACGGCGATTCCCATGGCCGCCGAGAGGATGGGCATGAGGATGCCGAAGCCGAGCAGGAAGGGACCCACGGTGCGGACCTCCGCCAGCCGGCGCGACGCCACCAGGCCCATCTCGAGCAGGAAGAGGGCCAGCGCCCCCTTGAAGAGGTCGAAGAAGAGGGGCTTGACCGTCCCGATCGTCTCCGGCCGGGCCAGCACGCCGATCATCAGGCCCCCCAGGAGGAGGAAGACGCTCTTGCCCAGGAAGAGCTCGCGGGCGATGCTGCGCCACCCCGCGGCGGGTCCGGCGGCGCCGCGCTTGGCGAGCAGGATGCCGACGCCGATCGCGGGGATCTCGAGGACCACCAGCAGCACCGCCGAGTAGTCCTCGAACGGCGTCCCCGCCTGCCGGAGGTACTCCAGGACGATCGCGAAGGTGACCGCGCTCACGGAGCCGTAGTGGGCGGCGATCGCCGCCGAGTCGGGTCGCTTCATGCGACCGATCTTGCGCAGGACGAAGTAGGCCACGAGCGGCACGGAGACGCCGAGGGCGAGCGCCCCGAGCAGCGGCAGCAGAATCTCCCCGGGGGCCGACCGGGCCAGCTCCACCCCGCCCTTCAGGCCGATCGCCAGCAGCAGGTAGACGCTCAGGGTCTCGTAGAGGGCCCGGGGCAGGCTGAGGTCGGAGCGGGCCAGGCCCGCCGCCAGGCCGAGCACGAAGCAGAGAACGGCGGGGTCGAGCAGGTTCTCCATGGCGCCCTAGTCGGGGTACTCCTCCTGGTAGTCGGCGATCGACGCCTGCACGACCCGCAGGGCGTGCTCGGCGCCGTAGACCTTCTCGACCGAGACCGAGGGCGTCCTGCCGGGCACCATCTTGTAGGTCTCGAAGTAGTGCTGCAGCCTCTCCACCAGAATGCCGGGCAGATCGCCGATCTCCTCGGCCCGGCCCAGCGAGTAGTCGTTCTGCAGCACCGCGATGATCTTGTCGTCGGCCTCCTCGTCGTCCACGAACTGCAGGCCGCCGATGACCTTGGCGGTGAGCAGGATCTCGGACCGGCCGATGGCCCGCTCGGAGAAGACGCTGATGTCCATCGGGTCGCCGTCGCCGCGCCGCGCCCCCGGGCTCAGGGCGCCGACCCGGCGTCCGCAGTAGGTGCGTGGGATGAACCCGTAGAGGGCCGGCGGAACGGACGAGCTGCGCTGGGGCCGGTCCACCCGCAGGTAGCCGGTGGTCTTGTCGACCTCGAACTTCACCGAGTCGAAGGGGGTGATCTCGATGTAGGCGTTGACGATCCGCGGCGGCTCCGGCCCGGCGTCCAGGCCGTGCCAGGGGTGCGGCCGCCAGCGGTAGAACGGCTTCGGGAAGCTCATGGGGGCTAGCTTGCCACACCGGACCCCGTGGCCTCGGGGCCTGGGGCGCCGGGTCCGATCGGCGCCGAGCGTGAACCCCAGCCGGCGCGGGTGCGTAGAGGGGGAAAGCGGGAGGAGCGTCGGGACGACGTCGGAGGGGAGGGAGCGGGGCTCGGCGCCCCAGGCACTCGACGAGGAGCCACGGATCTTGACGACACGGTCGCGCAACCGGAGAGAGGGGGCCGTCGCGGCGGTCGCCCTGGCCGTCTGTCTGGCGGCCGTGCCGGCGGGTCTGGCCGGGGAGCGAGGCGCCTCGCCGCCGCCGGCGGCCGAGCCGCAGGGCCCGGGGGAGGCTCTCCGCTCGGCGGGCGCCGGGGGCCGGGCTCTGCGAGAGGTGGGGCACCCGACCTTTCTGAGCCCCCACGCGGGGCCGATCGCCGTGGCCGGCGGCCGCGTCTTCGTGGCCAACACGGCCGCCGACACCCTCGACGTCATCGACGTCGCCCGCCGCCGGGTGGTGGCGCGAGTGCCGGTGGGCGTGGATCCGGTGGGTCTCGCGGTGCGGCCCGACGGCCGCGAGGTGTGGGTGGCCAACCACGTCTCCGACTCCGTGAGCGTGGTGGACCTCGATCCCGAGAGCCCGACCCACCTCCAGGTGGTGGCCACGGTCCAGGCCTTCGCCCGCAGGCAGACCCGCTTCGACGAGCCGGTGGGGGTCGCCTTCGCAGGCAACCGGAAGGCCTACGTCTCGCTGTCCTCGGAGAACGAGATCGCCGTCGTCAAGGTGGCGAGCCGGCGGGTGGTGCGGCGGCTCGCCATCCCGGCGCAGGATCCGAGGGCTCTGGCGGTGCGGGACGGCCGGCTCTACGTGATCCCCTTCGAGTCCAACAACCGGACCCAGCTCTCGGGCTGCGCCGGGCCTCCCGACGGCGAGCTGTGCACCTTCGACGCCTTCGAGCACGCCGTGTTCAACAACAACGTCCTCTCCCTGGGGATCGACGTGGACATCGTCAAGAATCCGAAGGTGCCCGACCGCGACCTCTTCGTCTTCGATACGAAGACCGATCGGCTGGTCGAGACGGTGGAGACGGTCGGCACGCTGCTCTACGGGCTGGCGGTCGATTCCCGCGGACGGGTCTTCGTGGCGCAGACCGACGCCCGCAACGACGCCAACGGCCGCGCCGGCACGCTGCGACACGGGCTGGCCGAGCTCGAGAACCGTCCCTTCCTGAACCGCATCACCCGCATCGACTGCGGCGGCGGCCCGTGCTCGTCGCCGGAGTTCTTCGACCTCGAGCCGCTGCCGCCACTGCACCCGCCGCCGGGAGGCGCGCTCGCCACCCCCTTCGCGATCCAGGTCAGCGGCGACGACCGCACCCTGGTGGTCTCCGCCGCGGGCTCCGACCGGCTCTTCACCGTGGACGCCTTCACCGGCGAGGTGCTGGGCCGGGTGACGGTGGACGCGGTGCCCAGGGGCATCGCCCTGGAGCCGTCCGCGGGCATGGCGTCGCGGGCGTGGGTGTACAACGCGGTGGCCAACACGGTCTCGGTGGTGGACTTCTCCGACCGCCGCCGGCCCCGGGTGGAGGGGTCGGTGCCCCTGGAGGACCCCACGCCGCGGCTCCTCAGGCGGGGCCGCCGGGTCTTCCACGACGCCGGCGCCTCGACCACGGGGACGTTCTCCTGCGAGAGCTGTCACCCCGACGGCCACACCGACCAGCTCCTTTGGGTGCTGGACACCCCGGTCTGCGACGTGGCCGGCTGCACCCAGATCCCACCTCGGGTCACCATGCCGGTCCGCGGTCTCCGGGACACCGCCCCCTACCACTGGGACGGCATTCCGGGCGATCCGTTCGGCGGCCGCAACACCGCCAACATCGAGGGCGCCGATCCGCCCAACTGCACGCTGGAGCGTCCGGAGAGCTGCACGCGCGACCTCGTGGATGCCGGCCTCGCCACGACCATGTGCAAGCTGGACGAGTGCGACGGCGGCGAGCTGGCCGGCGCCCAGCGTCGCGATCTCGCCCGGTTCCTGCTCACGGTTCCCTACCCGCCCGCCCAGCGGCGCCCCTACACCGACGTCGTCTCCCAGCGGGCGGCCGCGGGCTACCGGCTCTTCCACGTCGCCGGCCAGGACCAGGGCGGCGCCGCGCCCAACGTCTGCGGGAGCTGTCATCGGATGCCCCACCTGGTGAGCACCAACACCCCGGGCACCGGAATGGACGCGCCGACCTGGCGCGGCGCCTACGACCGCTGGCTCATCCTGCCCCAGGGTCGGCTCAACGTCATCGACGTGCTGAACCATTTCGGGGTCCCGGAGGGGTTCCCCGAGAGGCGGGTCTGGCGGCTCACCTGGGGCAACGACCCCGGCTTCGATCCGGTGTGGGACATGGTGCTCGAGGGGAGCACAGGCTTCTCGGGCGCCTTCGCTCGGCAGGTCACCCTGAGCCGCCGCACCGCGGGCAAGCGGCTGACCCGCAAGCTCCTCGACGCCTTGGAGCGCGCGGCGACGGAGGGCCGGGTCGTCCTCGAGGGCGAGGGGGTCCTTCTCGACCGCGGCAGCCCGGAGCCCACGGCCCTCCAGTACGCCGGCGGCGTCTACCGGGACCGCGGCGACGACACGGTCTCCTTCTCCCGGGAGGAGCTGGTGGCCCGGGCGGCCGGCGGTCTCTTCGTGGGCACCTTCACCGCTCGGGCCGGGGCCGCCGTCGGGCAGCCCCAGCCGGTGCTGTGGACGGGCGGGGCGATGGAGCGGCAGTCGGGGCCGGTGGCCTTTCCCACCCTGGTCGGCGACGCCTCGACGCTGGTGCTTCGCGGCCGCCACGTTCGAGAGGGGGCCGCGGTGCTGGTGGACGGCCGCCGGGTGCCCGGGGAGGTGCGCTGTCTCGGCGGTACCCCGCCGGCGTGCGACGGCGAGGGACTCGTGATCGAGCTCCGGAGGTCGCCACGGGCGGGGATGCACCTGCTCCAGGTGCAGAATCCCGAGGGGCTGCTGAGCAACGACTTCCTGTTCCACGCGGCCGCGCCTCCCCCGTCGCGCTAGACAGGCGCCGGACGGCCCGCGGCGGCTGCTCCGGGGCCGGGGCGGGCGGTCTCGGCCGGGTCCGGTCGCGGCGATTCGCGCCGGGCGGACGCATCGGCGCCCGCCTGCCGTAGACTAGCGCCCGATGCCCGTAGAAGCCGTGGTGGTGCTGGCGATCCTGGTGGGGGCCGTCGCGCTCTTCATCTCCGAGAAGTTCCCCATCGATTTCGTGGCCCTGATGGTGCTGGGGGTGCTTCTCCTGCTGGGGCTGGTGACGCCGGCCGAGGGGATCTCCGGGTTCTCGAATCCGGCGACGGTGACCGTCGCGGCGATGTTCATCCTGAGCGCCGGGCTGCAGACGACCGGCGCCACGGCGG
>JAWWBN010000118.1:0-11167 GCA_033720955.1 Thermoanaerobaculia bacterium | reverse complement strand
GGTCGGCATCGGGGTGGCGGGCTGGTTCCTCGGCACCGTTCTCCTCGTGCTGGCCGCGCTGGGGCTTCTGGTCGGCGGCCTGTTGTGGCGGCCCGTAGATCCGCCGGCGAAGAGCGAGTCCGAGCTCCCGTCCCCCGGCGGCCCCTGAGCGCCGGCGGTCACCGCGCCGGCGGCGACGAGCAGCGCGCCGGGACCCTCGGCCGGAGAACGGCTCGCGGCCCCTCGGGCGGGTCGGAGCCGCTAGCCCTTGGCGTCGATGCGGTAGAGCCCCGCTTCGGTGCGGATCAGGATCGAGCCGCCGCCCAGGGCCGGGGAGGTGGTGCCGCTGGGCGAGGCGAGCTCGTTGTCGGCCAGAAGCGCGAACTCGCGCGAGGCGGCGATCACCCGGGTGGAGCCGTCGGTGGCGAGGGCGTAGACCTTGCCGTCGCCGGCCACCAGCGAGGCGTAGAACTCGCCGTCGAGCCGCTGCTTCCACTGCTCCTCGCCGGTCTCGGCGTCGTAGCAGCTCATGATGCCGCCGTCGGTCACGGTGAAGAGAAGCCCCTGGTAGATCACCGGCGAGGCGATCGAGGCCACCCGCTTGTCCGCCGTCCAGAGCAGCTCGGGCGGTCCCGAGCGGTCCTCCGGAAGCCGCAGCGCCATCAGGGTCTTCTCGCCGTAGGCGCCGCCGGTGACGGCGACGGTGTCGCCGGAGCGGCCCATGCTGGCCACGAGCTGCCACATCGGGTAGTCGACCCGCCAGAGCGGGGCGCCGGTGGCGAGGTCCCAGGCGGTCAGGGCCTTCCACGAGGCGTGGACCATCTGCGGCCCTCCGGGCGTGTCGAAGACGAGCGGCGTGCCGTAGGAGTCCTGGGCGCCCTCGGGGGTGATCCGCCAGAGGACGTCGCCGGTCGCCTTGTCGAAGGCGGCCATCCAGCTCGGCGGGCCGTCCTGGTACATCTCGCTCTCCTGGACCACGATCACCGCGTCGCCCACGATCAGGGGGCTCGAGCCGGCGCCGTACCGGGTGTGGCGGGAGTACTCGGGGAAGCGCCGCGCCCACAGGAGGTCGCCGTCGAGCCCGAGGACGCCCACGCCGGCGCCGAAGTAGGCGGCGACGACCTCGCCGTCGGTCGCGGGGGTGGGGGTGGCGTAGGAGCTGCGCGGCCACTTCTGCTCCGGCGGCGCCGCCAGGACCGGCCTCGTCCAGAGGATCTCGCCGCTGTCGAAGTCGAGGCAGACGACCACCCTGAGCAGGCCGCCCAGGTAGTTGGGGGGCAGGAAGATCATGGGTGCCAGCAGGAGGGCGAGGAGCGTCAGGCCGGGCGCGACGGCCGTGGCGTCGTCGCGGCGGCGGGCGCGAAGCCAGTTGACGAGGCAGATCGCCGCGGCGGCGAGTCCCGGCGCGGCGAAGGTCAGCCGCTTGTCGAGGGGGATGGGTCCGCGGGGCCCGTGGGGCATCTGCAGGACGAAGAAGGCCGAGGCGGCCAGGAGGATGGCGGCTCCCCCGAGGCGGAGGGCCGAGCCCGGCCGCAGCCAGGCGAAGCCGACGCCGAGCCCCAGGAGACCGACGGCGCCGCAGGTCCGCCAGACGCGCCCCGGGTTGTCCACCGAGTAGAAGAGCTCGGGCTGCACGGCGATGAGGATCGCCAGCGCGGCGAAGATCAGCGAGAAGACCAGGGCTGCGCGGGAGCCGGGCCGCGGCTCGGCGACCGGCCTGCGTCTGCGCCAGGCACCGACGGCGAAGAGCGCCGCGAGAAGCGCCACCGCGACCGCCACCCCCGCTCTGAGGCCGGTGAAGCGGTCGCCCTCGTAGGCGGTGGTGACGAAGACCCTGCCGTCGGAGACCACCGGCGACGAGGTGCCCTCTCCGGGGATCTCGGTGCGCCAGCGCACATTGGCTGCGTCGGCGCTCCACTCGACGGGCAGCGGCTCCGGCGTGGTCGCGATGCCGGCGCCGTCGATCCCCCGCCACTGCGGCCACTGCGCCGCCGCCGCCGTCGCGAGGGCGGCGGCGAGCAGACAGGAGAGGGCGAGCGTCCGGTGGCGCGGCGGGGCGCTTCTCGTCGACACGTGCTGCAGCGGCTCCGTCAGAACGGGCGAAGGGTAGCAGAGCCGCTTGCGACCGGGGGCCGGGCGAACGGGGGGGACCGACGCCGGTCGTGTGCTGGTCTATGATGGGGCGAGCATGCTGAGCCGGTGTCCGGACGCCCGCGACGCGCAGGGCGCCCCGTCGAGGGAGGCGATGGGATGAGCCTGGACCTCGCCGTGCTGCTGATCCGCGCCGGCGGCGTCTACTGCCTCCTCTTCGCCCTCTTCCATCTCTTCTTCCACCGTCTGTTCGACTGGGACGAAGAGCTGTCGCGGCTGGGTCCTCTGAACCGCGCCATCGTGCCGGTGCTCAACCTCTCTCTCACCTGCGCGCTCGCCATCTTCGCGGTGCTCTCCCTGGCATTCGCCCCGGATCTCGCCACCACCGGTCTCGGAACGGTCTTCCTGCTGCTGGTGGCCCTCTTCTGGCTGGCGCGGGCGATCGAGCAGGCGGTCTTCTTCAAGCTCCGACGGTGGGTCTCGCGCGCGTTCTTCGCCCTCTTCCTGGCGGGCGCCGCTCTCTACGCCCTGCCCCTGATCCGAGCCTGACCCGATGCGGCGACCCAGCTTCTTCGACGAGCCCACCCGCCGGCGGATCGTCGAGCGGCTGCGCGGCCTCACACCCGCGACGCCGGCGCGCTGGGGGAAGATGAACGCGCCCCGGATGGTGGCCCACCTGACCGATCAGATGAGCCACACCCTCGGCGACGTGGCCACGCGGCCGGTACCCGGCATCCTGCGCTGGCGCCCGGTCCGGGCCGTGGTCCTCTACTGGCTGCCCTGGCCCCGGGGCCGGGCGAAGGGTCCGCCCGAGGCGTTCGTCACCCGTCCGGCGGAGTGGTCGACGGACCTGGAGCGGCTGGTCGGCCTGGTGGAGAGGATGGGCGGCCGGGACCCGGGGGGCGAGTGGCCCGACCACGCCCTCTTCGGGCGGATGAGCGGCGACGACTGGGGCTTCTTCTGCCAGAAGCACTTCGACCACCATCTGCGTCAGTTCGGGGTCTGAGCCCGGCCGGGCCCGGCGGGGCGGAGGGCGCTACTCCCAGCGGAAGAGACGCGCCGAGGCCACGGTGCCGACGAGCAGCATGCCGGCCAGCCAGAGCAGCTCTGCGCCGTGGCTGGAGAAGCTCTCCCCAGCCCACAGGGCCTGGAGGAATCGCACGACCTGAGTCAGCGGCAGCCAGTCGGCGAAGGCCTGCACCCTCTCCGGCATGATCTGCCGCGGCATGGCGGCTCCCGAGAGGAACATCAGGGGGAAGAAGAGCACCATGCCGACCGTCTGGGCGACCCGGGCGGAGGGGGCGAGGCTGGCGACCAGGTAGCCCACGGCGAAGAAGGCCAGAGCCGAGAGCGTAAAGGCGCCGAGGACCTCCGGTGCCGAGCCCCGGAAGCGCAGGCCGTAGACGACCACCCCCAGGGCGACCAGAAGCAGCATTCCGAAGAGGCACATCAGGAAGTTCACCGCGACCTGCGCGGCCATGAAGGTCAGAGGTCGCAGCGGGGTGGCGCGGTACCTTCGTAGCACGCCGAGCTCGCGCTCGGTCGAGATCGCGATCGGAATCCCGATGAGCGCGACGCTGCCGATGATGATCGCCGCGAGCGCCGGCACCTGGATGTCGATGTAGCCGAGGTCGAGGCCCCACTGGGTGAGCGGCTGGTTGCCGAAGATGACTCCAAAGACGATCAGCAACAGCGGGGGGAAGACCAGTGTGAAGAAGAAGGCGAAGGGATCGCGCAGGTAGAGCTTGGCCTGCGTCCACGTCAGCTTGCCCAGGCCTCTCATGCCCCCTCCTCGATCCGCCGGCCGGTCACCGCCAGGAAGACGTCCTCCAGGGTGGCTTGCACGGTCCCCAGGTCGCGCACCTCCACCCCCTGCTCGGCGAGCGCCCGGACGGCCCGGCTCGCGAGCCCATCCCGGGCGCCTTCGATCTCCAGCCGCCCCCCACGGTGGCAAACCCTCGAAACGCCCTCGAGTCGCCGCAGCGGCTCGAGGTCGGGAGACCCTCCCACGGTCATCACCAGACGCGTGCCGCCGTCCAGGGAGCGGATCAGCGCTCTCGGCGTGTCGAGCGCCACGATGCGACCTCGGTCCACGATCGCCACGCGGTCGCACAGCCGCTCCGCCTCCTCCATGAAGTGGGTGGTCAGGCAGACGGTCTTCCCGCGCTCCCGGATGCCGAGGACGAGCTCCCAGATGGACCGTCTGGCATGCGGGTCGAGGCCGGTGGTGAGCTCGTCGAGAAAGACGAGCTCGGGATCGTTGACCAGGGCCAGGGCGATGAAGAGCCGCTGCCGCTGCCCGCCGGACAGGGTGGCGACCTGGGCGCCGCTGCAGGCCGCGAGGCCGAGCTCGGAGAGCAGCGGCCGCCACTCCACGCGGGCGGGATAGAACGAGGCGAAGAGGTCGAGCGCCTCCCAGACCTTGATCCGCGGGGAGAGAGCCGACTCTTGAAGCTGCACGCCGACCCGCTCCCGGAGCTCCCGGGGCTCGGCGGCGGGGTCGTGGCCCAGCACCCGCACCCTTCCCCCGTCGGGCCGGCGCAGCCCCTCCACGCACTCGATGGTGGTGGTCTTGCCGGCCCCGTTCGGGCCCACCATGCCGAAGATCTCCCCGCGCTCGACGGCGAAGGAGATCCCGTCCACAGCCGTGGTGGCCCCGTAGCGCTTGACCAGCTTCTCCACCTGGACCGCCCGGCTCACGACTCCCCTCCCTGCCCGGAGGGCGGCTCGATGCCGCGGATGACTTCCTCCAGGGCGGCGACGTGGCGAACGAAGGCCTCGCGGCCCTGGGCCGTCGCCTCGACGTAGGTGCGCGGCTTGCGCTCCACGAAGGTCTTCTCCAGCCGCACGTAGCCGCCCTCCTCGAGCCTCCGTAGATGTGCGCCCAGGTTTCCGTCGGTCAGCTCGAGCAGGTCGCGGAGGTAGGTGAACTCGACCTGCGCCTCGCGGCCCAGGGAGGCCAGCGCCGACATGACGCGCAGCCGCACCGGCTGGTGGATCAGAGGGTCCAGGCTCGGCATCGGGTCTCAGCGCCAGCGCCGGGTGATGTAGAGACCCCCGCCGACGAGGGCGCCGCCCCCCAGGAAGGCCATCCACAGCTCGAACTGCTGCGGCAGGAGCAGGTAGCCGGTCACGGCGAGAGCCGAGACGCCGCTCCCCAGCCACAGGAAGGTACGGTCCACGAAGATCCCCATGACGACGTAGCCGAACATCATGACCAGGGCGATCAGGAGGCCCATCAGCTCGTAGGTCAGCGGCCAGCTCACCCAGACGATGACGGCGGCGAAGAGAAGCAGGGCCAGCCAGAGCAGGCCGATCCGCCCGGCGGCCGGGTCGCGGACCCTCCGCGCCACCCGCGCCACGATGGTCAGGGTCGCGGCGGCGCCCAGCAGGTTGGCGAGCATCCAGAGGAGCCCCTCGGCGATCCCGTCCAGGAAGTAGCTGCCCAGATAGCCCACCAGCCACACCACCCCCCAGACGGTGACGATCGGGCCGCCGCCCCGCAGGCTCACCGCCCGTCGGGTCTGGCGCTCCACGGTGCGCACGGTCTCGAGAGCGGAGCGCGCCTCCTCGGCGGAGAGGCCGTTCGCGCTCACGATCCGTCCCCCCCGTCATGGCAGCCGTGGCAGGTGCGAACTGCTGCCGGCAGCTCGTCGCGGGGGGCCGAGAGAAAGCGCCGCGCCTCCTCGGCGTAGCTCGAGCCGGGAAGCTCCTGCGCCATGCGGGTCAGGATCTCGAGCGCCCGCTCGCTGTCGCCCATCTTCAGGTAGGCGTCGGCCAGCCCGGCCATCAGCTCCCCGCGGCCGTGCACCGAGACATGCTCGAAGTAGGGTCTCTGGAGCTGCCAGACCTTCTCGAGGTCGCCGACGGCCTTGCGCCGGTAGTCCCGGGCGAGGCCGGGCAGCGGTGTGTTGTCGGCCAGGGCGATCAGGGTGGTGGCGCGGGGGATCCGGGTGGCGAGCGTATCGGGCTCCAGCCCGACCGCCCGATCCATCTCGTCCAGCCCCCGCTCCAGAAGCAGCCCGCCGGCAGTGAGATCCCCGGCTTCGTAGGCCTGCCCGGCCCGGAAGACCAGCCCGGAGCCGTGCCAGACCAGGGCTTCGGCGTCGCCGGCGTCGACCGCCAGAGCATCCTCGCAGAGCCGCATCGCCCGGTCCAGGGCGGCCTGGTCGCCGCGGAGCCCGCGGAAGAAGAGCTCGCGCACCTCGAACTCGAAGGAGCGGCCCGCCGGAACCTCCGGGGGAAAGCCCGAAGCCGGCGCCGCGAGGGCCGCCGCGGTCAGAAGAAAAAGAAGGCCAATAGGGCGAAAGATCGGCGGTTGCATGGGATCTCCTTAGAGTGCTCTGCTACGCAGAGTACTCGGCAGATGTCTGCTTGTCAACCCCGTGCCCCGCTCGGGCGCGGATCCGGGACCGGCCCAGGCCTATCGCCAGGAGCTGAAGCCGTCCACCCGCAGGGTCCCCGGTGCGCCGCTCACCAGGCCGTCCACGGCGCCCCAGCGGATCCGGTCGAGACGCAGGGAGCCGTTCCCCAGGCCGCTCAGACCGTCGAAGCCGGCGCCGTTGACCGACACCAGCCAGTGCCCGGCGGGATCGCTGGCCACCCAGTCGATCTCGATCTCGTTCCAACCCGGCGCCAGGGCGAGCTCCTGGCCGGCCGGCGTCTCCCGCCACCCGGCGCTCTCGAGGGCGGCGAGGCCGAGAAGGTGACCGCTGGACCCGGCGTCCGGCCGGATGACGAGCCGGAACAGCGCCGAGCCGTCGTCGGTCTCGCCCCGAAAGTGCTCGACCTCCTCGCCGGCGACGAGGGAGAGGCCGTCCAGGAGGAGGTGAAAGCGGGCTCGGTAGGTGGCTTCGGCCTGGGGGGAGGAGTTGGCGATGGAGGCGAAGTCGCTGGCGGTGCCGGGGTCGAGAGCGACGGTGAGGCTCGCGCCCTCGGTCACCCGGAGCTCCTCGCCCAGGGCGATCACCTCACCGGCCGTCAGGGTCACGTCACCCGTCACCTCGACCCCGCTCGCCTCGATCTGGCGGCAGGCGAGCACGTCGGACGCGAGGACGGCGGGGGGCGCGCTCACCACCACCTGGTCGGGAGCCGCGCAGTCGGTCCCGACCTCGATCTCCAGACCGAAGAAGCCGGCGTAGGCGGCCGACGGCATCACCCGCAGCTCGGCGGCGGGCGCGGGAGTGGCGGTGGCGAGCCAGGCCAGCGCTCCCGCCAGCAGCCGCGTCCCCGGCGTCATCCGACCTCCCAGGCCGACAGGTCGCCCGACTCGAAGCCGTCGGAGAAGATCTCCTGGCCGCTGCCGCCGGTGTAGTCGGGCTCCAGGTCGGGGCCCGAGACGACTCCCATCGGCGTGTAGCCGCTGTAGCCGGGGAAGACGACGCCCAGACGGTTGTTGCCGAGACGGCGGATGAGGATCTCCGACAGGACCCGCCGGTAGTCGGTGGTCACCGCCAGGTCCAGGCCCTCGAAGAGCTGGCCCGGGGCGAGGCCGGGCCAGACTCCGTGCAGACCGCCCAGGGCGGTGCCGGAGAGCACCAGCATCGGGTTGCCGTGCCCGTGATCGCAGCCGTTGTCGGCGTTCTGGGCGAAGCGCCGCCCGAACTCGCTCTGCACCACCACCGTCAGCCGCTGGGTGTGGCTCTCGGCCCCCGCGCCGTCGAGATCGGCGTAGAGCGCAGCGAGCCCCTGCGCGAGCTGGCCGACCAGCGAGTTGAAGGGGTACTCCTGGTTGGCGTGGGTGTCCCAGCCCCCGAGGTCCAGAGTGGCCACGTGGAGCCCGATCTGGAGCTTGATCATCCGGGCGATGACCTGGAGGTGGTCGCCGAAGCTGCCCTCCGGGTAGACCGCGCCGTTCGAGGGCACGTAGTCGCCGCTGGCGTAGAGCTCGATGACGTCCACCGCGTCCAGCGCCTGCACCCCGGTGACGTGGACGATCGACGAGTCGGCCTGGTAGAGCCGCCGCAGCGAGGTGCGCTGGGCGCTTCGCCAGGCCCAGGGGCCGGTGTTGAGCCGGAACACCCCGGGGTCGGACATGTTGACCGTGTCGCGGTCGCCGCGCAGCGAGGCCTGCTGCACGCCGCCCAGCGAGACCGACGGCAGGATCACCTCGTCCGGCAGACCGGCGGAGGACTGGAGGTGTCGGGTGAGCCAGCCGGTGGTCGTGGTCCGAATCCCGGGGGTCCCCAGCTCGAGGAACTCCATCGACTCGAAGTGGCTGCGGTTGGCGATCTCGTGGCCCGTGGCGTGGACGATGGCGAGGCGGCCGTCCTGGTAGAGGTCCAGGAGGGGCGCGGCCTCGGGGTGGAGTCCGAACGGCCCGGCCAGCGGCAGGGCGGCGCCCGGCCCGCTCACCGGGATGGCGAGATTGGGCCGCGCCGTCTCGTAGTGGCCCCGGTCCGCGCCGCCGACGACGGGAAGGAGGTTCAGCCCGTCCATGCCGCCGCGCAGGAAGACCACAACCAGGACCTCCTGGTCGGGCGAGGGGGTCTGGGCGAAGGCCAGGTTGTTGAAGCGCGAGCCCGCCAGCGCGGCGATGGCCGCCGAGCAGCCCACGAGGAAGCCGCGCCGGGTCACGTCACACATCGGGTCGTCTCACTTCCACAGGAACTCCGGCATCATGAAGATCAGGCCCAAGAGCGCCTGGAGCCGCTCGCGAGTGGAGGTGTCGGTGTCCAGGGGCAGGTCGAAGTCGGGGTTGTGACCCTGGGCCATGAGCTCGACCAGCTCCTGGCGGTCGCCGTCGGCGATGGTCCGCCCCAGGACCCGATCGACCCAGAAGTCCACCAGCGCGTTGGCCGAGCGCACCCCGGCCGGCGTCTGCGCGAAGGCGTCCAGCCGGTAGTTGTCGAGATCGTCGCGCGAGTCCACCAGCCAGTTGAGCAGCCGCCAGCACATGACCCGCGGCCCGGTGGAGACCCAGTCCTCCTTGGCGTCGGGGTAGCCGTTGGGGGCCCGCCAGGAGAAGAGGTCCTGGCCGGTGTTGTAGTAGAGCCAGTCGAAGGTGTCGGTGTCGGGGTCGCCGTCCACGAAGGGGAAGTCGGCGCCCCCGGCGCGCATGGCTCCGACCACGATCTCGAACGGGCGCCTGACCTTGTCGCCCCAGGTGGTCTTGAACTCGTCCGACAGCAGGATGACGCGAACCACCTGCTCGAGCTGGTCGGGAGCACTGACCTGGGCGGTGAAGAGCTGGGCCGCCGTCTCGACGATCGACACCGGCGGCTCGTCGCCGATCAGCCGCCGGCAGAGCTTCCTGGCGATGTGGCGCCCGGTGCCCGGGTGGGCGGCCAGCAGGTCGAGAGCGTCCTGGCCGTCCTGCTCGCCGGGCTGTCCGGCCGGCAGCTCCACGCCGAGGAGGGTCTTGGCGCCCCCGTCGTGCCACCCGGCCCGGAAGAGAAAGGAGCCGTCGCCGTTCGACGGGTCCCACCAGGGATCGCCGGCGATCGACCAGCCGGTGAGACACCGGGTCAGGGCGAAGACGTCCTCGTCCACGAACGCCACCGGCGTGCCCCCGCCGTCGAGGGGCACCTGGCTCGCGGGCAGGGTCCCCAGGTAGTGCTCCGAGCCCAGGGTGTGCAGCTCGAGCAGCTCGCGGGAGTAGTTTTCGTTGGGTCCGTCGGCGGCGCTGGTCCAGTTGTCGAGGTAGAAGAGCATCGGCGGGCTCTTGGCAACGGCCTCCAGCATCTGCCGGAAGTTGCCCAGCAGGTGCGCGCGGATCACGTCGCGGTCGTAGTGCACCCAGGTGGGGCCCGTCCAGAAGTCCCAGGCGTAGACGTTGAAGTGGTTGTGCCAGAAGTCGGCCAGCACCTCGACGAGCTGGCGGCGGCTGTAGACGGCCCGCAGGAAGCTGGCCAGGGCGATCTCCCGCACCGGGCGCATCCGCTCCGACCAGGGCGGGCCGGCCGTCACGTGGTCGGCCCAGAGCTGCGCGCGCGACTTCGCCAGGGTCTGGTAGCCGGAGGCGGCGATCCTCGTCTCGGCGTCGGTGTCCGGTATGGATGCCGGATCGAGCTGCTGCTCGACCAGGGCCTCCAGTCGCTCGTCGTCGGTGGCGCCCAGCGCTTGGAAGGCGACGAGATCTCCGGGGGTCGGACCGAAGCCGATCCGGCTCCAGGCGACGACCCCCAGGGGCGGTGGAGCGCCCGGCGCGGAGACCGCCGGCCCGGCCGCCGCCAACGTCGCCGAAGCGCGTCGCATGGCGGCCTGGGCCGGCGGTCCCGAGCCGTCCGGGGCGGTCGTCGCGGCGGCCGCCAGGTCGGCTAGGCGCCGGTGCAGATCGCGTCGTGGGTCGGGGCCTCTCGAGGGATTGATCTGCACCCTACTGTCTTACCGCCCCGCCGACGGACCTTCTGTTTAGGGCGCCACAGGAGGGGTGTGAGAACGGCCACAGACGTCCGCAGCTCCCTCCGGCCCGTGAGAGGATCGTCTGGAGGCCTCCCTTGCCGACTCCGGACCACGACCTCGCCATCGTCGGCGGCGGGATCGTGGGTCTCGCCGCGGCGCGGGAGGCGGCCCTGCGATTCGGCCGCAGGGTGATCGTGCTGGAGGCGGAGGAGGGGCTGGCCCGCCACCAGTCCGGGCGCAACAGCGGTATCGTCCACTCCGGGCTCTACTACGAGCCGGGCTCGCTCAAGGCGAGGCTCTGCGTCGAGGGCAGAGAGGCCCTCTACCGCTTCTGCCACGACCGCGGCATCCCCTGCCGCCGGTGCGGCAAGTTGGTGCTGGCGACCCGCGAGGCGGAGAGGCCCCGTCTCGAGGAGCTGGAGCGCCGCGGCCGCGCCAACGGCCTCGTCGGAGTCGAGCGACTGTCGGCCGCCGGGGCTCGAGAGCGCGAGCCGGCGGCGGCCGGGGTGGCGGGTCTCTGGGTGCCCCAGACCGGGGTGGTGGACTTTCGCCAGGTCGCGGCGGCCTTCGCGGCCGAGGTCGTCGAGCTGGGGGGCGAAGTGGTCACCCGGGCTCGGGTCGGGGCGCTCCGCGCCTCCGCGGGCGGGGGCGACATCCCCACCCCGGCCCGGCGGTTGCGGGCCGGCGCCCAGGGCCACGGCGCCGGCCGCGAGAGCGCTAGGGGCGCCCGCAAGGGGGGCGCCCCCCCCCACGG
>JAWWBN010000117.1:0-11193 GCA_033720955.1 Thermoanaerobaculia bacterium | reverse complement strand
GTGATCGAGGAGGTCCTCGGCGTGGTGGTGGAGCGTCTGCGCGCCGAAGGGGTGGACGCCGAGATGATCCCGGTCGAGGTCTGGTGGCGGCGCTCCTACGACATGGCCGAGCCGGCGCTGCTCCAGACCCTGCGCGACTCGGGCGCCGCCTCCGTGCTCTGGGTGGAGATGCGTTTCGGCTTCCGCGAGCGCTTCAGCGTCGCCTGCCACGGGCCCGACGGCCGGCGCGCCTGGCGCGAGCGGCGCAGCGGCGGCAGCGGCTTCACCGACCTCCACCGGCCCCACGACGAGTTCAACACCGAGATGGTGGACGCCGTGCTCGACGACGTCGCCGGCCGTGTCGGCGACCCCTGTCTGCCCGCCGGCTGAGCGGGCGCGGGTCAGCCCTCCACCGCCTCCAGCCCGGCCAGCTCGCTCTCGGCCTCCTCCCACTGGGCCATCAGCTCCTCGACTCTGGTCGAGAGCTCCTTCTGCTCGCGCTCGAGCTGGGTGACCTTGGCGCGGGGGGTCTTCTCGAAGAAGGTGGGGTCGCAGAAGAGGTCGTTGATCTCGTGGATGCGGCTTTCGGTCTTGTCGATCTCCTCCGTGAGGCGGTCGCGACGGCCGGCGAGCTGCCGCCGCCGGCGCTCGACCCCGGCGCTGCCCCCCGCCTCGGCCCGCCGCCGCGCCCGCTTGGCGCGCCGCGCCTTGAGCACCACCTGCTCCACGTCCAGGTGGTCGTCGCCGCAGTAGGCGACGTACTCCTCGTAGGTGCCCTCGTAGTCGCGCGGCCCCGACGGGGAGAGCTCGACGATGCGGTTGGCGAGCTGGGCCACGAACCAGCGGTCGTGGGAGACGAAGATCAGGGTGCCCTCGAAGCTCTGGAGCCCCTCGACCAGCGCCTCGATGGACTCGAGGTCGAGGTGGTTGGTGGGCTCGTCGAGCACCAGGACGTTGGGGTTCTGGAGCGCCAGTCGGGCGAAGACCAGCCGGGCGCCCTCGCCGCCGGAGAGCGAGCCCACCTGCTTCTCGGCCTCCTCGCCCGAGAAGAGGGCCAGCCCCAGCCGCGCCCGGATGGCGCCGATGGTCTCCGCCGGCGCCGCCTCCCAGAGCCACGCCTCGACCTTCATGCCCGGCGGCCGCAGCAGCTCGCGGTGGTCCTGCGCGAAGTAGCCGGGGTGGGTCTCGTAGCCCCACTCCACCCTGCCCCGATCGGCCGGCAGATCGCCCATGGCGATCTTGAGGAGGGTGGACTTGCCGATGCCGTTGGGGCCCAGGATGGCCAGGCGGTCGCCCCGCCGCACCGTGAGCGAGACGTCGGTCAGCACCTGGTTGTCGCCGTAGGCCTTGGACACCTCCTCGAGGGCGAGGACCTCCTTGCCGCTGTGGCGGCACGGCTCGAACCGGAAGGTGGGGTAGCGGCGCGAGCTCGACGGCAGCGGCTCGATCTCGATCCGCTCGAGCTGCTTCTGCTTGCTCTTGGCCTGCCGCGCCTTGGTGGCCTTGGCGCGGAAGCGCTCGACGAACGCCTTGTGGTGGGCGATCTCGTCCTCGCGCTTCCGGATCTCCTTCTCCTTGCGCTCGCGCTCGTCCCGCTTCGCCTTGACGAAACGGCTGTAGTTGCCGGTGTAGAGGGTGACCGTCTCGTAGTCCACGTCGAGGATGTGGGTGCAGACGTTGTCGAGAAAGCGGTGGTCGTGCGAGATGACCACCACGACGCCGGGGAACTCCTGGAGGAACTTCTCGAGCCAGCGGATGGAGAGGATGTCGAGATGGTTGGTGGGCTCGTCGAGGAGGAGGGCGTCGGGCTGGCCGGCCAGGACCTGGGCGAGCTGCACCCGCAGGCGGAAGCCGCCGGAGAGAGTGCGCAGCGGCTCCTGGTGCACCTCGGCCGGGATGCCCAGACCCTCCAGCACCTCCGCGGCGCGGGCCTCGGCGGTGTAGCCGTCGTGCTGGACCACGACCTCCTCGAGCTGGGCGTAGCGGTCGGAGTCGAAGCTCTCGGCCGCGCGCTCCAGCAGCTCGTCCTTCTCCTTCATGGCCGCCCAGAGCTCGCGGTTGCCCATCTGGGCCACGTCCACGATGCGCTCGTCGGCGTCCTCGAAGCGGTCCTGGCCGAGCACGCCGAGACGCAGCCGCTTGGCCACCGCCACCGACCCGGAGGAGGGGGGCTCGTGGCCCGCGAGGATGCGCAGCAGGGTCGACTTGCCCGAGCCGTTGGCTCCCACCAGGCCGTAGCGGTCGCCGGGGTTGAGCTGGAAGGAGACCTGTTCGAAGAGCTTCTGGGCCCCGAAGGACTTGGCGAGGCCGGAGACCGAGATCATGGGGCGGCGAAGGATAGCAGAACCCGGCGCGTCGTGGCCCGGATGTTGCACGTCGGAGGACCAACCGAGAGCGACCGCTCGACCGATGCCCCGAAGAGCCGCCCGAAAGAAGCGAGGCCGCCGCGGCTTCTCGCGCCGCCGGGCCGTGCTCGTCGCGCTGCCGGTGGCGGCGGCGGTCGCCCTGGCCTGGTCGTTCTGGCCGTTCTGGCAGCTCTCCAGCCAGTTCGCCGAGCGCCCCACCCGCCAGCCGAGCCGTCTCTACGGCCGCTCGCCCGTGCTCGAGCCGGGGGACCGGGTGCGGCCGGCGGACCTCGCCTCGGAGCTCGCGGCTCTCGGCTACCGCCGCGTCGAGCGGCCTCCCTCGTCGCCCGGCGAGCTGTCGCTGGGCAGGTCCCGGATCGCCGTCTGGCTGCGCCCCTTCCCCACCCCTGAGGGCCTCGGCGGCGAGGGTCTGCTCGAGGTCTCCCTCTCCGGCGGCCGGGTGTCCCGTCTCCACCGGGACGGCCGGCCGGTGCCGCGGGCGGCGCTGCCGCCGCCGCTTCTGGCCACCTACCTGGGGCCGGATCGCGCCGAGCGGCGGCCGGTGGCCGTGGCCGACCTGCCGGCCCATCTCGTGCAAGCGGTGCTGGCGGCGGAGGACGCCCGCTTCTACCAGCACCCGGGGCTGTCGCCCCGCGGCATCCTCCGCGCCGCCTGGGTCAACCTGCGCGGGGGCGAGCTCAAGCAGGGCGGCAGCACCCTGACCCAGCAGTTGGTCAAGAACCTCTTCCTCACGCACGAGCGCTCGCTGGGCCGGAAGGTGCGCGAGCTCGTGCTGGCGGTCCTGATCGACCTCCGGTACGACAAGCAGGCCATCCTGACGGCCTATCTGAACGAGATCTACTGGGGCACCAGCGACGGGGTGAACCTGATGGGGGTGGGCGCCGCCGCCTGGGCCTACTTCGGCAAGCCGGCGAGCGAGCTGTCGCTCTGCGAGTCGGCGGTGCTCGCAGGGGCGATCCGCTCGCCCGGGGCCTACTCCCCCTGGACCCGTCCCGAGCGGGCGCGCGAGCGGCGGGACTGGGTGCTGTCGCGGCTGCGCGAGCTCGGCTGGCTCGAGCCCGACCGGGCCGCCGCGGTCGCCGCCCGGCCCCTCTGCTTCGACCCCCACCCGGTGGCCGCCCGGCGCGCCCTCCACTTCGCCGACTGGGCCTGGGCCGAGGCGCGCCGTCGGTACGGCATCGACGACCCCACCGGGGGAGGCTGGGTGCTGCTCTCCACCCTGGAGGAGGAGGCGCAGCGGGACGCCGAGGAGGCGGTGGCCTGGGGCGCCGCCGCCCTCGAGAAGGGTTGGGAGAAGGGGAGCGGCCGGCCCGCCCCCCTCCAGGCGGCCCTGGTGTCGATGGACCCGCGCACGGGCGCGCTGACCGCCTACGTGGGCGGGAGGGACTACGGCTCCAGCCAGTTCGACCGCGTGGCGCACGCCCGGCGCCAGGCCGGCAGCGCCTTCAAGCCGATCGTCTACTCCGCCGCCTTCGAGAGCGGCGCCGCCTGGCCGGCGGGGTTCGTCCACGACGCGCCCATGACGGTGAAGCTGTCGCGCACCCGCACCTGGTCGCCGCGCAACTCGAGCGGCGAGCACCGCGGCTGGGTGACCGTGCGCACCGCGGTGGAGGAGAGCCTCAACGTCCCCACGGTGCGGGTGGCGATGGCCACCGACCTGCGCCGGGTGGTCGAGATGGCGCGGGCGATGGGGATCGCCGGGCGGCTCGAGCCGCTGCCGTCGCTGGCCCTGGGCGCCTTCGAGGTGTCGCCGCTCGAGCTGGCCACCGCCTACGCCACCCTCGCCGCCGGCGGCCTGCGCCCGCCGGTGCACGCTCTCGAGGGGGTGCTGGGTCCCGACGGCCGGCCGGTCTCCGGGCGGCCGCTGCCGCCGCCCCGCCGCGCCATGAGCCCCCAGACGGCGTACATGATGACCTCGGTGCTGCAGGGGGTGCTGGAGCGCGGCACGGGCCGGGCGGCGCGGGACCAGGGCGTCTTCGACCCGCTGGCGGGGAAGACCGGCACCACCAACGGGCGGCGCGACAGTTGGTTCGCGGGCTACTCCCCCGACCGAGCCACCCTGGTCTGGGTGGGGTACGACGAGAACTTCGAGACCCGGCTCTCGGGCACCCGGGCGGCGCTGCCGATCTGGTCCCGCTTCACCGCCGCCGTCCGCCCCGAGGGAGGCTTCCGCTTCTTCCAGCAGCCGCCGGGGATCGTCACCGCCCTGATCGACCCCGACACCGGCCAGCTCGCCACCGAGCGGTGCCCGCGGGTGCTGACCGAGGTCTATCTGGAGCGCCAGCTCCCCGAGATGCCCTGTGAGATGCACGGCGGCTGGTACGACCGCCGCGCCCTGGCCGCCGGCGAGGAGGGCGAGGCCCGCCGGCGGCGCTGGCGGTGGCTGCGCCGGATCTTCGGCCGTCAGCCCCCCGGCGGCTCGCCGCAGAGGTAGGATCGCGCCGCCGCGCCGCCCGGTGCGGCCCCCTCCCACCCGCCCTGGGCCCTCCCGTTGAGCACCGGCACCGCCATCGAGGTCGAGAACGCTCGCACCCACAACCTGAAGGGGATCAACTGCCGCATCCCCCACGGGCGGGTGACGGTGGTCACCGGGCCCTCCGGCGCCGGCAAGTCGTCGCTGGCGTTCGACACGGTCTTCGCTGAGGGCCAGCGCCGCTTCGTGGAGTCGATGTCCACCTACGCGCGCCAGTTCCTGGAGCAGATGGAGCGGCCGCCGGTGGACGAGATCCGCAACGTCCTGCCGCCGGTGGCGCTCGAGGCACGCAACTCGGTGAAGAACGCCCGCTCCACCGTGGGCACCATCACCGAGGTCGCCGACGTGCTGCGGCTGCTCTTCACCCACCTGGGGGAGGTGCGCTGCCCGGAGGGCCACGGCCCGGCGCGCTCGTTCACCACGGGCGAGGCGGCCGCGGAGATCGCCGCCGGCGCGGTGGGGGAGCCGGTGGTCCTGACCGCCCCGGTGCGCCGTCCGCCGCGCCGCGCCGACCAGGCGCTGGCCGAGCTCGTCCGCCAGGGCTACGCCCGCCGGCTCGAGGAGGGCGAGGTGGTGCGGATGACGTCGAGCGCGAAGTGGCCCAGGCGGCTGGACCCGCTGCCCCTGGTGCTGGGGCGGTTCCGGAGCGTGCGGGAGGAGCCCCGCTTGGCGGAGGCGGTCGAGGAGGCCTACCGTCTGGCCGCCGAGACCGTGGTGGCTCACGGGCCGGGGGGCGAGCGCACCTACTCCGCCACGCCCGGCTGCCCGGTCTGCGCCCGGCGGCTGGCGCGTCCCGTGCCGGCTCTCTTCTCCTTCAACTCGCCGCTGGGCGCCTGTCCCGCCTGCCAGGGGTTCGGCCGGGTGATCGGGGTGGACCGGTCGCGGGTGGTCCCCGACCCCGAGCGCAGCCTGGCCGAGGGGGCGATCGCCCCCTTCTCGACCCCCGCCTACGAGCGTCTCCACCGGCGGCTGCTGGCGGCGGCGGCGGAGGCCGGCGTGCCGGTGGACCGGCCGTGGTCGGAGCTCACCGAGGAGCAGCGGCGCTGGGTCTGGGAGGGCCGCGGCGACTTCAAGAACCTCACCGCCTTCTTCGCCTGGCTGGAGCGGCGCTCCTACAAGGTCCACGTGCGCACCCTGCTGGCCCGCTACCGCTCCTACGACCCCTGCCCGGAGTGCCGCGGCCGCCGGCTGTCGCCCCGCGCCCTGGCCGTCTTCGTGGAGGGCAAGAGCCTGCCCGAGCTGACCGCCATGAGCATCGAGGAGCTCCGCGGCTGGCTCGCCGCGCGGCGCTGGAGCCGGCGGCAGCGGGAGGTGGCGGGCCATCTGCTGGACGAGCTCGCCGAGCGGGTGGAGGTGCTCCACCGGGTGGGTCTCGACTACCTGACCCTCGACCGCCAGGCCCGCACCCTGTCGGGGGGCGAGGCGCAGCGGATCCACCTCGCCGCCGCCCTGGGCTCAGGGCTCACCAGCACCCTCTACGTGCTGGACGAGCCCACCATCGGGCTGCACCCCCGGGACAGCGAGCGGCTGCTGGACCTGCTGGCCGACCTGGCCACGCGCGGCAACACCGTCCTGGTGGTGGAGCACGACCGCACCATCATCCGCGGCGCCGACCACATCGTGGACCTGGGTCCGGCGGCGGGGGAGCTGGGGGGCGAGGTTCTGGCCGAGGGATCGCTGGCCGCCATCGTGGCCGAGGAGGCCTCCCTGACCGGCAGCTACCTGAAGCAGAGGCCGGCCACGGCGGCCCGCCGCCACCTGGCCCGCTACCGCCGCGAGCGCGGCCGGGCGAGCGTCGCCGAGGAGCTGGAGGGCCGTCCCCGCGTGACCCTCCGCGACGTGCGGGCCCACAACCTCCAGGGCTTCGACGTGAGCTTCCCGCTGGGCGCCCTGGTGGCGGTGACCGGGGTCTCCGGCTCGGGCAAGTCCACCCTGGTCGAGAACGTCCTCTACGCCAACTACCAGCGCGCCCGCGGGGTGGTGGACGTCGAGCCGGGGGAGTGCGGCGGTCTGGAGGGGCTCGACGACCTGGCGGACGTGGTGCTGGTGGACCAGCAGCCGCTGGGGCGCTCCAGCCGCTCGAACGCGGTCACCTACCTCAAGGCCTACGGCGAGATCCGTCGCCTCTTCGCCGCCACCCCGCGCGCGCGCGCCCGCGAGATCACCGCCGGCCACTTCTCCTTCAACGTCGACAAGGGCCGCTGCCCGGAGTGCAAGGGGACCGGCGAGGTGACCGTGGACATGCAGTTCATGGCCGAGGTCACAGTGCGCTGCGACCGGTGCCAGGGCCGCCGCTTCGAGCGCCGGGTGCTCGACGTCCGCTACCGCGGGCTCGACATCGCCGACACCCTCGAGCTCACGGTGGACCAGGCGAGGGAGCATTTCGCCGGGCGGCGCAAGCTGCTGGCGCGGCTGCAGCCGCTGGTGGACGTGGGCCTGGGCTATCTGCGTCTCGGTCAGAGCACCTCCAGCCTCTCCGGCGGCGAGGCGCAGCGGCTGAAGCTGGCGAGCTTTCTGACCGAGCGCTCGACTGGGCCGCGGCTCTTTCTCTTCGACGAGCCCACCACCGGTCTCCACATGGCCGACATCGACCTGCTCTACCAGACGCTGCGCCGGCTGGTGCGGCGCGGCAACGGCGTGGTGGTGGTGGAGCACAGCCTCGACCTGCTGGCGCGCGCCGACTGGATCGTGGACCTGGGCCCGGGCGGCGGATCGCACGGCGGCGAGCTGCTCTTCTCCGGCCCGCTGGAGTCCTTCGTGGGCGAGGTGGACAGCCCCACGGCGGTCGAGCTGCGGCGGTTCCTCGCCCTGTAGGGCCGGCTCGGGAGAGCTAGAATCCGTCCCTCCCTCTCCCCCGGAAGAGCCATGCGACCCCGACCCCTTCTCGACGCCGCCAGCCGCTTCGGCGCGGCGATCCTGGGGCTGGTGCTGCTGGTGGCGGCCTGGGCCAAGATGATCCACCCGGTGGCCTTCGCCGGCGAGATCGAGGCCCAGGGGCTGGCGGTGGGGCTGCCGCCGGGGGCCTGGGCGGTGCTCTTCGTGGGCTTCGAGGCCGGGCTGGGCACCCTCCTCCTGCTGGCCGTGAGACGCCGCTGGGTGCTGACCCCGGCCACGGCGCTGGTGGGTCTCTTCCTCTTTCTGAACGGCCGCGCCTACTGGCGCTTCGCCAACGGGCTGATCGGCGCCGACGAGTCGTGCGGCTGCTTCGGCAGCCTGGTGGAGCGCACCCCGGCGGAGGCCTTCTGGCAGGACCTGGTGCTCCTGGTGCCGCCTCTCGTGCTGGCCTGGCTGGGCGCCCGCGGGGTCCGTGGCCGGGCGGTGGACTGGCGGGCCGCGGTGGCCGGCGTCGTCACGGCGGCGGCGCTCCTCGTCGCGTGGAAGGCGCCCGAGCTGCCCTTCGACGACCTGGCCACCCGGCTGTCGCCGGGGCGCGAGATCGCGGACCTCTGCGCCGGGCAGGGGGAGGAGCGGGCCTGTCTGGACATCCTGGTCCCGGAGCTCACCTCGGGCCGCCACCTGGTGGTGATGGCCGAGGTGGTCGATCCGGCCCTGGTGGCCGCCGTTCCGGGCCTGAACCGGCTCGCCGGGGAGGGGGGCGAGATCCTCTGGCTGCTGACCCCTTCCAGCGAGCAGGAGCGGCAGCTCTTCTTCTTCCAGGCGGCGCCCGCCTTTTCGGTGCGCGAGGTGCCGCTGCCCCTGCTCGAGCCCCTCTACCGCGCCCTGCCGCGCTCCTTCCGGGTGGTGGAGGGGCGGGTCGTGGAGACCTTCGCCGGGCTGCCGCCGGCCGCGGCCCCCTGATCCCGACCGCTCCGGGCACGGCGGTTGCAGACCGCGGGAGACCCGAGCCGCCGTACTAGAATCCGAGGCAGAGAGAAAGCCGATGAGAGCGAAGATGCCCCAGCCCGTGCTCCTTTCGATCGTGACCGCCGCCGTCGCCGCGGCGGCGCTGGCCCAGCCGGCCATCAACGGCCTCCAGCCGACCGGGAGGTTCGTGCTCGAGATCGGCGGCCAGCCCGCCGAGGGGGCGCGGATCTACCAGTCCAGCAGCCCGCCGGCGGTGCTCGTCGTCTCGAACAGCGCCCAGATGCCCGACCCGGTGCTGCTGCAGGTATCCAGCGGCGCGGTGCAGACGGTGAACCTGCTGCAGATGGCCGAGAGGCCGGGCGGGGTCATCGATCTGCTGCCCGGCGCCGGTCTCGAGCCCCAGCCCAACTTCGCCATCGACGGGGTGGACGCCGGGCTCGAGGTCCGCTTCGCCGTCAACGGGGTGCCGGCGGTGCTCAAGCCCAAGCCGCCCCTGCTGGGCGAGCGCGACGCCGCCGAGCTCCTCCGGCACAGCCCGGAGTACGCCGTGGGCGCGGCCGCCTACCAGCCCTCGGCGGCGGAGATGGAGCGTCTGCGGAGCCGCGAGAGCCCGGCCACGGTGCGGGTCTTCTTCGGCTCCTGGTGCTCCGCCTGCAGCCAGCTCCTGCCGCTCGTCCTCAAGGTCGAGAAGGAGCTCGAGGGGGCCCCGGTCCGCTTCGAGTACTACGGCCTGCCGCAGGGCAAGGCGTTCAGCGAGGACCCGGAGGCGGCCCGCTTCGAGATCACCGGGGTGCCCACCGGTGTGGTCCTGGTGAACGGGCGCGAGGTCGGCCGGCTCAAGGGCGAGAGCTGGCGCAGCCCCGAGAGGTCGATCGACCGGATCCTCTCGGGGTCGTAGCCGGCCTCACTCCGCGAGCACCTCCAGGGGGTGCAGCCCTCCGTTGTGCCAGAGGGCGTCGGGGTGCTGCAGCCGGCCGGGGGCGGCGAAGCGGGTGAGGCCCAGACGCTCGAGCTCCGGCCGCAGCGCCTCGGCCGCCGCGCCGGCCAGCGCCGCTCCCTGCAGGCGGTCCCGCCAGGGAGCGAGCAGGCCGGGGAGCCGGCCGAGGTCGGGGAGCGGGTGGATCCGCACCGAGCGCAGCCCCGGCGCCGGGGAGAAGGCGGGCAGGGGCTCCACCACCACGGTGCCCGCCGCGAGGGGCAGAGGCGGCCGGTGGAGGCCGCGCAGCTCGGCCTCGGCGCGGAGCTGCTGCACCCCGGCGGCGGAGGCCGGGTCGGCCGGCCCCGGCGGCCAGCGCTCGGCCAGGACCGCCAGCTCGGCCGCCAGGGCGTCGGCCAGCGGCCGCGCCGGGGCGTCGGTGTAGACGGCCTGCACCGAGAGACAGCCGCGCTGGTCGAAGAGGGCGACGTCGCGTGCCAGACCGGAAGCCACGGCGGCCGGGTCCTCGCCCGCCGCCACCACCGCCAGGCTGGTGCGGGGTCCGTAGCCGAAGAGCCGCCCCGCCGCCCGGGCCTCGAGATCGTCCAGGCTGTCGCGCTCGCCGTAGGCCACGACCCGGCCCGCCGCCGCCAGCAGGGGGTCCTCCAGCGCCCGGTCGCCGCCGCGCCAGACCGCCGCCGCCAGAGCGGGGGCCAGGGCCGGCTCCCGCCGCGCCAGGGCGGCGAGGAAGGCGGGGGCGAAGAGCGGCTCGGCCGAGGGCGACTTGAGCAGCACGGGCCGGCGGAGCGCCAGGGCGGGCAGCAGCGGCTGCACGGCGAGGCCCGGCAGGTTGGCCGCCAGGACCACCAGCACCGCGCGGCCGTCGCCCGCCGGCCGGGCCTCCTCGATCAGCTCCGCGGCGCCGCGCCGGGCGCCCCCCAGGACCGCCTCGAGCCCGGCCCGGAGGCCGGCCGGCGAGAGGCCGCAGAAGGCGGCCAGCGGCCGGTCCAGGGCACGCCGCTCCGCGCTCGCCGGGTCGAGAAAGAGGTCCACGGTGTCGAGCCAGGCGTCGCGCAGCCGAGCCGGGTCGAGAGCGGCCAGGGCCGGCGCCCCGCGGTCGCGCAGGGCGTGGGCGACGGCCGCCAGGGCCTCGCCGCTCCAGACCGCGGAGCGGTAGAGGACGCCGTGGCGCTCGACCGCCGCGGTGGGCGGCGGCGCGACTCCGGGCGGCAGGAAGGCGTCGTGGATCACCGCGTCGCCCCGCGGCGCCGGAGGCCGGCCCGCGGGTCGGCGGCGCTCCCGTGCCGGCTCGTCGTGGCCTCCACCCCGGCCCGCCTAGCCCGCCAGCTCCTCGACCGTCAGCGAGCAGCCGCGGAGGTCGGCGCCCGCCGCCCGCCCGGCCAGACGGAAGGCCTCGACCTCGTCCACCGCCAGGTCCTCGGTCAGCAGGTGGACCGCCGAGCCCACGTTGGCCAGGTCGAAGACGGCGAGCAGCCCCGGCCGTCCGGTGACCGGCGCCAGGGTCTCGGGGTCGAGCGTCCGGACCCGGGTCCAGGGCGGCGGCACGAACAGGTCCGGGTCGCCGCCGGAGAGGACGCGGGTGTAGAAGTGGCTGGTGAGCTCGGTCATGCCGTACTCGCGCACCAGGTGGCCGG
>JAWWBN010000116.1:0-11222 GCA_033720955.1 Thermoanaerobaculia bacterium | reverse complement strand
TATTTCCGCGTCGTGGATCCCGCCAAGGCGGTGGTCGAGGTCGAGAACTACCTCTTCGCCACCAGCCAGATCGCCCAGACCACCCTGCGCTCGGTGCTCGGCCAGGCGGAGCTCGACGAGCTCCTCTCGGAGCGCGAGAAGCTCAACGACCAGCTCCAGGAGATCATCGACTCGCAGACCGACCCCTGGGGGATCAAGGTCTCGGCGGTCGAGGTCAAGCACGTCGATCTGCCGCAGGAGATGCAGCGGGCCATGGCGCGTCAGGCGGAGGCCGAGCGCGAGAAGCGGGCGAAGGTGATCCACGCCGAGGGCGAGCTCAAGGCGTCGGCCGAGCTGGCCGAGGCGGCCGAGGCCATCAGCCGCAACCCGACCACTCTGCAGTTGCGCTATCTCCAGACCCTGACCGAGATCGCCTCGGAGAAGAACTCCACGATCGTCTTCCCGCTGCCCATCGAGATGATCAAGGCGCTGCTCCAGCCCGGCGGCTCGCGGTCGGGCGGTGGCGCCGGGGAGCTCTGAGCCGTCCGCCCCGGGCGGCGGCCAGGCGAGAGACGCCGATGACCGATTCGCGAGAGCCGAGCTACTACGAGATCGCGCTGACGAACCGCCAGGTGATGACGGTCTTCGTCATCCTGCTGGTCTGCGTCGTGGCCGCCTTCTTCTCGGGGGTGTGGGTGGGCCGCAGCGAGACGGCGCAGCCGCCGATCGAGGTCGGGGAGACGCCGCCCGTCGAGGGGGAGGCTCCGGAGGAGACGCTGGGCGAGCTCAACTTCTTCACCGACGAGGCCGAGGCGGTGGAGCCGGGACCCCCCGCTCCGGCCCCCCGCTCGCAGCCGCCCGCGGAGCCGCCGGCAGCGCCCGCCGACCCTTCGCCCGGGGCCGTGCCCGCCGTCGAGCCCGCCGCGGGGGCGATCGTGGTGCAGGTCTTCTCCTCCAACGACCGGGAGCAGGCGGAGCGGGTCGTCAACCGGCTGCGCTCCGCCGGCTTCGCGGCCCTGCTGTCGCCGGTCGAGGTGCGCGACCGGACCATGTACCGGGTCCGGATCGGTCCCTTCCAGGAGCGTCGCGAGGCCGAGCAGGTGGCCGAGCGGGTGCGTCGCGACTTCCGTCTCGACACCTGGATCACCTCCGGCTGAGCGGCCCGCCGGTGCCACCCAGCCGGCCCCGGGCGATCGGCGCGGCCTGGGTGCTGCTGGCCCTGGCCGGCGGCCTCCTCTGGGCCCTCTGCTTCCAGCGCCGGCCGCTGTCGTTGGCCTCCTGGCTGGCTCTGGCGCCGCTCTTTCCGCTGCTCGCCCATCGCCGGGCGGGACGGCTGGTCTGGCTGCACGGGGTCGCCTTCTGGGTGGGGTCGATCCCCTGGATCGCGAGCACCGTGCGCGAGTACGGCGGTCTGCCGGAGGCGGCGTCCTGGCTCGTCCTGCTGGGCCTGGCCGGAGTGCTCGCCCTCTTCCAGCTCCCCTTCGGCCTGCTGGGCCCGCGGCTCTGGCGGGGGAGCGGTCCGGCCGCGCCGTTTACGCTGGCGGCGCTGTGGACGGCGCTCGAGTGGGCGAGGGCGCACCTCCTGACGGGCTTCCCCTGGAACCTGGCGGGCACCGCCTGGGCGGAGCTGCCGGGGGCGCTGGAGCTGGCTCCCTGGTCGGGGGTCTACGGGCTCTCCTTTCTGGTGGTGCTGGTCAACGCCGGTGCGGCCCTGGCGGCGCGCCGTCGCAGCTTGAAGCCGCTCGCCGTGACCTGGCTGCCGGTCCTGGCGGCCCTGGCCGGGGCGCAGCTCGGCGCGACGCCCCTCCCCGTGGAGGGGGAGGACGCCGCCACGGTCCACCTGCTGCAGCCCAACGCCGCCGTCTCCATGACCTTCGATCCGGAGCGGGCGCGGAGCGACTACCGCCAGCTCGAGCGTATGTCGACCGCGGCCTGCCGGGCCCGTCCCGGCCTGCTGATCTGGCCGGAGAGCGCCGCCTGGCCGTTCACCCCGGCGCTCCACGATTTCCTGCGCCGCGACCTGGAGCGGCTCGGGGCCATGGGCTGCCCCGTGCTCCTCAACGCCGCCGAGCGCCGGGACGGCGCCAGCTACAACGCCGTGCTCCTGACCCGGCCCGGGGGAGGTGGCTTCGAGCGCACCGCCAAGCGACATCTGGTGCCGTTCGGAGAGTACGTGCCGGCGCCCGTCCGGATCCTGCCCGGGGTGGGCAAGCTGGCGCGCAACGTCGGGGACTTCACCCCCGGCGAGTCGGCCCATCCGTTGCCCTGGGGGGCCGAGCGGCTGGGCGTGTCGGTCTGCTACGAGGTGATCTTCCCGGCCGAGGTCGCGGCGACCGTGCGGCGCGGGGCGACGGGGCTCGTCAACGTCAACAACGACGGTTGGTACGGCGACACCGCCGCGCCGTGGCAGCACTTTCGCGCCGCCCGCCTGCGCGCCGCCGAGATGCGCCGTCCTCTGCTGCGGGCGGCGCTGACGGGGGTGTCGGGGGTGGTCGCCGCCGACGGCCGGGTGGTCTCCAGGCTGGGCGTGGGCGAGCGCGGCGTGATCACCGTCAGGGTCTCCGGGCGGCGCGGTCTGACCCCCGCGGCGCGGCTGCCGTGGCTGACGCCCGCGGCCGCTCTGCTCCTCGCCGCCTTTGCTATATTTCGCGCCAGCAGGAGGTGAGCGGGCATGATCGCCGCCGAGACCCAACAGCAGATCGACGAGCTGGAAGAGAGGCTGGAGCTCCTCAGGGGGTATCTTTGAGGAGGCCGGTCTCGAGGAGAGGCTCGCCGCCATCGACAAGCTGATGGAGGCGCCCGGGTTCTGGGAGGACCCGGCCGCCTCGGCGCCGCAGATGCGCGACCGCCGCCGTCTGGAGAAGCAGATCGCGACGCTGGAGGGTCTGCGCTCCGACGGCGAGGAGCTCGCCGCATGGCGCGAGCTCCTGGAGGAGGGCGAGGCCGACGACGAGATGGAGCGTTTTCTCGCCCGTCTCGAGGGCAACCTGTCGCGGCTGGAGCTCGAGCTGAAGCTCTCCGGCCCCGACGACGACAAGAACGCCCTGGTGGCGATCCACCCCGGGGCCGGCGGCACCGAGTCGCAGGACTGGGCCGAGATGCTCCTGCGGATGTACCTGCGGTGGGCCGAGCAGCGCGGGTACCGGGCCGAGCTCCTGGACCGGCTGGACGGCGAGGAGGCGGGGATCAAGAGCGCCACGGTCTCCGTCGAGGGGGAGAGCGCCTACGGCTACCTGAAGGGGGAGAGCGGCGTCCACCGGCTGGTGCGGATCAGCCCCTACGACGCGGCCTCGCGCCGTCACACCTCGTTCGCCTCGGTCTACGTCTACCCGGAGGTCGAGGACGACGTCGAGATCGAGATCGAGGACAAGGACCTGCGGATCGACACCTACCGCGCCTCCGGGGCCGGCGGCCAGCACGTCAACAAGACGGAGTCGGCGGTGCGGATCACCCATCTGCCCACCAACACCGTCGTCTCGTGCCAGAACGAGCGCAGCCAGATCAAGAACCGGGCGACGGCGATGAAGATCCTGCGCGCGCGGCTCTACGATCTCGAGATGCGCAAGCGCGCCGAGGAGCAGGCGGAGCGGGAGGGGGAGAAGAAGGAGATCGCCTGGGGCAGCCAGATCCGCAGCTACGTGCTCCACCCCTACCGCATGGTGAAGGACCACCGGACCGGGCTCGAGGTCGGGGACGCCGACGGCGTCCTCGACGGCGACATCGACCCGTTCATCGAGGCCTGGCTCGCCGACCAGATGGGCGAGTCGAGCGCCGCCTAGGGGCGCGGTGACTGCGCCGGAGGCCGACCGGCCCCGTATCGATCTCGTATCGCCGCTGCCCCCGGTGCGCTCGGGGATCGCCGACTACGTCCGCGACCTGCTGCCCCACCTCGCGCGGCGGTGCGACCTGCGTCTGATCCGGCTGCCCGCCCAGCCGGTGGACGAGGCGATCGCCGCCCGCTACGAGCTCGCCCCTCCCGCCGAGCTGGGCGCGGAGGGGAGGCTGCCGCTCTACGAGATGGGCAACAACCGGCACCATCTGGGGGTGCTGGAACTGGCGATGGAGACGCCGGGAGTGCTCACCCTGCACGATCTCGTGCTGCACCATCTCCTGGTGGAGAGCACCCTGGCGGCGGGCGATCCGGCCGGCTACTACCAGCGGCTGGCGGCGGACCACGGCTGGATCGGCGAGCTCACCGCCCGCGCGCGTCGCTGGTCGGAGCTCGGCGCCGCGGCGCTCTTCGAGCTGCCCGCCAACCGCACCCTCCTGCGACGGCAGCGGGGGGTGCTGGTGCACAGCGAGTGGGCCGCCCGCGAGGTGCGGCGGGAGGCCGGCGTCGAAGTGCACACCGTGCCCATGCCCATGCCCCTGGCGCGCCGGGTTCCCCCCGCCGAGGCGGAGGCGTTCAAGCGTCGCCACGACCTGCCGGAGGACCGGCCCCTGCTGGGCTCGTTCGGCTTCCAGACCCCGATCAAGCGCACCGAGGCGGTGATCCGCGCCCTCGCCCGGCCCGAGCTGGCCGACGCCCACCTGGCCATCGTGGGCGAGGTCTCCCAGAGCCTGGACTTCGAGGGCCTGGCCGCCCGGGTCGGAGTCTCCGATCGCGTCCACGTGACCGGCTTTCTCGACTTCGACGAGTTCGAGGCCGCCATCGCCGCCTGCGCCCTCTGCCTGAATCTGCGCTATCCGACGGCGGGGGAGACCTCGGCGTCGCTGCTCCGGGTGCTGGCCGTGGGGCGGCCGGTGGTGGTGTCGGAGTACGCCCAGTTCGCCGAGCTTCCCTCCGAGGTGGCGGTCCAGGTGCCGCTGGGCGAGGAGGAGGTGGCGGCGCTGGCCGAGCGCGTGGGGGCGCTCCTGGCGCAGCCGGAGGAGCTCGAGGAGATGGCCGAGGCGGCCCGTCGCTACGTGGCCGAGCACCACGACCCGGAGCTCTCGGCCCGGCTCACCCTGGAGCGGGCCCTGGCGCTCGCCGGGCTGGAGCCGCCCGGCGACGCGCCGGCGGAAGCGCCGCCGCCCTCCACGGTGACCTGGCTTGACCTGGCGGGCCGCCTGGAGGTGACCGGGGCCGAGGGCCCTTGGCCGGTGGGGGAGCGCCGCGGCCTCACGGTGCGCCTCACCAACGACGGCTTCTGCCGCTGGCTGGCCACCACCCGTCCGGTGACCGGGGTGTCGATCGAGCTGCAGTGGCGCCCCGGCCCCCACGACCCGCCCTCCGAGCAGCAGTGGGTGGAGCTGGGCAACGACGTTGCCCCGGGCGAGTCGTACCAGTTCCAGGTGGAGCTGCGGCGGCCGATCGGCGCCGGCCAGCTCATCGTCGAGCCGCACCTCGCCGGGGTCGGCGGTTTCGGCAAGATGGGCGGCCCCACCTGGGTGCGGGACGTCGAGCCCTAGACCGCTCCGCGGCGCCCTTGCGCTATCGTCGCCGGCGTGGAGCAGGCTCCCCACAGTTGGATCTTCGGGCTGCGCGAGCGGCTGGCCTCGCCGCCCCCACGTCGGCTGCCGCCCAGCGACGTCCGTCAGGCCTCGGTGCTGGTGCCGCTCTACGCGGACGCGGGCCAGCTCTGGACCGTCCTCGTCCGGCGCTCCGAGGAGCTGCCGCACCACCGCGGCCAGATCGGCTTCCCCGGGGGCGGGCACGAGCCCGGAGAGGACCCCTGGGGGACGGCGCTGCGGGAGAGCGAGGAGGAGCTGGCGATCGACCCGGCGCAGGTGATCCGGCTGGGGGAGCTCGACGAGGCGCAGACCCCGACCGGCTACCGGATCGTGCCCTGCGTGGGGGCGGTGCCCTATCCGCTCCCGACCGAGCCCGACGAGCGCGAGATCGCCGAGGTCTTCTCGGTCCCGATCCTCGCCTTCTCCGATCCCCGCATGGTCGAGGACCGGGCCGTCGAGATCGAGGGCCAGCGGCACCTGCTGCGCATCTACCACGTGGGCGGCCGCCAGATCTGGGGCCTGACGGCCGCCATCCTGCGCAACCTCCTGGAGCGGCTGGGCCTCACGATGCCCGACGGGATGGAGCTCTGAAGCCCCTGCGGCCCGCCGCCCTTCTCCTTGCCGCCATTTTCCTGGGCGCCTGCTCCGTGCGACAGATGATCTACCCGGCTCCGGCCATCGCCGTGGGGCCGCCGCCCCCCGGGTTCGAGGAGGTGCGTTTGCCGCTGCCGGAGGGGGGCTGGGTCCAGGCCTGGCACCGCCCGCGGCCGGGAGCGCCGCTGGCGGTTCTCTTCTTCCACGGCAACGGCGAGAACCTCGAGACGATGAGGAGGTCGGGTCTCACCGCCGACCTCGCCAGGCTCGACGGCCACCTGCTGGCGGTGGAGTACCCGGGCTACGGCGACAGCCCCGGCCGCCCCTCGGAGAGATCGCTGACGGCGGCGGCGGTCGCCGCCTCGGCCTGGCTGGCGGAGCGGCACCGCGGGTCGCGCCAGGCGGTGGTGGGGTGGTCGCTGGGAGCGGGCGTCGCGTCGCGGCTGCTGGACGAGGGCCCCGGACCGTTCGCCGGGGGGGTGCTTCTCAGCCCGTGGACCAGCCTGCCGGAGGTGGCCCGGCGCCACTTCCCCGGCTTCCTGGTGGCGCTGCTCGTGTCGGAGCGCTACGACTCCGTGGCCGCGGCCGCCCGGCTGCCCGGTCCGATTCTGGTGATCCACGGCGTCGCCGACCGCATCATCCCGGTGGAGCAGGGCCGGCGCCTGGCCGCGGAGCTGGGCGAGCGCGGGCGGCTGGTGGAAGTGCCCGGCGCCGGCCACAACGACCTGCTGGCCCGCCCCGACGTGTGGCGGGAGATCGAGCGCTTCCTCGGCTCGATCGCGCCCTGACCGTCCGCCGGGTCGCCCCTTCCGGGGTCGTTCGGACCGGTATACTCTGCGGTTCAGGCCGCCACGAGATACCGGCGCCCGGCTACCCAGGAGAAGGAGACCCGCAGATGACCGTTGCCGCTTCCGCCAGCACGATCGACCGCATCCAGGAGCACCTGGGGGACGAGGCCGAGAGCCTGCTCGGCCACGTCTGCCGCGGCATCCCGCGCGACCAGATCCACTCGCCCGGGCCCGACCACCTCGACTCGACCTTCGGTCTGTCGGACCGGCGGCCGCCGGTCCTGGTCAACCTCCAGCGGCTCCACGGCCACGGGCGGCTGGGCGGGACCGGGTATCTGTCGCTGCTGCCGGTGGACCAGGGCATCGAGCACTCGGCGGCCGCCTCCTTCGCGCCCAACCCGATCTACATGGACCCGGAGAACATCGTGAAGCTGGCCATCGAGGGCGGCTGCAACGGCGTCGCCTCCACCCTGGGGGTGCTGGGCTCGGTGGCGCGCAAGTACGCCCACAAGATCCCCTTCGTGGTCAAGATCAACCACAACGAGATGCTCACCTACCCCAACCGCTACAAGCAGGTGCTCTTCTCGCAGGTGGAGCAGGCGTGGGAGATGGGCGCCGCGGCGGTGGGCGCGACGATCTACTTCGGCGCGGAGAACTGCGACGAGATGCTGGTGGAGATCGCCGAGTGCTTCTCCCAGGCCCACGAGCTGGGTCTGGGGACGATCCTCTGGTGCTACCTGCGCAACCCCGCCTTCAAGAAGGACGGGGTGGACTACCACGCGTCGGCCGACCTGACCGGCCAGGCCAACCACCTCGGCGTCACCATCGAGGCCGACATCGTGAAGCAGAAGCAGGCCACCAACAACGACGGCTACCGCGCCATCGGCTTCGGCAAGACCCATCCCCTGGTCTACGACCAGCTCACCAGCGAGCATCCCGTGGACCTGGTGCGCTGGCAGGTGGCCAACTGCTACATGGGCCGGGTGGGGCTCATCAACTCCGGCGGCTCGTCGGGCAAGAACGACCTGGGCCAGGCGGTGCGCACCGCCGTCATCAACAAGCGTGCGGGCGGCATGGGCCTGATCTCGGGCCGCAAGGCGTTCCAGAAGCCGATGGCCGAAGGGGTCGAGCTCCTGAACGCCATCCAGGACGTCTATCTGTGCGACGAGGTGACGGTCGCGTAGGGATCGGCCGCTCTCACTCCGCCAGCAGCTCGCCGATCTCGTCCGCGCGCGCCTCGGCGTCCCTCTCGCCGATCTCGATCAGGGCCGACGTGTAGTCGGACTGGAACATCAGCAGGCTCAGGACGTCGGGGCTCTCCGTGTCCCGTGTTCCCAGGCCACGGGTCATGAAGCGGAAGCCCTTCGGCAGCTTGGGCTCGAACTTCGCCGCCAGGCGGCCCAGATCCTGCGACGGCCGGAGCACCAGCAGCCTCACCTTGCGCCACCGTCCCCACTCCTCCGGGGAGAGCTTGTCGAGGAAGGCGTTGATGGCGGTGAGACGCGCGGCGTCGTGGTCGATGGCGTCCAGGAAGATCGCGTTGAGCAGGGTGCCGGCGACCTGGGCGACGGGGGGATAGCCGCGGGTGGCGGGCTGGGCGGCCTCCTCCCGGCTGCGGCGGTAGCGGGTGGAGATCGCCAGGATCCGATCGGCGCCCAGCCGGATGGCCGGCGAGAGGGGGGCGAACATGCGGATGCCCCCGTCGCCGTACCAGGCGTCGCCGATCCGCACCGCGGGGAAGAGGAGCGGCAGGGCGGCGGAGGCCATGATGTGGTCGGTGTTGATCTGGGTCTGCACGCCCAGGCGGTTGGGGCGCTCCCAGTCCTGGATCTCCGAGCCCTGGACCCAGGTGACGGTCTGGCCGGTGGCGTAGTTGACGGTGCTCAACGCCAGAGCGGTCAGACGGCCGCTGTCGATGTTGCGCTGGATGCCCTGGATCTCCCCCCCCGCGGGCACCTCGGCCTCGATGAGCCGGCGCAGCGGCGTGGTGTCCACCAGACTCCGCGCGCGAGGCGCCGTCAGCCCGCCCCCGGAGAGCAGCCTGCCCGCCCACCGCATGGCGTTCCAGAAGAGCCCCAGACGCCCGACCTCGAAGATCCGCTCGGGAGTCAGCTCGCGCCAGAGCTGGCTGAGGCTCTCGACGGTCTCGGGGAGCGAGCGGGAGCGGGCCGCCAGGTAGGCGGCGTTGATCGCTCCCGCCGAGACGCCGGTCAGGATGGGCAGGCCGGCGCGCGGCAGGCGGCGGGCCAGGCATCGCAGGAAGCCCACCTGGTAGGCGGCCCGCGCGCCGCCGCCGGTCAGGGCGAGCGCGATCCCGCCCCCGCCCGGCGGCCGGCCGGTGGGCGCGCTGGCCGTGTCGCTCCCCGCCGTCATCCTCTGTGAGTGCGAGCATAGCGGGGGCGGTCGTGCGCCGCCCCCCGCGGCCGGCCGCCGGCGGCTGCGGGGGCGCGGGGGGATCGGGTAAACTCTGCGGCCCGGCGGAGGCGATCGCGATGGCGCACGAGCACGACCTGATCATCATCGGCAGCGGACCGGGGGGCTACGTGGCCGCCATCCGCGCCGGTCAGCTCGGTCTGAAGGTGGCGGTGGTGGAGAAGGACCCCAAGTTCGGCGGCACTTGTCTGCACCGCGGCTGCATCCCGACCAAGGCCCTGCTCCACACCGCCTCGCTGCTGGACGAGGTGCGGCGCTCCCGCGACTTCGGGGTGGAGGTCTCCGACCCGCGGCTCGACCTCGAGCGGGCGCACGCCTACAAGCAGGGCGTGGTGGACAAGAACGCCAAGGGGATCGAGGTCCTGTTCAAGAAGAACAACGTGGAGGCGATCCACGGCCGCGGACGCCTGACCGGACCGCACGAGGTGCTGGTCGAGCCGGAGGAGGGCGACAGCCGCACCCTCACCGCCGAGAACGTCCTCATCGCCACCGGCTCGGTGCCGCGCGAGCTCTCCGTCGCCCCCACCGACGGCAGGCGGGTGGTCAACTCCGACCATCTGCTCCAGGTGCCCGAGGTGCCGGAGTCGCTGGTGGTGGTGGGCTCGGGCGCCGTGGGCTGCGAGTTCGCTTCGATCTTCTCCTCGTTCGGGTCGCGGGTGATCCTGGTGGAGATGCTGCCGCGGATCCTGCCGCTCGAGGACGCCGAGGTGTCGAAGGAGCTCGACCGCGCCTTCCGCAAGCGCAAGATCCAGATCGTGACCGAGGCCACCTTGAGCGGTGTCCGCATCGTCGACGAGGGGGTCGAGGTCAAGCTCAAGTCCAACGACATGGAGGAGTCGGTCTCGGCCGAGATGCTGCTCATCGCGGTCGGTCGGGCGCCGGTCACCGACGACCTGGGCCTCGACGAGCTGGGGGTGGAGCGCGAACGCGGCTACATCCGGGTGAACGAGCTCATGCAGACGTCGGTGCCCCACATCTACGCCATCGGCGACGTGGTGGACACCCCTTGGCTCGCCCACGTCGCCTCGGCGGAGGGGATCCTGGCGGTGGAGAAGATCGCCGGCCAGGAGGCGCGCCCGCTGAACTACGACCACGTCCCCTCCGTGACCTACTGCGAGCCGGAGGTGGGCAGCGTGGGTCTCACCGAGGCCGAGGCCAAGGAGCGAGGCTACGACGTGGCGGTGGGCAAGTTCCCCTTCTCGGCGCTGGGGAAGGCGGTCATCGAGGGCAAGACGCAGGGCTTCGTCAAGGTGGTGCGGGAGACCCGCTACGACGAGCTGCTCGGGGTGCACATCATCGGCCCGCACGCCACCGACCTGATCGCCGAGGCCTGCGTCGCGCTCCGGGTCGAGTCCACCACCGAAGAGCTGTTCCGGGCGATCCACGCCCATCCCACGCTGGCCGAGGGCGTCGCCGAGGCGGCCCACGCCGCGGTCGGCCACGCGATCCACATCTGACGCCTCGAGAAGCGCCAGGAGACCACGATGGCAGTTGACGTGATCATGCCGCAGATGGGCGAGTCCATCGCCGAAGGGACCATCACCAGGTGGCTGGTCCAGGAGGGCGAGGAGGTCGAGCGCGACCAGCCCCTGTTCGAGATCTCCACCGACAAGGTGGACGCCGAGATCCCCAGCCCCGAGTCGGGTGTGCTGGTCGAGATCGTCGCCAAGGAGGGCGATACCGTCGAGGTCAACGAGGTGGTGGCCCGCATCGGCAAGGCCGGCGAGGCGGCGGAGAAGAAGGCGGAGGAGCCCGAGAGGAAGGAGCGGGAGCCGGCCGCGGAGCCGGAGGAGAAGGGCGCGCAGGAGGAGCCCGACGAGGGCGAGGAGAGCGCGGGGGAGGAGCCGGCCACGGCCGCGGAGGAGAGCGCCGACGACGACGGGGCGGACGCCGGGGAGAGGGAGCGGGTCCGCACCCACTCGAGCCCCGTGGTGCGCAAGATGGCCGCCGAGGCCGACGTGGACCTTTCCGAGGTCGAGGGCACCGGGATCCACG
>JAWWBN010000115.1:0-11243 GCA_033720955.1 Thermoanaerobaculia bacterium | reverse complement strand
TCGTCGGACCTCCCGGTGCTGCGGGAGGTGCTGCGGCACCACGAGAACGCCCTCCTGGTGGAGCCGGGTCGTCCCGACGCGAGGGCCGAGGCGATCGAGCGGCTCCGAGACGACTCCGATCTCCGCCGCCGCCTGGGCGAGACCGCCCGGCGCGACCTGGTCGCCGGCCACACCTGGGACCGCCGTGCCGAGCGCGTCCTCGCCGGGCTCCGCCCGTGACCCTCCGCGTCGACATCTTGCGCCCGACGCTGGGGGCCGGCGGCGCCGACCGGGTGACCCTGACCCTGCTGCGGGGGCTCGATCGGTCGCGGTTCGCGCCGCGGCTGGTGCTGCTGCGCCGGGAGGGGGAGCTGATGGACCGGGTCCCGCCGGAGCTGGAAGTGGTGGAGCTGGGCGCTCGTAGCCTCTGGACGGCCGCCCCGCCCCTGGCCCGCCACCTGCGCCGCTCGACGCCGGACGTCCTCCTCTCCACCTCCAGCGGCACCAACCCGCTCGCGGTCGCCGCCCGCGCCCTCGCCCGCGTCCGCTGCCCGGTGGTCATCTCCGAGCGCACCGTCTACCGGCGGGACGGAGCCCCGGGGAAGCGGCTCCTGCTGAATCGCCTGAAGCGCGCCACCTACCGTCACGCCGACCGGGTCACGGCGGTTTCGGAGGGAGTCGCCCGCGACCTGGTGCGTCACTTCCGGCTGCCGGAGGAGCGGGTGGAGGTGGTGCTCAACCCGGTGGTCACGCCCCGGATGCTCGAGCGCTCGTTCCACGAGGTCGAGCACCCCTGGGTCGGGGACGCCTCCCGGCCCCTGCTCCTGGGGGCGGGGCGTCTCGTGCCGGCCAAGGGCTTCGATCTGCTGATCGAGGCGCTGGCGCGAATCCGGCGCACCCACGACGCCCGCCTGGTGCTGCTGGGCGACGGGCCCGAGCGCGAGACGCTGCTCCGCCGGGCGGCGGAGCGCGGGGTCGCGGAGGCGGTGGATCTGCCCGGCTGGCAGGAGGAGCCGTGGGCGTGGATGCGACGGGCCACGGTCTTCGTCCTCCCCTCCCGCTTCGAGGGGCTGCCCGGCGTCCTGATCGAGGCGATGGCCTGCGGCGCCGCGGTGGTCGCCGCCGACTGCCACGCCGGCCCGCGGGAGATCGTGACGCCGGAGGAGGACGGGCTCCTGGTGCCCGTGGGCGATCCGGGCGCCCTCTCCGATGCGGTCGCGCGCCTGCTCGACGACCAGGGGCTGCGGACCCGGCTCGGCGCCCGCGCCGCGCAAAGCGCCGGCCGCTTCTCGGTGGACGAGGTGCTGGGTCGATACGAGCGGGTGCTGGCCGCGGCGGTCGCGACCGCCTGAGCGGCCCGGACAACGCCGGCGAAAAACACCCCGGCCCGGCTGCTAGGATGGCTCGGTGATCGGCTCCGGAAGGACCTTCTCCAGCCCCCTGCCGCCGGACCTGCGGCTGCTCCTGCCGCTGGTGATCTTCTCGGCCTTCCTGACCCAGATGAAGCTGATCCCGGGCATGGCCAACAACTTCGGCCCCTTCGAGCTGCTGGGGGGCGCCGTGATCGTGCTCTTCCTGATCCGGTCGGCCGGCAGCCGGCTGGCGTTCGACCCCATCGTCCGGGTGGTCGGGGCCATGCTGCTCCTCGCCGCCTTCTCGATGACCTGGATCGGCGCCGGGCAGCGCGTCTTCGGGATCGTCCAGACGCTGATCCTGGCGTTCCTCTTTCTCTTCCTGCTCGCCTTCCACAACCTCTGCCTCCAGTACCGCTTCTCTCCGCACTACCTGATGCGGTGGATCGTCACCGCGCTCCTGGTCGTGGGTCCGTGGATCGTGATGCAGACCGGTCGGACGGAAGACATCACCGCCTCCGGGCCGTTCCGCAATCGGGCCCACATGGCCATCTACATGCTGACCGCCTTCTGGATGAGCCTCGTCCTGGCGCTCTGGCCGGGGATCTCGAAGAGGATCCGCATCGCCGCCTACCTGGGGATCGCCTTCACCCTGTACTCGGTGGCGATCTCGGGACGCCGCTCGGTCTATCTCTCCCTCTTCGTGGGGCTGGCGGCCCTCGGTCTCTCGGTCGCCGGCACCAGCCGCGGCCGGCGGCTCAAGATGGCGGCGGCCGCGAGCGGCGTGGTGCTCTTCCTGGCCGGCCTCTACTTCTACGGCGCCGACATCTCGCCGCGGCTCGACTTCTTCCAGCAGCGGGTCGCGATGGTGGACGACCGCCTCGAGGCGGCGGCGGGGGTCGAGGGAGCCGCGGAGAGCGACTTCTTCACTCTCCAGAGGGAGGGAATCCGGATGGCGCTCCAGGCGAACCCGGTCGTCGGAATCGGCTGGGGGGGCTTCCCCGGCTCGGTCTACTCCCCCACCGGGCACGAGGTCCACAGCACGCCGCTGCGCTTCCTGGCGGAGCTGGGCATCGTGGGATTCCTCCTCTACGTCCTTCTGCTGGCGCTCCTGGGCCACCGGCTGGCGGTCCTCTACCTCCGGCTCCGGGGGGGCGCCTTCGGCCCCTCCTACCTGGCTCTCCTCGTCGGCTTCGCCAGCATGACGATCAGTTGGGTGTACAACCGGCACATCACCGAGCGGACCTTCTGGCTGCTGCTGGGCCTGGTCCTGGCGATGGACGTCTACGCCCGCTACCTGCTGGGCCGGCGCGCGACCGCGCCCGCGCGAGCGCCCCGGAGGGAGCCCACGAAACGCCCCGCCGTCGCCGCCCGGACCCGCCGATCCGGCGGGCTCTCGCCGCTCTCGACCCCTTGAGGCGCGGGGCTCCCCGACCTTGCCCCGCCTCGTCTTCATCGTCACCAGCCCGCTGACCGCCTTCGCCCTCCTCCGGGGCCAGATGGCCTTCCTGGCCCGGAGCGGCTTCGAGGTCGTCCTGATCACCGGCCGAGAGCCCGCCGACCTGGTGGAGGCCGTCCGCGAGAGCGAGGGGGTCGAGGTCGTCACGGTGCCGTTGCGACGCGAGATCCGCCCCCTGCACGACCTCGCCGCCCTCGTCCGGCTCCTGCTCCTGCTGCGCCGCCTGAGACCCGACGTGGTCAACGCCGGCACCCCCAAGGCCGCGCTCCTGGGTCTTCTGGCCGCGCGGATGGCCGGCGTCCCCCACCGCGTCTACACCCTGCGCGGCCTGCGGCTCGAGACCACCCGCGGACCTTTGCGCCGGCTGCTGACGGCCGCCGAGCGGCTCACCGCGTGGTCGGCCCATCGGATCGTCTGCGTCAGCGAGAGCCTCCGCCGCCGCTACCACGAGCTCGGGCTGGGCGGCGGTCGCACCACGGTGCTCGCCTCCGGATCCTCCAACGGCATCGACCTCGAGCGGTTCGACGCCGGGTGCCCCTCGCCCGGCGAGCTCGAGACGCTGCGCGCCGCGCTCGGCATCGACGCCTCGACTCCCGTGGTGGGGTTCGTGGGCCGGCTGACGCGGGACAAGGGGATCGCCGACCTGGTCGAGGCCTTCGGCGAGGTGACGCGTGCGCTCCCGGAGACGCGTCTGCTCCTCCTCGGCGAGGTCGAGCGCGGCGACCCGCCGGCGCCCGCGATCGCGCGACGCCTCGAGGAGGACCCGGCGATCGTGCGGGCCGGCTTCGTCGAAGATCCCCGCCCCCACTATCGGCTGATCGATCTGCTCGTCCTGCCCTCCTACCGCGAGGGCTTCCCCAACGCGGTCCTCGAGGCCGCGGCGGCCCGCGTGCCGACGGTGGGATACGAGGCCACCGGCACGGTGGACGCGATCGTGCCGGGCCAGACCGGGGAGCTGGTCCCCCCCGGGCGGCCGCGCGAGCTGGCGGGCGCCATCCTCGCCTACCTCGACGACCCCGAGCGGCGCCGGCGGCACGGCGAGGCCGCGCGGCGGCGGGTGGAGCGGGAGTTCGACTCGCCACGCCTCTGGCGCGCCTGGCTGGCGTTCCTGCGGGAGCTGGTCGGAGCGCCGGGCGCCCCCGCGACGCGGGGTCAATGAGAGAATGCCGGCGTGGCCGAGAGGACCCACAACGGCAGCTTCTACCGCCGCCACGGCAAGCGCTGGCTCGACCTGACGCTCGCGCTCCTCCTGCTGGCGGCGCTCGCGCTGCCGCTGCTCGTGATCGGGGCGGCGGTCCTGGTGTCGTCGGGCAGGCCCGTCCTCTTCCGACAGCGCCGGCCCGGCCTCGGCGGGGAGCCGTTCACCCTCTACAAGTTCCGGACGATGCGCGAGCCCGAGGCCGGCGCGGCGCACTCCGACGCCGCGCGCATCACGACGGTGGGGCGGCTGCTGCGGAGGACCAGCCTCGACGAGCTGCCGGAGCTCTGGAACGTGGTCCGCGGCGACCTGAGCTTGGTGGGACCGAGGCCCCTCCTGGTCCGCTACCTGGATCGCTACTCCCCCCGCCAGCGGCGCCGTCACGAGGTGCGGCCCGGGATCACCGGCTGGGCGCAGATCCACGGGCGCAACGAGCTGGAGTGGGAGGAGCGGCTGGAGCGGGACGTCTGGTACGTCGAGAACCTGTCGCTGGGGCTCGACCTGCGGATCCTGGCCCGCACGGTGGGGGCGGTGCTGCGGGGCCAGGGGATCAGCGCCCCGGGCCACGCCACCATGCCGGAGTTCCGCGGAGACGGCCGGTGAGACGGCTCGCGATCTTCGGCGCCGGCGGCCACGGCAGGGTGGTGGTCGCCACCGCCCGCGCCGCCGGCTGGACCGTGGCCGAGATCTGGGACGACGATCCGGAGGCTCTGGGCAGGGAGCTGGCGGGGGTCCGCGTCACCCGTCCGCCGGAGCCCGGTTCGACGCCGCCGACCCCGGCGCTCCTCGCGCTCGGGGACAACCGGAGCCGGCGGCGGATCGCCGAGCGGTACGACGGGGCGGGGGCGACCCTGGTCCATCCCCGGGCGACCGTGGACGAGTCGGTGGCGCTCGGCGAGGGGACCGTGGTCTTCGCCGGCGCCGTTATCCAGACCGGAGCGCGGATCGGCCGGCACGTGATCGTCAACACCGGCGCCCTCGTGGATCACGACTCGGTGCTCGGCGACTTCGCGCACGTCGCGCCCGGGGCGGCCCTGGCCGGGGAGACCCGCGTCGGAGAGGGGGCCCTCCTAGGGGTCGGCTGCCGGCTCCTGCCGCGGGCGCGGGTGGGCCGCTGGGCCACGGTCGGGGCGGGGGCGGTCGTCGTCCGCTCGATCGCCGACGGGGTCACGGCGGTGGGCGTGCCCGCCCGGGAGCGGAGCGGCCCCTAGGCCCCGCGGGGTGAGCCACGTGTCCTGGCGCATCTATCTCTCGCCCCCCCACCTGGGCGACCGGGAGAGGGAGCTGGTCGGCCAGGCGCTGGCCTCCAACTGGATCGCCCCGGTGGGGCCGGACGTGGACGCCTTCGAGAAGGAGGTGGCGGCGGCGGTCGAGATGCCGCACGCGGCCGCCCTCTCCTCCGGCACCGCCGCCCTCCACCTGGCCCTCGAGCTGCTCGGGGTGGGACCCGGCGACGAGGTGCTCTGCTCCGACCTGACGTTCGTCGCCAGCGCCAACGCCATCGCCTACTGCGGCGCTCGCCCGGTCTTCGTGGACGCCGATCCGGCCACCTGGAATCTCGACCCGGATCTGCTGCGCGAGGAGCTGGCGGCCGCGGCCCGCCGCGGCCGGCTCCCCCGCGCCGTCCTCGTCGTGGACCTCTACGGCCAGTGCGCCGACCACGACCCGATCCTCGAGGCGTGCCGCGAGCACGGCGTTCCGGTGGTCGAGGATGCCGCCGAGGCGCTGGGCTCGACCTACCGCGGCCGGCCGGCGGGACGGTTCGGCCGGATGGGTGTCTTCTCCTTCAACGGCAACAAGATCATCACCACCGGTGGCGGCGGCATGCTGGTCTCAGAGGACGCCGCCCTGGTGGAGCGGGCGCGCTTCCTCGCCACCCAGGCCCGCGACCCGGCCCCGCACTACCAGCACTCCACCCGCGGCTATAACTATCGTCTGTCGAACCTCCTGGCGGCGGTCGGCCGGGGCCAGCTCGAGCTCCTGTCGGAGCGGGTCGAGGCGCGCCGGCGGATCTTCGACCGCTACCGGGCCGCTCTGGGCGATCTGCCCGGTCTGGAGCTCATGCCCGAAGCGCCCTACGGCCGCTCCAACCGCTGGCTGACCTGTCTGACGCTCGACCCGGCGGAGCTCGGCTGCGACCGCGACAGGGTGCGCCAGGCCTTGGGCGAGCGCCGCATCGAGGCGCGACCGGTCTGGAAGCCGATGCACCTCCAGCCCCTCTACGCCGACTGCCGGACCGTCGGCGGCGCGGTGGCGGAGCGTCTGTTCGAGCGCGGCCTCTGTCTGCCCTCCGGCTCCTCTCTCACGTTGGCCCAGCAGGCGGAGGTCGTCGCGACGGTGCGGAGCTGCTGCCCCGCCGCGGCCGAGACGGGAGACGGATGAGGGAGAGGAGCGGGTTCCGCTTCCGGCCACCCCCTGGGGAGCTCTCGCCCGAGCTCCGGGCGGTGGTGGGTCTCGCCTTGGCGCCGGCCCCGCCCGACTCCGAGGCCCTCGACCCGGACACGTTGTGGGAGCTCGCCGGCCGGCTGGAGCTGCGCGAGGCGATGGCTGGCCGGCTGTCGGGTTGGCCGGAGGGGGGTGGGCACGGGGCTCTCCGGGAGCGGCTCCGGAGCTGGCGGCGGCTGTGCGTCGCCCGCGATCTGCTCCACGAGGAGGCCGCCCGGCAGGTGGCCGCGGCGGCCGCCGACCACGGCCTGCCGGTGATCTGGCTCAAGGGTTTCGCGCTCCGCCAGGCCGGGATCCATCCGTCCGGCAGGAGGGCCCATCGGGACCTCGACCTGCTGACCTCCAGGGAGGGGGCCCCCCTCCTGGACCGCCTCCTCGGGGAGCGGGGATGGCGCCGCCACGGCCGGGAGAGCAACGAGCAGCACCTGCCGCCGCTCGAGAGCCCCGAGGGCTGCTACCTGGACATCCACTTCCGGCTGCGCGGCGTGCGGCTCGGCAGCCGCGGCTGGGCGCGGGCGCGGGAGGTCCTCGAGCAGCCGGGCACTCGGGCGGCCGAGGGGGTGCCGGGCAGCTCGCTCCCCGGACACGATCTGCTGGCCGCTCACGTCCTCGTCCACGCGGTGGCGCAGCACGGGCACCGGCCCGCGAGCTACGGTCTGCTGCGCGCCGTGGACGACCTGGCGGCCCTGCTTCCCACCGGGGAGGCGTGGCGGCGGTTCGCGGCGGGCCCCTACCGGTGGATCGCGAGATCGGTCTCCCGGCGGGAGCTCGACGCCCTGGCCACCCTGACGTCGGCGCTCGCCCGCGGGGAGCTTCCCGACCCGGCGGAGCAGCCGGACGCGGATCGGCTTCTCCGCCACGCCCAGGCGGGCGCCACCGACCCCCGCTACGCCCGCTCGCTGCGCGGAAGACACCGCGGCGAGCGCATTCGCGAGGCGCTCGCCGAGGGTCACCTGGGCGCCTACCTGCGCCGGAAGCTCGCCGGTCTTCGGCTAGGATAGGCGCCGGAGCCCCATGCAGGAAGACGACTCGCCGAGCCCGCCCGCCCGAGCCCGGCCGGGCCCCGTCTGGGCCCGGCATCTCCGGCGCGAGGTGCAGTTCCTCCTCGACCTGGGGAGCCTGACGGCGGCCTTCGCCCTGGCCTATCTGCTGCGCTTCGACTTTCGGCTCCCGGCCGACTTCGCCGGGCGCGCCCTGGTCCAGCTTCCGCTGGTGGTCCTGATCCAGTTCGTGACGGTCTTCCTGCTCGGGACCTACAACTTCGTCTGGCGCTACATCGGCCTGGCCGAGGTCAAGACCTTCCTGCGCGGCGCCGTCTACTCGGCGGCGCCGTTGCTGCTGCTCCGCTTCGGACTGCCCGACAGCTTCGAGGTCTGGCGGATTCCCGTCTCCGTCATCCTGATGGACACCGCCCTGGCGTTCGGGGGTCTGCTCTCTCTGCGGGTGCTCCGCCGTTCGCTCTACGAGCGCTACGAGCGGATCCGTCGCACGAGCGAGTCGAGCGGCGAGCGGCGCGTCCGCGTCCTGCTGGCGGGCGCCGGGCGGGCGGGCCAGCTCGCGGCGCGCGAGGTCCTCGGGCGCGGCGACCTGAATCTCGACCCGGTGGGCTTCGTGGACGACGACGCCCAGAAGCTCGGGTCGGTGATCCAGGGGCTGAAGGTCCTCGGGGACATGGAGGCGATCCCGCGCCTGGCGGCCGAGCGGCGCATCGACCGCGTCGTGATCACCATCGCGGGCGTGGACGCCGATACCGTGCGCCGCATCCTGGACCTCTCGGAGCGGGCGGGCGTCCGGGTGCAGATCATCCCCGGCCTCTACGAGATCCTCCAGGGCCGCGTCTCGATCAGCCGCTTCCGCGACGTGGACATCCAGGACCTGTTGGGCCGCGAGCCGGTGCGACTGGACGAGGAGGTGGTGCGCCGCTTCCTGACCGGCAAGTGCGCCCTGGTGACCGGCGCCGGGGGCTCCATCGGCTCCGAGCTGGCCCGCCAGGTCGCTCGCTACCACCCCGGCCGGCTGCTCCTCGTGGAGCGGGCCGAGGGCGCTCTCTTCAACATCCACCGCGAGCTGGCCGAGAGCTGGCCGCAGCTCGCCATCTCGCCCCTGGTCGCCGACGTGGGCGACCCCCACCGGATGCGCCGGATCTTCGGGACCTACCGGCCCGACGTGGTCTTCCACGCCGCCGCCCACAAGCACGTGCCGATGATGGAGGAGAACACCGCCGAGGCGGTCCGCAACAACGTGCTCGCCACGGCCACCCTGTCGCGGATCGCCGGCGAGAACGGCAGCGCCGCCTTCGTGCTGATCTCCACCGACAAGGCGGTCCACCCGGCTTCGGTGATGGGCGCCTCCAAGCGGCTCGCCGAGCTGGTGATCCAGGAGCAGGACCGCCGCTTCGAGCGCACCCGCTTCCTGGGCGTGCGCTTCGGAAACGTGCTGGGATCGGCCGGCTCGGTGGTGCCGATCTTCCGCGAGCAGATCCGCCGCGGCGGCCCGGTGACGGTGACCCATCCCGAGGCCCGCCGCTACTTCATGACCGTCAGCGAGGCCGCCCAGCTCGTGCTGGAAGCCGGGGCGATCGGCGGCGGGGGGGAGATCCTGATCCTCGACATGGGCGAGCCGGTGCGCATCCTGGACCTGGCCCGCGACATGATCTCGCTCTCGGGCTACAAGCCGTACGAGGAGATCTCGATCGTCTTCACGGGTCTGCGGCCCGGGGAGAAGCTCCACGAGCAGCTCCAGCTCGACGAGGAGCGGGTGGACCGCACCCGGCATCCCAAGATCTTCGTGGGCAAGCTGCGCAGTCTCGACCCGGCCGAGCTGGACCGCTGCCTGGACCGGTTCTCGGAGCTGGTGCAGGCCGGGGCGGAGATGGAGATCCGCCGGCTGCTGGCGGAGGTCATCCCGGAGGCCGAGGTGGCGATCGACGGCGAGGTCGGGGAAGACCCGGCGCTCGGGAGCTCGCCCGGCCTGGTGCACTAGCGGTCCCATCTGGCAACCCATGAGAACTCCTTTGCCTCGGGGACCCGGTCGATGACCGACCTCCACGACCGCCGGGTGCTGGTCACCGGAGGCGCGGGCTTCATCGGCTCGCACCTCGTCGACGTGCTGATCGCGCAGGGCGCCCGGGTGCGGGTGCTGGACGACCTGTCTACCGGCCGGCGGGGCAACCTCGCCGCGGCCGAAGGGCGCTTCGAGATGGCGGTCGGCGACATCCGCGACCTGGCCGTGTGCCGCGAGGCGTGCGAAGAGGCGGAGCTGGTCTTCCACCAGGCGGCGCTGGGCTCCGTGCCGCGATCGCTGGAGAACCCGGCGACCACGATCGGGGTCAACGTGCAGGGCACCGCCAACGTGCTCGAAGCCGCCCGCCGGGGCGGCGCTCGCCGGGTGGTCTACGCCTCCTCCTCGAGCGTCTACGGGGACAGCGAGAGGCTGCCGAAGCGCGAAGGGGAGGAGGGGCGGCCCCTCTCCCCCTACGCCGCCTCGAAGTGCATGACGGAGCAGCTCGCCACCGTCTTCGCCCGCTCCTTCGGCCTCGAGGTCGTGGGGCTGCGCTACTTCAACGTCTTCGGCCCCCGCCAGAGCCCCGAAGGGCCGTACGCCGCCGTGGTCCCCGCCTTCTTCCGCGAGGCGGCCGCCGGCCGGCCCATGCGCATCCACGGCGACGGACGGCAGACCCGGGACTTCACCTATGTCGGGGACGCGGTGCGGGCCAACCTGCTCGCCGCGGCCGCTCCCGCCGAGCGGGTGGCTGGGGGGGTCTTCAACGTGGCGGGCGGGCAGAGCGTGGCCATCGCCCAGCTCGCGGAGGCCATTCGCGACCTGACCGGCAGCGGCGCGGGAGCGGTGCACGGCCCCGAGCGCCCCGGAGACGTGCGCCACTCGTTGGCCGACCTGGCCCGGGCCGGCCGAGAGCTGGCGTACGAGCCCCGGGTCCCCCTGCGGGAGGGCCTCGCCGCCTGCCTGCGGGAGCTCGCGACCGACGGCGCGCCCGCGCCGGGCTGAGGCTCGTCGCCGCCCTGGGATCGGGGCCCGCTCAGCTCCCGGCCGCCCCGACCGGTCGCCGGTGGAGGGGGCCGCTCTGCAGCCGCCAGAGCCTGGCGTAGGCGCCGTCGCGCGCCAAGAGCTCGGCGTGGGTGCCGCTCTCCACGACCCTGCCGCGCTCCAGCACCACGATCTTGTCGGCGCCGGCGATGGTCGATAGCCGGTGGGCGATCGCCAGGATGGTGCAGCGGCCGCGCAGCTCCGACATCGCCTGCTGGATCAGCCGCTCCGAGCGGCTGTCGAGGTCGCTGGTGGCCTCGTCGAAGATCAGCAGGTCGGGGTCGAGCAGCACCGCGCGGGCGATCGCCAGCCGCTGACGCTGCCCGCCGGAGAGCCGGTAGCCCTGGTCGCCGACCACGGTGTCGTAGCCGTCGGCGAGCTCTTCGATGAACTCGTGGGCGTGCGCCGTTCGGGCGGCGGCGACGACCTCCTCGTGGGTGGCGTCCGGCCGGCCGAAGGCGATGTTGTCGCGGATGCTGGCGTGGAATACGAAGGTGTTCTGGTCCACGCTGCCGAGCCGCCGCCGCCAGTCGGTCCACGACAGCTCGGCGAGGTCCACGCCGTCCACCAGGATCCGCCCCGCGGTGGGCCGGTAGAGGCCGATCAGCAGATCGGCGAGGGTGGACTTCCCCGCCCCCGACTCGCCCACCAGACCCACCATGCTGCCCTTGGGAATCGAGAAGTCGATCTGCTCCACGGCCGGCCTCTCGGCCGAGACGTAGCGCATCGAGACGTCCCTCAGCTCGATCCCCCCGCGGAGTCCTTC
>JAWWBN010000114.1:0-11290 GCA_033720955.1 Thermoanaerobaculia bacterium | reverse complement strand
GCAGGTCCAGCGCCGTCAGGAACTGGGCGATGGGGCCCTTCGAGTCGGCGGCGGAGCGGGCGAAGATGCGCCACTCGGGGTCGCGCTCGCCGCGCAGCCGGGACCAGGGGATCGGCCGCCAGACGCCCCCCTCGGCGCGCTCCTTGAGCACCGGCTCCCAGGGGCTCTCCTGGTCCCAGGCCGACGGGTCCACCGGTTGGCCGTCGGCCTGGAGGTAGACCAGGACGGTGGCGTCGGAGCCCGGGACGCTCCGCTCTGCGAGCACCAGGGGGATCCGGCCCGTCGGCAGCTCCGCCGTGGTGAAGCCGCGCGTCTCCAGCTCGGCGCGGAGCCAGCCGATCAGGGCGGGCATCCGCTCCGGCTGGAGGGCGTCGTTGGGGTAGCGCAGCAGGTCGCGGTAGAGGTCGAAGGCCCGCGGCGCGGCCCGCGCGACGGCGGCGCGGAGCGCCTCTCCGGTGGGCGGCTCCGCGTGGCCCGGCGCGCCGCCGGCCAGGGCGACGAGGAGCGCCGACAGCGCGGCGGCGAGGCGGCGGTGGCGGCCGGGGGGCTGTGGGGCGCGCGGCATGCGTTCGCGCGGCAGTATACGCGGCCCTCGGCGGGGAGCTGGTGTTAGAGTCACGGGAGAGTTCGATGTGGACCCGAGCCTGGATCGCGGCGCCGTGCGCCGGCGCCCTGCTGGTGGTGGCCGCGGCGGCGATCTTCGCGGGCGTGGTGGGCTACGGCGCGACGCCGGACGCCGCAGCCGGCGCCGCCGGAGCCGAGGTCGAGATCGCGGCGCCCGCCGGGGAGGCCGGGGAGAGCCGCCTGGTCGCCGTCAGCCGGCAGATGCGGGCCAAGGTGGGCTGGGCGGTCGCCGGGGTCTCCCTGCTCCTGGCCCTGGGGGTGGCGCTGACCCTCCCGTGGTGGATCGTCCACGGGGCGCTGGCGACGCTGGGACCCCGCAGGCGACGGCTGATGCTGGGGGCCGCGGCGGCCGCGGCCGGCGCGGGGATCGCGGTCTTCTTCGCCGAGTCGAAGGTCCTGCCGCACTTCGTCCAGATCCTGGTGGACGACCTGCCGCCCGCGGTGGTGGAGATGCGCCGGTGGCTCAAGGGCCTCAGCGCCGCCGCCATCGTCACCATGGTGTTCGCCTTCGGGGCGCCCCTGGCCGTGGCGCGGGGGGACCGGACGCTGGTCCACCTCGCGGGCCAGACGCGGCGGCTGCGGACGCTGCTCTTCGTGGGCACCGCGCTGCTGGTCGCCGGGCTGCTGGAGATCGCCGCCCTGCTGCGCTGGCCGGCGGTGCAGCTCGCGAAGCCAGAGGGCGAGGCGGTGCGGCAGGCCGCCGACGCCCTGGCCGTGGCCGCGGGCACCCTGCTGACCGTGCTCCTCCTGGCCACCTACGGCGTGGCCGCCCTGATTCTCCGAGCCCGGATCGCGTCGCTGGCGCGCGAAGAGGCGCTCGACGCCAAGGCGGTGACGGCGGAGCTCGAGGAGCAGGGGGCGGGGGTGGGCCTCTTCCAGCAGGTGGCCCGCCTGGTGGCGCTCCTCGCGCCCCTGCTGGCGGGAGGCCCCGTGACCACGATCCTGGACATGCTCACCTACTGAGACGCTCTCTCGTGGCGACGGCGCGGGTGGGCGGGATCGACCTCCACTACGAGACGCAGGGCCGGGGGCCCACCCTGCTGCTGCTGCACGGTCTGGGGTCGAGCGGCCGCGACTGGGAGAAGCAGGTGCCCCGCTTCGTGGACCGGTACCGGGTGGTGACGCCCGATCTGCGGGGCCACGGCCGCTCCGCCAAGCCCCCCGGCCCGTACGGCGTCGCCGGCTTCGCCGCCGACGTCGCCGGCCTGCTCCGCGGCGAGGAGCTCGCGCCCGCCCATGTCGCCGGCATCTCCCTGGGCGGGATGGTGGCGCTCGAGCTGGCCCTCTCCCGTCCGGAGCTGGTGAGCAGCCTGACGCTGATCAACACCCCGTTCCACACCCGTCTCGACACCTTCCGGCGCTGGTGGATCTTCACCAGCCGGGTGGCGATCGTGCGGCTGGCCGGGGTGGGCGCCATGGCGCGGGTGCTGGCCCGCAAGCTCTTCCCCGATCCCGACCAGGAGGAGCTGCGGCGCGTGTTCGTCGAGCGCTGGCGCGAGAACGAGCAGGCGCCCTACCTGGCCTCGCTGCGCGCCATCCCCGGCTGGAGCGCGGTCGAGCGGCTGGACGAGCTCCACTGTCCCACCCTGGTCGTCTCCTCCGAGCACGACTACAGCCCGCCGGCGGAGCAGCGGCGACTGGCGGCGAAGATTCCGGACGCGCGCTTCGTGGTGGTCGCGGGCGCCCGCCACGCGGTGCCGGCGGAGAAGCCGGACGAGGTCAACGAGACGCTGGCGGAGTTCCTGGACGGCCGCGCGGCCGGGGGCGGCGGGCGGGGCTCCTCCTAGCGCGGAGGCGAGACCGACGGGCGCGTCGCGTCGCGTTCGCCGCGGCCTCACCCGCCGCGGACCGGATTGCGCAGCAGCCCGACGCCCCCGAGCTCGACCTCCACGACGTCGCCCGGGAGCAGCGGTCCGGTAGTGCCCGGGGTGCCGGTGAAGATCAGATCGCCCGGCTCCAGGGTCACGTGGCGGCTGATCCAGCTCACGATCCGCCCCACGTCGAAGATCATGTCGGCCGTGCTCTGGCGCTGCCGCACCTCTCCGTTGACCCGCAGCTCCATGTCGATCGCGCCGTAGTCGATCCCCGAGACGACGAAAGGGCCGCAGGGGGCGAAGGTGTCGGAGCCCTTGGCCCGCCACCACTGGAGATCGCTCCTCTGCCAGTCGCGGGCCGAAACGTCGTTGCCGCAGGTGACCCCGAGGACGTGCTCCAGGGCCCGCTCCGGCGGCACCCTGGTGGCGCGGCGGCCCACGACCGCCACCATCTCCAGCTCGTGGTGGCACTCGGGACCGCCCTCCGGCAGCACGATCGGATCGCCGTGGCCGATCACCGCCGACGGCGCCTTGAAGAAGATCTCCGGAGCCTCGGGCACCCGCCGGTCGCCGGCGTGGCTTCTGTAGTTGCGGCCCACGGCCAGCACCTTGCTCGGCGCGGTGGGCGGCAGGATCCGGATCTCCGCCAGGGGGATCGCCTCGCCGGTGGCCTGCCACTCGTCGAAGGGCTCTCCCCGGATCGGGAAGACCCGGTCGCCTTCCACGATCGCGTACCGGACGCTCGGACCGTCCGCGAAGCGGACGAAGGCGACGCGCCCCGGCGCGGTCATCGGGGCGGGCAGGGGTGCCGGGCGGGTCGGGCCGGACGGGGCGGCATCGTCGTCGGGATGGTAATACGCGCCGCCGTCGGGCCGCCTGGGGCCTCGGGAGCGAGCGGTCCGGGGTGCGGGGGGCGGGCTGGCTCTCCTGCGGGGTCGCTCAGCCCATGAAGCGACGCCAGTCGTCGAGAGAGCGGACCCGGAGGTAGGGGTTCGTGTCGAGCTCCGCCCCGATGGTCGAGGTCTCGGTGGGCCCGTAGTGGTGGCCGGGGTAAAGGACCGTCTCCCGCGGCAGCTTGGCGAGCTTCTGGGTCAGGGTCTCGTACATCTGGTCCGGGTCGCCGCCGGGGAGGTCCACCCGCCCGCAGCCCCGGACGAAGAGGGTATCTCCGGCAACCAAACGGTTACCAATAAGGAAGCACTGGCTGCCGGGCGTGTGTCCGGGGGTGTGCAGGAAGGTGATGGGGATCTCGCCGAGACGCATCACGTCCCCGCCGTCCACCCGCTTCAGGTCGCTCTCCGAGACCCCCGTCACCACCTTGACCCCATCCCCCTCGAGGCGGTTCACCCAGAGGGGCACGGACGCCTGCTCCAGCAGCCGCGCCACCCCCTCCACCCGGAGTCCGAAGAGGTCGCCGCCGACGTGGTCGGGGTGGTAGTGGGTGATCAGCGCCCCCACCACCTCGTAGCCGTCTCGCCGCGCCTCGTCGAGCAGGCTCGCGACGTCCCAGGCCGGGTCCACGATGACCGCCTGGCGGCTGGCCGGATCGCCGATCAGGTACATGAAGTTGGCCATCTGCGCCGCCGCGGGATGGGCGAGCGCCACGTTGCGGCCGGCCAGGAGCTGCTTGAAGTAGAGGTCGGGAGTCTCGGCGTCGGGCATGGGCAGAGATTACCCCGACGCCCCGGTCTCAGAAGCCCCGGGGCGGGTGGCCGGGCGCGGCCGCGGACCGCGGCGGGGTCGGGACGTGCGATCATCGTGGGCATGGAGCTCCGCCGGTGAGCTGGGTGGGCCGGCTTCGGACCCGCCGGGAAGACGGTCTCTACCGGCCGCCGCGCAGACGCTCGAGCTACCGGGTGGGGGCCTGGCTCTTCGGACGTCTGCTCGCGGCGGTCTACCTGATCGCGTTCCTGTCGATCTGGGCCCAGGCGGAGGGGCTCTACGGCAAGCGTGGGATTCTCCCCGTCGCCAAGTACCTGGAGGTGGTCGAGAGCCAGCTCCCCGGCGACGAGCGGCTGCTGCGGGTTCCGTCGCTCTTCTGGCTGGGAGCGGGGGACGGCGCCCTCGACCTGGTGTGCGCCGCCGGAGTGGTGCTGAGCCTGGTGGCGCTGGCCGGCTGGCTGGCGCCCGCCGCCTTCGCCGGTCTCTGGCTCCTCTACCTCTCGCTGGTGGCGGTGGGGCAGGAGTTCCTGAGCTTCCAGTGGGACGTGCTCCTCCTCGAGGCCGGGCTGCTGGCGGTCTTTCTCGCCGCCTCCGGCCGCTGGCGGCGGGGTGCGCCGCCGCCCCCTCCCTCCCGGGTGGCGCTCTGGCTGCTCTGGTGGCTGTTCTTCCGGCTGATGTTCGGCTCCGGTCTGGTCAAGCTCACCAGCGGCGACCCCACCTGGACCGACCTGACCGCCCTCTTCCACCACTACCAGACCCAGCCGCTGCCCAACCCGTTCTCGTGGTGGGCGCACCATCTGCCCCCCCTCTTCCACCGGCTCTCCACCGCGGCGATGTTCGCCGTCGAGCTGGGGGCCCCCCTGCTGATCCTCCTCGGCTGGCGGGGACGGCGGATCGCGGCGGCCGCCACCGTCGCCTTCCAGCTCGTGATCGCGCTGACGGGCAACTACACCTTCTTCAACCTTCTCACCATCGTCCTCTGCGTTCCCCTCCTGGACGACGCCCTCTGGGCGGGGCTGGGTCTGCGGGTGACGTCCGAGGCGCAGGCGCCGCCGGCGCGATGGTCGCTTCTGGAGTGGGGCGCGATGCCGCTCGCGGTGCTGGTCCTGGTGGTCTCGTCCCTCCACCTGTGGGCCGCCTTCCATCCCCGGGCCGTCTGGCCGGAGCCCGCCAGGTCCCTGGTCCGCACGGTGGCGCCCTTCCGCTCCATCAACTCCTACGGCCTCTTTCGCGTGATGACCACGCGGCGGCCGGAGATCGAGGTGGAAGGGCGCAGAGAGGGCGGCGAGTGGAAGGTCTACCGCTTCCGCTACAAGCCCGGACCGCTGGAGCGGAGACCACCCGTCGTGGCGCCCCACCAGCCGCGGCTCGACTGGCAGCTCTGGTTCGCCGCCCTGGCCGGTCCCCGGCAGAGCGACTGGTTCTTCTTCTTCCTCGCGCGGCTCGCCCAGGGGTCGCCCGAGGTGCTGGCGCTCCTGGACGGGGACCCGTTCGAGGGCAAGCCTCCGGACACGCTGAGGGCGCGGCTCTGGGGCTACCGGTTCACGACGCCGGAGGAGCGACGCGAGACGGGCGACTGGTGGCGGCGCGAGTTCCTGGGCGTCTACCTGCCGGCCACGCCCGCCGACCGGCTGGCGCGGCTCTTCCCGGTGGCGCCGTGAGCTCGGGGCCGGCCCGGCGGCGGACCAGAACAAGTAACTAATTGGTTACTATTTACTTTTCGACGCTTCGGGGGAGATCCGTGCTAGCCTTCTCCCCTCCCGTCGATCGTCCCCACGGCCCCTCCCGACGGAGTCGCCCATGGATCGCTCTCTCTACCTGATCAACCCGAAGTCGGAGCTGCCCAGCTACTTCGGCGCCGAGTCGTTCGCCCACTTCGGGCTGCCGGCGACCCAGTCGATCGCCGACCTCTGCACCGCCACGGTGGCCGCCATGGCGCCGCGAGAGTGGCGGGTCGAGATCTGCGACGAGTACGTGGACCCGATCGACTTCGACCACCCCGCCGAGTGGATCGGGCTGACGGGGAAGATCACCCAGGGCAGCCGCATGCTCCAGGTCGCCGACGAGTTTCGCCGCCGGGGCAAGCGGGTCGTCATCGGCGGCCCCTACGCGTCCCTCTCGCCGGAGGTCTTCGTCGGCCGCTGCGACGTGCTGGTGGTGGGCGAGATGGAGGAGATGGCCCCCCGGCTCTTCGCCGACCTGGCCAGCGGCGACTTCCGCGATCGGTACGAGGCGGGCGAGAAGCCCGACCTGACCCTCTCGCCGCGACCCCGTTGGGACCTCTATCCCAACGACCGCGCCCTCTTCGGATGCGTGCAGACCTCCCGCGGCTGTCCGTTCGAGTGCGAGTTCTGCGACGTGATCGAGTACCTGGGGCGCAAGCAGCGGCACAAGTCGCTGGAGCAGATCACGGCCGAGCTCGACGCCCTCTACGACCTCGGCTACCGGCAGATCTTCCTGGCCGACGACAACTTCACCGCGTACCGCAAGCGGGCGAAGGCGATTCTGGCGCGGATCGCAGAGTGGAATCGGGAGCGCGCCGAGGATCCGGTGGCCTTCGGCACCCAGGTGTCGATCGACGCCGCCCGCGACGCCGAGATCATGAGCCTGAGCGCCGAGGCGGGGATGACCTGGGTCTTCATCGGCATCGAGACGCCCAACGAGGAGAGCCTCCGCGAGACGAAGAAGCGGCAGAACCTGGGGGTCGATCTGCGGTCCCAGGTGGAGGTCTTTCTCGAGCACGGCATCGCCGTGACCGGAGGGATGATCGTGGGCTTCGACCACGACGGGCTCGACATCTTCGAGCGCCAGCACGATTTCGCCATGTCGCTCCCGGTGCCCATGTTCAGCCTGGGAGCGCTGGTGGCGCCGGCGGCGACGCCCCTCTTCGACCGGTTGCGCGGCAGCGGGCGGCTGGTGGAGGGTGGCACCGAGGTCGCGGCGACCCCGTGGGACACCAACATCCTGCCGACCCGCATGACCCGCGACCAGCTTCTGCAGGGGCTGCGGTGGCTTTGCAACCGCCTCTACCGCCCGCAGGCGTTCGCCGAGCGGGTGCTGCGGATGATCGACGCCCTGGGGCCGTACCGCGGTCCCTCCCCGGAGCCGGGCCGACCCGTCCGCCGGACCCGGCGCACGGTGGAGGCCGAGATGCTGGTGATGCTCAAGAAGCTCATCCGGCGCGGACCGGAGGAGCGCCGGATGTGGGCCGAGGTGAGCCACGCGATGGCCGCCAAGCCGGAGGCCGAGCCGCTCGTGCTCAACCAGCTCGTCCAGTACGCGCAGGTCCGTTGTCTCTACGAGACCGGCTCGTTCTGGGAGCCGCGGGTGGCCGAGAGGATGCCCGACCTCGGCGAGCCGCCGCCCGAGCGGCTGGTGGGCCTGGGCTCGTCTCCGACCTGAGCCCTCCGGCCGGACCCAGGGGTTCTGGCGCGACCTGCGGGAATAAAACGTAGCCAGAAAGTTACTTATCTCTGGACAAACCGTTCCCATTAAGTTACGCTAGCGGCGATGGACGATGCCGCCCGCAATCGGGTCTTCCGCGCCCTGGGCGATCCGACCCGGCGTGAGATCCTGACCCTTCTCGCCGGGGGAAGACGCCCGGTGGTCGAGATCGCGGCTCGCTTCCCCATGAGCCGGCCGGCGATCTCGAAGCACCTGCGTCTGTTGCGCGAGGCCGGGCTCGTGGACGAGAAGGCGGTGGGGCGGAAGCGGCTCTACGGTCTGCTCCGGGAGCCGCTGGGAGGGGCCGAGGAGTGGCTCCGCGGCATCGGAGGAGCGGCGTCGGAGCCGTCCCCCGGCGAAGCGCCGGAGCCGGCGGAGCCGGGGAGGCGGGAGCCCCCTCGGACAGAGAGGCGGACGGGCCGGCGCCGGGGCGGGGGCCGGCGCCAGACTCCGAGCGCGCCGGCGGCAGCCGCCGAGCCCGCCGAGGAAGATTGGAGGAGCTGGTGAAGGAGCCGGCCCTGCTGCTGGGGAGCGCGCAGCGGAAGGCCGCTCTGCGGGCGGCGTTGGAGCAGGTGGAGAGCTACCTCGAGGAGGTCGCGGATCTGCCGGTGAGCGTGCCCGTGGACTCGGAGGGGATCGCCCGCCACCTGGAGGGCTTCGACTTCGAGCGGCCCCTGCGGCCCAAGGAGGCGGTGGAGAGGATCGCCCGGGGCCTGCGCGAGGGGCTGGTGCACGTCGCGCACCCGAGCTACTTCGGGCTCTTCAACCCGACCCCTTCCACCATGGGCGTGGCCGCCGACCTGCTGGCGGCGGGGTTCAATCCCCAGCTCGCCACCCGCGGCCACGCGCCCCTGCCGGTGGCGATCGAGCGGCGGCTGGTCCGCGAGCTCGGGGTCCGCTTCGGCTACCCGCCGGAGAGGGTGGAGGGGACCTTCTGCTCGGGCGGGGCGGAGGCGAACCACACCGCTCTCCTGGCGGCCCTCACCCGTCGCTTCCCCGAGTACCCCCGGCACGGAGCGCGGGCTCTCCGCTCCCCGCCGGTTCTCTACATGGCGGGCCAGGGGCACGACTCGGTCCGCAAGGCGGCGCGCGTCAGCGGCCTGGGCAGCGATTCGGTGCGCGAGCTCGGGGTGGACGAGCGTCTGCGGCTGGACCCCGAGGTGCTGGCGGCGCAGGTGCGGGTGGACGTCGAGCACGGCTACACCCCCTTCCTCGTCGTCGCCACCGCCGGTGCGACGGCCTCCGGGGTGGTCGATCCGTTGGCGGAGGTGGCGCAGGTGGCGGCGGAGGAGGAGCTGTGGATGCACGTGGACGCCGCCTGGGGAGGCGGCGCGGCGCTGGTGCCCGAGCAGGCGGGGCTGCTCGAGGGGATCGCCCGCGCCGACTCGATCACCTTCGACGCCCACAAGATGCTCTCCGTGCCGATGGGCGCGGGGATCTTCCTCACCCGCCACTCCATCCTGGAGCGGATCTTCGGGGTCAGCGCGAGCTACATGCCGATCTCGACGGCCGGAGAGGAGGGGGGGCCGGAGCCCTGGTCGTCCAGCCTGCAGTGGTCGCGCCGCTTCATCGGTCTCAAGCTCTTCCTGACGCTGGCGGTGGCCGGCTGGGAGGGCTACGCCGCGACCCTCCGCCGGCAGATCGCGATGGGCGACCGACTGCGGCAGGCACTGGCGGCGCAGTCGTGGCGGGTGGTCAACGAGACGCCGCTGCCGGTGGTGTGCTTCGTGGACGGCTCCTCCCCGGAGGGCTCGCGGTCCGAGCGTCTCGAGGCGATCGCCGGCGAGGTGGTGAACGGCGGCGAGGCCTGGCTCTCCACCGTGCGGCTGGGCTCCCTGGGACCGGCCCTCCGGGCGGCCGTCTGCAGCTTCCGCACGGGCGAGCGGGAGGTGGACGCCCTGGTGGCGGCCCTGGGCCGCGCCCGCCAGCGTCTCGACGACGCCGGCTGAGCGGGCCGCCGGCACGGCGTTCGCAACGCCGCGGTGTCGGGGATCCTCGCTCGATGGTCGCCTTCGCCTCTCTGATCCTCAGCCTCGTGGTCGGGACGCAGCCCGTGGAGCTGCTCGTCGGCGACGGCGTGGTGGCGGTGGAGCTGCGGCTGGACGGCCGGCTGGTGGAGCGCCTCGACGGGCCGCCCTGGAGCACCCGGCTCGACGTGGGGGAGGAGCTCGCCCCCCGGCGGCTGGAGGCCGTGGCCCTGGACGCGGAGGGAGGCGAGCTGGACCGTGCCGAGCAGTGGCTGAACCTGCCCCGGCCGGCGGCCGAGGTGTCGGTGGTGCTGGAGAACCTCTCCAGCGGACGGGGAGCCGTGGCGCGGGTCGCCTGGCGCAACCTCTTCGGCGGACCGCCGACCGGCGTCAAGGCCAGCCTGGACGGTCGCTCCCTGGAGGTGGACGACCCGCGGCGGATCGCCCTGCCCCCCTTCGACCCCGCGTCGCTCCACCTGCTGCGGGTCGATCTGCTCTTCCCCGAGGGCGTCGTCTCGACCGCCGAGGTGACCTTCGGCGGCGTCTTCGGCGAGAAGGTCTCGACCGATCTCACCGCGGTGCCCCTGGTGCTCGAGAAGGGGAGCCGTCTGCCGCCGCCGAGGGAGCTTCGGCGCTGGTTCGAGCTCGCGGAGGGCTCGCCCGAGGTGCTGGCGGTCGAGGAGGGACCGGTGGAGCTGGTGGCGGTGGTCTCGGACGCCGCCCGCGGGCCCATCGAGGAGCTGGTGGAGATCGGACGGGCGAGATCCCGACGCCTCGGCCCGCTGCAAGGGGTGGCGCGGCTGGACAGGGAGCATCACCTGCGCTTCGTGAACAGCCGCCCCCTCGGTCTGCTGGACGGGGGTGTCACGGTCCAGATCTTTCCCGCCTCCCAGGTCTTCGATCGCCGGGACAGCGGTCTGCTGAGGCTCCTGCACGAGGTGCGGCCGAAGCTGCGGATCGGTCCGGAGCGGCTGACCGACTCGGTCGCGGCGGCGGCGCTGGCGGCCGCGAGACAGAACCGCCGCCGGGGAGTGCTGCTGGTGCTGGGCCGGGAGGGCGCCGACGCCAGCGGCTTCGGAGCGGACCGGGTGCGACGCTACCTGGCGCGGGTGCGGGTGCCCCTCACGGTCTGGCGGATCGGCGAGCGCGGGCCGGACGCGTCGCCTTGGCCCGTGGACGAGGTGGTGGAGAGCCCGTGGGAGCTGGCCGCAGCCTACCGCCGGCTGGCCGCGCGGCTGGAGCGGCAACGGCTGGTCTGGCTGCGCGGCGCCCATCTGCCGCAGGGGGTGGAGCTGACCCCGGCGGCGCGCGGCGTGCGTCTGGCCGGTGTCGAGGCCGTCCGGGCGCAGGGCGCCGCGGCGGGCTCCGGCGCCCGCGGCAGGTAGGGGCGGCCTTACCCGGCCACCACGTGCCCGGCCCGCCGCAGAGCCTCCACGGCACGGTCGAGACCCCTCGCCGGCACCAGCAGGAAGTCGGTGTCGAAGGTGGAGAGGGCGAAGAGGCTCACCCCGGCTTCGGCCAGGGGCCGGGCGAGCGCGGCCAGGATGCCGATCTCGGAGAAGGCCAGGGGGCCGCGGACGACGAGACAGCGGAAGCCGCGCTCTGTCCGCACCCCACGGGGCACGGCCTCCTCGGGGCAGACCAAAGAGAGCTCCTCGGCCGTGCGGGTGACCGAGACCAGGGCTCCGTCCCGGGGCAGCCAGTCGGGGATCGGCGTGTCGGGAGCCAGACGCGCGACGGCCCAGACGCCGTCGAGCAGGTCGAGAGCGACCCGCCGCG
>JAWWBN010000113.1:0-11294 GCA_033720955.1 Thermoanaerobaculia bacterium | reverse complement strand
GAACGATGCTCAGCATCCAGAGCGCGCTCACCCCGGGGAGTCCCATCGCCGCCACCCCCGCCAGCACCGAGCCCAGGATCAGCATGGCCACCTTGCCGGCGCCCAGGCTGAGCTCGGCGCCGCCGTGGAGCTGCACCGCGAAGATCGAGGAGAGGCTGAAGAAGAGCGCGCTGCCGATGGGATTCATGGTGATGCCCAGCGGCAGGAAGAGGTTCACGTTCTCCCGCACCAGCCCGAGCTTCTCCTTGAGCGCCACCATCGCCGCCGGGATCGAGGCGAAGCTGCTGGAGGTCGCGAAGGCCACCACCAGCGGCTCGCGCAGGCCGCGCAGCACGCTGAGCGGGGTGCCGCCGCGCACCCGCCAGATGGTCAGGGTGAAGAGGACCATGGTGGTCACCGTGGTCAGAACGCTCACCAGGATCACCTTGCGGAAGACCGAGACGAACTCCAGCCCCCCGCCGGCGACCTGGCCGGCGACGATGCACACCAGCCCCGCCGGCAGCAGGCGGATCACCCAGGTGATGATCCGCAGCAGCGAGTCGAAGAGCGCCTCGAGCACGCCCAGGGCGAGGCCGCGCGTCTCGGGCGGCGCGAAGCCCAGGGCGACCCCCAGGAGAACCGCGAAGAAGAGCACCGCCAGGTAGTTGTCCTCGAGGTAGGCCTCCACGAGGTTCCCGGGGATGAGCTGGTTCAGGTAGATCAGGACCCGCGGCCCTTCGGGCTCGGTGCCGGCGCCGGGGTCGATCGCCGGCTCCTCCGCCGCGGAGCCCTCGAAGAGCTCCACGTAGCGCTCGGGCTCGGCCGCGCCGTCGCCGCCGCCGGGCTGGCGGAAGCCGTCGCTCGACTCCGCCTCGTAGAGCAGGCCGCCCACCGCCGGCGAGAACTCGAGGCCCCGGCCCACCCCGGCGACCCAGCCCACCCCGGTGCCGATGGCGGCCGCCAGCAGCATCCCCACCCAGAAGACGAGGGCGATGACCAGCAGGTTCTTCCCGAGCCGGTGGCTGGCGATCATCCGGCCCAGGCTGGAGACCACCGCCGCGCCCAGGATGGGGATGACGCACATCAGCAGCAGGGAGAGGTAGAGCCGCCCGAAGGGGGCGAGGAACTCGCCGGTCGCCGGGCTGACGCTGCCCACCAGGCCCCCGACGAGCACCGCTCCGGCAATCGGCAACAGCCGCAGGAGGGTCTCCCATCGGCGCCGCTTCGCCGCCGCTCCGCTCACCGGCTCTCCCCCTCCGACCCGACCCCCGGGTCGTCGACGAACCACTTCCGGTAGAGCCGCTCCGCCGTGCCGTCGGCCTCGATGCCGTCGAGATAGAGATCGATCCAGGCCAGCAGATGGGTCTTGTCCCAGGAGACGGCGATCGCCAGCGGGTCGCGGCGCGACTTGTCCACCCGGGAGCGCACCTGCACCAGCTTCTCGCGATTGCGGCGACGCCAGGTGTTGGCCCGCGCGCTGTCCATGAGGGCGGCGTCCAGGCGGCCGGCGACGACGTCGTCCATCATGGCCGAGAAGTCGGAGTAGGGGCGCACCTCGGCGGCACGGAAGCTGGCCCGGGCGTAGCCGACGTAGGCGCTGCCGTCCAGCGCCCCGATGCCTGTGCCGGCCGCGTCGAGGGCGCGAAAGGGATCCGCGCCGGCGGGCGCCGACAGACGGTTCACCAGCAGCGCCTGGTAGACGGTCAGGTAGGGCCGGCTGAAGCGCACCCGGGTGGCGCGCGCCAGAGTGGCGCTGAGCTTGGACAGGCCGAGGTCGGCCGACCCCTCGGCCACCCGGTCCACGACCGCGTCGAAAGAGGGAGCGGTCGGGATCTCCCGGTACTCCACTCCCAGCCGGGTGGCGATGTCGCGGCCCAGGTCCACGTCGAAGCCCACCCAGCGCCCGTCGCGCTCGAAGAAGAAGGGCGGCCGCTGGCCGCGGTAGCGGGCCACCCGCAGCTCGCCACGCTCGCAGATGGAGCGCAGGTCGACCGGACGGATGCCGTCGCACGCCCCATCCCCGGGGCTCTCCTGGCCCCTCGTCGGCGCCGCGAGCAGGGCCGCGGCGAGGAGGACCCCCGCCAGCGTCGCTTTCCAGGGGCTGTCGCCGAGTCCACGCATTCGGGTGGGTCTCCCGCGAGTCGGTCGGTTCGCTGGCGGGATTATCTCACCCGTCGCGAGCTCGAGACCTCGACCAGGCAGGCGTAGCCCGGCTCCTCCGCCCCGGCGCCGGGTGGCGCGGCGGGGTCTCGGGGCTCGACGCCCTCCGGCTCCGGCTCCGGCTCCGGCGCCCGCTCCGGCGCCGGGTGCGCGGCCTCGAGATGGGCCTTCAGAGAGGAGACGACCGGCGAGCCGAGCGGTCGCACGGGCGGCCGCGGCGCGGGCTCCGGCGGCGCCGGCCCCGGCCCGCCGAAGCGCCGCGTCAGGTAGACCGCGCCGCTGAGCGCGCTGAAGGCCCCACTGGCCAGCCGCGAGTTCTCGCTCGCCGCCGCCCGCAGCTCCAGCATCCAGTCCCGGTAGAGACCCAGGGTGAGGCTCACCGCCGCGTCGCCGCCGAACCGGAAGCCGTCGGACTGGGAGTCCTCGTAGCCGCCCAGGGTCAGCATGAAGCTCAGCCCGTTGTCGGACGACAGCTTCCGGTAGGCGAAGCCCGTCGCAGCGAGCTGCAGGTAGCGCTTCGGGTCGTAGTACCCGTTGTCGAGATCGCGGTCGAAGCCGACCCAGCGGCCGCGCAGCCCGAGGTCCAAGTTCCAGCGCTGCGTGCGGCGCATGCTGCGACGCGGCTCGAGGAGCAGCTCGCGGCGCCGGTTGCCGTCGGAGAGATCGTCCTGTTGCGCCAGCAGCTCCCACTGGGAGCGCAGAGTGCTCTGCCAGGCGAGCCGGGCGCGGTAGGCGCGACGCTCGATCCCCAGCGACAGGGCCCGCGGGGAGACGACGTAGTAGTCGTGCTCCGCCTCCAGGGCCAGGCGGAAGCGGTCGCTGGGCCGCAGACGCGCCGCGGCGCCCCAGGTGACGAGATCGTCCCGGCCCTCGGCCTCGACGTCGCCGACACGCAGGTCCACCTGGACGGCCGGCCCCAGCCTCGGGCTGAGAGCGGCCCAGACCCCCTCGTAGTCGCGCGAGGGCGGGCCCGTGAGGGGGGCCAGGCCGGAGCCCGGGTCGGCCTCGATCTCTCCCGAGTAGAGGCCCAGCTCGAGTCGGGTCGCGGCGCCCAGGGGGACCCCGGCGCCCACCCGGGCGACGCCCCGGCGGATGCCGTCCGAGTCGTCGTAGAGCTCGAAGCCGGGAACGAGCGCGGCCCGCAGCGGCGTCCGCACCACTCGGAAGGCCTCGGCCGTCAGCGGGTCCTCGGGACGCTCGGCCGCGAGCTCCGCGAGTCCCTCGAGCGCCCGACGCGGCTGCCGCTGCGCCAGCGCCAGAGTCCGGGTGAGCTGGCTCCAGAAGGGGTCCGTTCCCTCCCACGGCGGCGGGCCGAGGGTCTCGAGAGCCGCCGCCGGACGATCCGAGCCCAGCAGCGAGTGGGCCCGCTCCCGGCGGTAGACGGGGCCCTCGCCGCGCAGACGGCGGTACTCCTCGAGCTGCCCGAGCGCGGTCGCGAAGTCGCCCCTCCAGCTCTCGACCCGGGCCAGCTCGAGACGGGCGTCGGCGTCGTCGGGGCGGCGCTCGAGGTACGAGCGCAGCCTCCGCGCGGCGCGGTCGAGCTCGCCGCTCCACGCCTCGGTGCGCGCCAGCCCCAGCTCGGCGGCGTCCGAGTCGGGAGCCAGCTCCAGCGCCCGCTGCCAGCTCGCCCTCGCCCGCTCGTAGTCCGCCACCCAGTTCGCCAGACGGGCGCGGGCCACGAGCAGCTCGACGTCGTCCGGCCGGAGCTCGAGCGCCCGCTCCGCCGCGGCCAGCGCCCTCTCGGGCTGGCCCGCCACGGCGGCCGCCCGGGAGAACCGGATCACCACGGAGACGTCGTCGGGCGCCGCGGCCGTGGCCTGGGCCAGGGCGTCGGCGGCCGCTTCGGCGTGTCCCAGGCGGGCCTCGATGTCGCCGATCCTCACCCACAGCTCGGCCGGGGCGGCGGAGCTCTCGGTGGCGTCCAGGTAGATCCGCAGGGCCTCCTCCCAGGCGCCCCGGCCTTCGGCGGCGAGACCGCTCTCGGGCACCTGCGCGCCCGCGACGGCGGCCACGAGGGCCAGCGCCACGACTCCCCCGGCGTGTCTCACTTGCGCCACTTCCGGTTGCGGCGGAACCAGAGATCGACCACGAAGCGTCCCATGGTGACCAGGTCGAACAGCAGGCTGGCGTAGCGGATCGGCGCCACCACGAGCCCCTTGCCGACGGACCGCAGTCGCTCCCCCTTCGCGGTGGCGGCCAGGATCCCCAGACACACCGCGGTCTCCGCGGCGAGGGTCACCGCCAGCGGCTCCCAGGCCCGCAGGAGGATCATCACGAGCAGCGCCGTGGGGAAGAAGACCTTCTCGATGGCGCTCATCAGCACCACCCATCCCACCGGCCGGCCCAGACGGCGGGTGTGGTCGCGACCGAAGGGCTGACGGTAGGCCTCGACCACTTTGCGCTGGTCGGCTCCGCTGCCGTCCCTCCTCACCCGTCGCCGGCGGCGGGCCCGGCGCAGCGCCTTGAGCGGGCTGCGCACCAGATCGTCGAAGTAGTAGCAGCTCTGGAGGAAGGCCGAGGACCAGAGGTAGAGCTGCCGCGGCAGCCGCCGGGCCCGCGGCTCCAGAGACCGCGCCATCACGTCGCCGAGCTGGATGTTGCGATAGCCCTCGTTGAGCATCGAGAAGCCGATGAAGATGTCCTCGGAGTTGGTGAGATCGTCGCCCAGGACGGGCTCGTAGAGGGCGAAGAGGTCCTCGATGTACTTGCGGCGGTAGGCCACCGCGCAGCCCACGGGGTTGGTGATGGTCCCGAAGAAGACCATCTGGCCCCGGTACACGAAGCGCTGCAGGAGAAGGTAGAGGACGCCGCGATAGAGATTGGTGATCGCCCGGTCCAGCCGCTGCCCCCAGCTCGGGTCGGTGTGGCTGGGGATCTGGGGGCAGCTCGCGCGGATCACGGGATCGTCGAGGAGGCGCTTCCGATCCCGGGTCCGCAGCGGCAGCACCACCCCGCAGGCCGACGCGATTCCGATGCCCTGGTAGAGCTCCTGGACGGTGCGCTCGATGTAGTTCTCCGACTCGAGCACCGTGTCGGCGTCCAGGATGAACTCGACGTCCGAGTCGAGCTCGCGGGCCTGCCGCTTGATGGTCGGCGTCTTGCCGATCGGCTTCTTGCGGTGGATCGGGATCAGCTCCATCCCGGCGGCCTCGCTGTAGGCGATGGCGCGCTGCAGAGTCCGGTCGGAGCTGCCGTCGTCCACCACCAGGATGCGACGCGGCCGCATCGTCTGCCGGGCGACCGAGGCCAGGCAGAGCGCGATGTTGTCCTCCTCGTTGAGCGCCGGAACGACGACGTCGACGACGGCCTCCCGCCAGTCTTCCGCCGGCGTCGGGACCGCCCGGTCCGGACCGTGGAGGAGACCCAGCACGCTCAGCACCGTGTTGGGGCTGATGACGAAGTAGGGTGCGGTGGCCACGATCGAAGACGCAGCGGCCCTACTGCTTCGAAGGTGCGAGCCGCTCCCGGGGGAAGAACAGAAAAAACCCCAATTAGTTTATGCCCTTTTTGACCACTCGGCAATGACCCGCGCCACAGGGCGCCGCAGCCTGCGGCCCTCGGGCGCGGCGCCCGACGAGCGGTATAGTGGACCCAACCCAGCTCGCGCGTGGACCCCGATCGCCGCGGCCCGGCCGCGTCCCGAGATCGGCTGACGCCCCCGCGTCGGGCGCATCCCGGAGGCAGAGAGCATGGAGATCATCTCGAGCGGCGGCGGAGAGATGGGGACCTTATGGGGGGTGTCGTGCGCAGCGCACGACGCCGCGGTCGCGGCAGCCGTCGAGGCGACGCGTTCGGCCCTCGACGGCGAGACCCTGCCGTGGGCGGTGCTCGAGGTGCTCGAGCTCCGGGGCGGCTTCTCCAAACGCCCGCTTCAGCGCCAGACCTCCGTCCGCGTAGGCTACGCCTAGGAGCGCGGCGCCCTGGAAACGACCCGATCCGGAGCCCCGGGGACCGGGCTCGCGCCCTGGCGCGTCGCCCTCCTGACGGCCCTGGCACTGACCGGCTTCGCCGCCAACTCGCTGCTCTGCCGCGCCGCCCTCGGCGAGCGCGCGATCGACGCGGCGAGCTTCACCTCGCTCCGACTGCTCTCCGGCGCGGCGGCCCTCCTGCTGCTTCTACGGCTCTCCGGCGGACGCCGGGGCGGACGGGCGGGGCGCTGGCCCTCGGCGGTCCTTCTCTTCCTCTACGCGGCTCCCTTCTCCTTCGCCTACGACACCCTCTCCGCCGGCACCGGCGCCCTGATCCTCTTCGGGGCGGTCCAGGCCACGATGCTGATCGCCGCCCTCTCGGCCGGTGAGCGCCCCCATCCGGCGCAGTGGCTGGGGCTGGTGGCGGCGCTCGGCGGGCTGGTCTACCTGGTGCTGCCCGGTCTGGCGGCACCCGACCCGGCCGGAGCCGCACTGATGACCGCAGCCGGCGTCGCCTGGGGCCTCTACTCCCTGCGGGGCCGGAGCGCGGCGCGCCCGCTCGCCGCCACCGTGGGGAACTTCCTGCGCAGCCTCCCCCTGGCCGCCGCGACGACGGTGGTCTTCGCCGGCCAGGCCGAGGCGAGCCCCCGCGGGGCGGTCCTGGCGGTGATCTCCGGGGCCCTGGCCTCGGGCGTCGGCTACGCCATCTGGTACGCCGCACTCGGCGGTCTGAGCGCCACCCTGGCGTCCACCGTACAGCTCGCCGTGCCCGTCCTGGCGGCCGGCGGCGGCGTCCTCTTCCTGGCCGAGGAGGTCACCCCGCGGCTCGTCGTCGCCTCGGTGCTGATCCTGGGCGGGGTCGCCCTCACCCTCCGCCGTCCCGCCGGCGGTCAGCGGTCCGGCGGGGGCGCCGCCCCCCCGGGGGCCTCCGGCCTCCCCCCGTCCGCGAAGTAGGCCGCGATCGGCTCCTCGGCGGGTCGCGACAGGAAGCGGAAATCCGGCGCCTCTCCGCCACGGTCCACCCGCGGATGGCTGAAGGCCTTCCACACGAAGACACCGGCCAGCCACTCCGGCCGCCCCAGGTTCTCGAGGAAGACCTCGTACGCGAGACGCTGGTCGGCCTCGTCGAGGACCCCGCCCTCCTCGTGCGGCTGGACCCAGGCGCCCCGACGGGCGGCGTAGCCGAGCTCCGTCAACAGCATCGGACGACGGTGGCGGCGGGCGGCCTCGGCCAGCCGCGCGGTCACCTCGCGCGCGCCCCTCGCCAGCTCCTCCCTTCCGGCCTCCTCGCTCTCGGCCAGCGGGAAGTAGGCGTCCACGCCGATCAGGTCCAGGGCGTCCCAGAAGCCGACCCGCTCGAAGTCGTTCCACCAGTTCGCGGCATAGGTCAGCCGACCCGGGAAGAGGCGGCGCACCGAGGCGACGAGGTCGCGCCACGGCTCCTCCCGGGCCACGGTGCCGCCCAGCTCGGCGCCGAGGGCGAAGAGCTCGGCGCCGGCGAAGCGGGCGAGCACCGCCTGGTGGACGACATAGCGACGGTAGCTGCGCCACCACGATCGCCAGTCGCCCTCCGACCCCATCTCGATCTCGCCCGGCCAGCTTCCGGACACCCAGAGGTGCGGTTTCCACAGCACCCGAAAGCCCCGCGCGCGAGCTCGCCGAGCGGCGTGGATCAGCCCGGCGTCGTTCTCGTCGCCCGGCTCCCCATGGAGGACCCGGATCGCGGGCTCCCGGGGCCCGCGCTGGAAGGCGTAGGGCATCACCGCCACCGCGTTCGCGCCCAGGGCGGCGAAACGGGCGAGCTGCAGATCGACGCCCGCGCCGTGGTAGGCGTTCTCGATGCCCGGCGTCATGGCCAGGGAGACGCCCCGCCAACGGTCCTCGGGGCCGCCGGCCGCTCGCGGAGGCGCCGGCGGCGGGAGGGGCCGGGCGACGAGCCGGGCGAGCGCCTCCTCGACCCGCGCCGCCACCGGCCCGCCGGCCAGCTTCGCCCGAAGATCGTCGCCGGGGAGCCTGTCCACGACCGCGGCGGCCGCGACCGGCCAGATCACCGCAGACCCTCCGGCCTGTCGCTCGGCGGCGAGCAGCTCGGCCGCCTCCGGCAGCACCCGCGCCGCGACGAACGGGTCGAGATAGCTCCGCCAGCCGCGGCCGTACCAGCCCCCGGCCAGCCAGAGAGCGGCTCCGTCGGCGAGCCAGGGCGGCGGCTCGAGCCCGGCCCGTCCGACGAGGACACAGGCCAGCCCGTACCGGTAGGCGTCGAGATCGCCGGGGTGGAACACCAGGTGGAGGTCCCCCTTCGCCGCGGCCGGAGGCTCGGGCACCACGGCTTCCGCGACCCGGCCGAAGGCGCGGCCCAGGCTCTCGTAGTCGCGCTCCACCACCACCTCCACCGGCCGCTCCAGGGTTCCCGGCACCCGGGGGGCCATCTCCGCCGCCGCCCGGTCGAGGGCGCGGGCCAGGTCGGCAAGCTCCGGGTCGCCCCGCCGATCCGGGGGGACCCAGAGGACGACGTGGCGGCCCGGCAGGGCCACCAGCGACGCCCACGCGCGGTCGCGCTCGGCCATCCGGTCCACCTCGCGCTCGCGATCCACCGCCATCGCCCCGGACGACGCCCCGGGCCGCCAGAAGCCCCGCCGCTCCAGGTAGCGCGTCTCGTAGACCAGGTAGTCGAAAGGCTCGACCCCCCTCACCCTCTCCCGGACCGCCTGCGAGGCCGTGAGCAGCACCGATCCGGCGAGCCCGGCGACCCGCTCCGGGTCCCGCCCGGTGACCAGCCACAGGGAGCGGCCCTCCCCGGGAATCCGCACCGCCAGCGCCTGGCCGGGCAGTCGGTAGGCCGTGCCGTCCAGCGCGAACCCCTCCTCTCCGAGCTCCACGGGAAGAACCGCCAACCGGTCCACGATCTCCCGCGGCACGGGCCATCGGCTGACCACGATCTCGACGTCGCCGGTCGCCTCGGGTCCCAGCTCCACCCGCAGGCCGTCGATTCTCGGGACGAGAAGCGAGAGCACGGGGCTCGCCCGCAGCGCCTCGGCCAGGGTCCGGTCGTCCTCGGGCGAGCGCACCGCGACCGTCTCCGCAGACCCCGCCGTCGGCGCGGCCAGGGTCACGAGGAGGGCGGCTCGGGCGAGGCCGACGATCCGGCCGGGGAGCGACATCGGCGCGATCCTAGCGAGCCCGCGTCCGCGCCGACCGCAACCGGAGCCCGCCCCACGCCGTACCATCGGGCGGACACGACGATCCCGAAAGGAGACCCCCATGCCGCGCGGCCGCACCCTCGCCTGCCTGCTTCCCCTTCTCCTCGCACCCGTCGCCGACGGCGCGGCCGGGGCCGATCCATCCACCGACGCCTTCCAGCGGGGCCGGCCGGCGATCCGGTCGATGAGCGTTCTCGAGTTCGCCCCGGACGGCACCCTGCTCGTGGGCGACTCCAAGGCGGGAGCGGTCTGGGCTCTGGCCCTCGCCGGCGAGGAGCCCCGTGGCGAGGTAGAGAAGCCGCTGCGAATCCGGGACATCGAGGGCAAGCTGGCCGCCCGGATGGGAGCTTCGCCGGACGAGGTCCTGATCCACGACCTCGCCGTCCATCCGCTGTCGAAGAACCACTTCCTCGCCGTCTCCCGGGGTCGGCAGGCTTGGAGCTCGCTCTACGAGATGCCCAACGACGTGGCCGACGCCACGCTCCTGGTGCGGATCTCTCCCGACGGCCAGATCGACGACGTCCCTCTGGACGACGTGCCCTTCCAGCGCGCCGACCTGCCCAACCCGGTGGAGCCCGAGAAGTCCCACCGGTGGAAGACCGGGGTCTCGTTGCGGGCCGACGCCATCACCGACCTCGCGTGGACCGAGGAGGGCATCCTGGTGACCGGGCTCTCCAACGAGGAGTTCGCCGCCAGCCTCTGGCGACTCCCCTACCCCCTGGGCCGGGGCACGGCCCGCGCCACCACCCTCGAGATCTTCCACGGCGCCCACGGCGAGTACGAAACCCACGCGCCGATCCGCACCTTCCTCCCGTACACCATCGGAGACAGGCCACACCTGCTGGCCTCCTACCTCTGCACCCCCCTGGTGACCTTTCCGCTGGCCGACCTCGCGGACGGCGCCCACGTCCGGGGAACCACCCTGGCGGAGTTCGGCTTCGGCAACGCCCCGATCGACATGATCGAGGTCAGGATCGGAGAGACGCCGAGGATCCTCATGTCGAACAGCATGCTCCCCCTCATGACCTTCGACCCGGCCGATCTCGGCCGGCACCCGGCAATCACCTCCGAGGTGACCGCCTACACCGCCGGCGTCCCCTACACCGCTCGCGCGGCGGCCGGGATCCAGCAGATCGACAACTACGGCGACACCCTGGTGGCGTTGCTCCAGCGCGCGCCGAACGGGCGTCTCGACCTGACGGCGATGCCGGTGGACCGGCTGCGCTGAACGGCGACCGGTTCCCGCGTCTGCGGACGACCGTCCTTCTGGTGGGCCTCCTGGCCGGGCGGGACCCGCTCGCGGCGGCGGCGCCCGCCCCGATGGAGCCCCGGGTGGTGGCCTGCGAGCAGGGGAGCTGCGTGGCGGTGGAGCTGCCCGGCGCGATCGCCGCGCTCCTGGCCGCCCGGGACGCCGGCGACCTCTCCCGGAGCCGGGCTCTCACGGTGCGGACCGAGGCCGCCGCAGCGGCGGAGCCGCAGGGGCCCCCGCTCTTCGGCTCGACCGGCCTCGAGGGTCGGCGGCTCCTCTTCCGCCCCCGGTTGCCGCTTCTCCCCGGAGACTCCTACCGGGCGACCTTCCGCCCGGCGGCGCTGCTCCGTCTCGCCGGGGCCGACGACCAGGGGACGGAGCCGGTGGAGATCCGTTTCCGGGCCCCCGGGGAGATCCCCGGTGCGCCCGAGGTGATCGCCGTCCACCCCGCCCGGGAGAGCGTTCCGGCCAACCTCCTGCGCGCCTACGTCCACTTCTCTACCCCCATGCGACCCGACCTCGCACCCCGCTTCGTGCGGCTGGAGGACGACACGGGCGCGCAGGTGCCGCTGGCCTTCGTCGAGGTCCCGGGCGGTCTCTGGGATCCCGACCACACCCGGCTCACCCTCCTCTTCCACCCCGGCCGGATCAAGCGCGGGGTCGCCCCGCGCCGCGCCCTGGGACCGCCCCTCGTCGAGGGCCGGCGCTACCGTCTCCGCATCCTGCCCGGCTGGCCGTCGGCGACGGGTCAGCCGCTCGCCGTCGAGGTCGGCCGCGAGTGGCGGGTGGGGCCGGCGG